>NZ_JBSWYB010000041.1:0-38532 GCF_056160905.1 Leisingera sp. ABD4_442 | reverse complement strand
AACAACCTCCCCGAGCCTGAAGGCCTCACCGCCTGAAGCGCAGACCGTTGAGGTCCGAACAAATCTGCCCCGCCGGAAACCCTCCGGCGGGGCTTTGCGTTTGCGAATTTGAAAGGGAATGTGTCAAGCGGACACGGGCACCATGGTCCCCTGCAGGAGGGCAACCAGCTTTTCCTCTTCGCCTGTAACCGCGTGGACCTCTGCTGTGACGATCACCAGACGCCGACCCGGTTTAATGACTTTGCCTGTGGCTCGCAGATAGTCCCCTGCGCCCGGGGCTAGCAGGTTGATCTTCATCTCCGCCGTCATCACTTCGCTGCTCTCAGGCATCATGGACAGCGCCGCATAGCCGGCCGCCGTGTCGCCGATGGCAAAGCTGAGGGCCGCATGGGCCACATCGTGCTGCTGGCGGCTGCCGGGCAGGATCGGGGCGGTGATCACCACTTCGCCCGGCGCGACGCTGGCGACCTCCGCGCCCAGTGTCTGCATCATGCTTTGCTTGGCGAAACTGCGGCGGATGCGGTCGTCCATCTATGCTGTCCTTCTGTTGCTGGTGCCCAGCATAGAGACGGCACAGCCGCATTGAGCCTGTGACGCTGCGCCACTTAGCGGGGCATGGGCACCGGCAGCGCCTTAGGTCCAGTCAGGATCGCCAGCGCGTCCCTTTCCATCAGCGCGGTGAGCGCGGGGTCGGTGCTGCGCAGGCCGCCGGTATAGGTGCCGAAGGCCGGCAGGATCAGCCGCGACTGGTCCAGGAGAAAACAGGGGCGGGAAGTGCTGCGCACCCGTGCCTTGGGGTGGTAGTGGCCGGAGACCTCTGCCACAGCCAGGGGATTGGCGATATGGCGGAAGGTGAGCGGGGCAAGATGCAGCTCTGCCATCTGTTCGCCGCCCAGATCCGCAGGCGCCGGATCGTGGTTTCCGGTGATCCAGATCCAGCGGCGGTTCTGCATCAGGGAGGACAGCTGGGATTTCTCTGCTTCCGGCAAGGCCTGCGAGGCGGTGTCATCGTCGAAACTGTCGCCGAGACAGACCACCGTGTCCGGCTGCAGGGCAGACACCAGTTCGGCGATGCGCGCGAGCGTGTCCCGGGTCTCATAGGGCGGCAGGGCGCTGCCGCCGCGCCGGATGTGGCGTTCTGATTTCCCCAGATGCAGGTCGGAAACGCAAAGCAGGCGCTGCTCTGCCCACCAGAGCCCGCCAGAGCCGAGGGCAGTGAGGCAGGCGCCTGCGAGGGTGAAGTCAAATCCGGTCATGGCTTGGGTCTATCTGTCCCGATGGCACAGGCAAGGGTTATTGCAGCCGGTCCAGCCCGGACTGCCGCATCAGCGCCGCGGATTCCTGCTGCAACAGTTTCTCCTCCGCCGCGCCCTTGACCGGCACCTTGCCAACCTCCAGCAGCAGGGGCGCCGCGAGGGGGGAAATCCGTTCCAGCCGCCGCAGCGTGATGCAGCCGCGGGTCCGCTCCAGCATCTCCTCGATCCGCCCGAAATCCACCAGACCCCGCAGGGCTTCCTCGCGGGTGATGTCCATCAGCAGGTGATCCGGCTCGTACTTGCGCAGCGTGTCATAGAGGATATCGGAAGAGAATGTCGCCTGCCGCCCGTTCTTGCGCGCCCCCGGCGTGTTGCGTTCAATGAGGCCCGCGATGGTGGCAGCGCCGCGGAAGGAGCGTTTCATCACCGCATTGCCGGCCAGCCAGACCTCCAGCCCGTCGCGCAAAGCCTCCAGGTCGAACAGCGGGGCGGGGTCGGTGACTTCCTGCAGCCCCCAGATTAGGGTGGCGTAGTCGGTAGAGACAAAGCCGAGGGGATCAAGGCCCAGTTCCTCCATCCGCTTGGTCAGTAAAAGGCCCAGGGTTTGCTGGGCGTTGCGGCCGGCGAAGCCGTAGATGCAGATGTGTTCGCGGCTGTCATGCGGGAAGCTTTCGATCAGCAATTGGCCTGCGCGGGGCAGTTCGGAGACCTCCCGTTGCAGCTCCAGCCACTCGGCGGTGTGGCCAGGCAGGGCGGGCCAGCTGTCCTGTTTGAACATCTCCAGGATGCGCACGCTGAGCTGGGTGGAGGTGGCGAATTTGGTGCCGGAGAACACCGCGATATTGGGCTTTCGGCCGGGGTTGCGGGTGACCTCCACGGTCATTTCGCGCAAGCCCTCGTAACGCACGGTTTGGCCGCCGATCAGGAAGGTGTCGCCGGGGGTGAGGGTAGCGGCAAAGGCTTCCTCCACCTCGCCCAAGGGCTTGCCGCCGCGGCTGCGTTTCAGGCGGACCTTGATCAGGTCCGCGTCCTGAATGGTGCCAAGGTTCATGCGGATGCGCTGCGCCGCGCGCGGGTCGCGCAGCTGCCACTTGCCGTCGGGCCGCTGCAGCAGGCGCTGCCACTGATCGTAAGCCTTCAATGCGTAGCCGCCGGTGGCGCAGAAGTCGAGGCAGGCGTCGAACTCCGCGCGGGGCAGGGCGGCATAGGCCCCGGCCCGGGTCATCTCGGTATAGAGTTCATCTGCGTCAAACGGGCCGGCGCAGGCGGCGATCAGGATGTGCTGGCACAGCACGTCGCGGGGACCGGGTCCGCGCGGGTCCCCGTCCAGATCATTTTCGCGCACCGCCTCCAGCGCGGCGCGGCATTCAACCACCTCGAACCGGTTGGCAGGCACCAGCAGCGCTTTGGACGGCGCGTTATAGCGGTGGTTGGCGCGGCCGATGCGCTGCACTAAGCGTTTGACGTTCTTGGGCGCGCCGATCTGGATCACCAGATCCACGTCGCCCCAGTCGATGCCAAGGTCCAGCGAGCCGGTGCAGACGATGGCGCGCAGCTCTCCCCGGACCATCGCTGCCTCCACCCGCTCACGCTGGACCCGGTCAAGCGAGCCGTGGTGGATGCCGATCGGCAGCGCGTCCTCGTTGGCAAGCCAGAGGTTGTGAAAGAAGATTTCCGCCTGGGCGCGGGTGTTGTGGAATATCAGGGTGGTCTTGTGCGCCTTGATCTGTTCCATCACGGCGGGGATCGCATAGGCCGCGCCGCCGCCGGCCCAGGGCGGGGCCTCTTCGGTTTCCAGCATCCGGATGTCCGGCGCAGGACCGGGATCGGCCAGCACGATGCCGCAGGGGTCCGGATGGCGGGCCAGGTAGCTGGCGATGGCCTGCGGGTCGTCCACCGTGGCGGACAGGCCGACGCGGCGCAGGTCCGGGCACAGCGTCTGCAGCCGCGTCAGCGCCAGCATCAGCTGGTCGCCGCGCTTGCTTTCGGCCAGCGCGTGGATCTCGTCCACCACCACCCGCTTCAAACCTTTGAAGGTCCGCGCGGCGTCCTCGTAGGAGGTGAGCAGGGCGAGGCTTTCCGGCGTGGTCAGCAGGATATGCGGCGGGTCGGCCCGCTGGCGCTTCTTGCGGGAGGCAGGTGTATCGCCGGTGCGGTCATCTATGCGGACCGGCAGGCCGATCTCCTCAACCGGCGTGCGCAGGTTGCGCTTGATATCTGCGGCCAGTGCCTTGAGCGGCGAGATATAAAGCGTGTGCAGCCCGTCGTGTGTCCCATCGACCAGTTCCGCCAGGGTCGGCAAAAATCCCGCCATGGTCTTGCCGCCGCCGGTGGGGGCGATCAGCAGGGTGCAGGGCGCCCCGGCCCGGGCCAGCATGGCGTGCTGATGCGGGTGGATGGTCCAGCCGCGGACGGCGAACCAGTTCTCAAGCGCTTCAGGCAAGGCGGGGGCGGTGTCACTCATCCTGCGGAATGTGGGAGGCTTTGCCGGTCATTGCAACGTCATTTGCTGTCATAAACGGTCCGCGCCTGCAGCACCTGCTGATGCCGCCCGGCGGCCCAGATGGTCAGGGATTTCATGTGCTCAAGCAATTCCTGCCCCAAGGGGGTGAGCGCATAGGACACTGCCACCGGCGGGCCGGGATCGACGCTGCGGGTGATATAGCCGTCACGCTCCAGCTTGCGCAGGTTTTCGGTCAGCACCCGCTGGGTCACATCGCCAATGGTGCGCCGCAGCGCGCCGAACCGCAGCGCGCCGTCCTCCAGCACCAGCACGATCAGCATCTGCCATTTGCCTGTCACCTGCGACAGAACCTGCCGTATCGGGCAGTCCTCTGCTTGTTCCTTGGAGGGGGCGGTTACTGGAAGCATACCTGGTTCCTATTTGGTGCGTAATTGATATCTGGTGCGGAAAGAATACCAAATTGGGGTGTCACGACAACGCGATTCGAAAGGACATCCGATGAGTGCGAAAGAAATCGTTCTGAACGCCGTAGCGGCGATTTTCACCGCGTTTGACCCGGAGGCGGCAGAGCAGTTGCTGGCACCGGGTTACATCCAGCACAACCCGATGGTGCCAACCGGGGCTGCGCCCATTATCGGTTTCATTCCGGCGCTGAAGGAAAGCGGTGTCACGATGGAGGTCCACCGGGTGATTGCCGAGGGCGACATGGTGGTGCTGCACAGCACCTACGATAATGCGCAGGCCTTTGGCGCGGAGACACTGGTGGCCTTCGACGTGTTCCGAGTCGAGGGCGGGAAAGTGGCCGAACACTGGGACAACCTGCAGCCGCCCGCCGCGCCGAACGCCTCTGGCCGCACCTTGACCGACGGCCCGGCCGAGGTCACGGATCTGGACAAGACGGCGGAGAACAAGGCGCTGGTGCAGGGGTTTGTGACTGACGTCCTGCACGGCAAGGCGCCGGAGAAGATCACCAGCTACGTCTCGACGGAAACCTACCTGCAGCACAACCCGAATATCGGCGACGGGTTGGAGGCCCTTGGCGGAATGATCCAGCATCTGGCGGAAACCGGCCAGGCGCTGGCCTATACCAGCACCCCGATTGTGGTGGCCGAGGGGAACTTTGTCTTCACCGCCTCAGAGGGCAGCCTGGGAGAAACACCGATGGCGTTCTTTGATCTTTTCCGGGTGGAGGACGGCAAGATCGTCGAGCATTGGGATACCGTCAGCCCGATCCCGGCAGAGATGGCGCACGACAACGGCAAGTTCTGATAGCACTCAGCGAAAAGGGCGGGGATGATCCCGCCCTTTTTTTACTTCACGATGTGCTCGTCCTTGACGAACATATTGGCCCAGGCGCGGTCGATCAGTTCCGGCGACATCTGGTAGGGGATGCCTTCGAACTCGCAGATCGAAATCATCTGGTCGATCAGAAACACCGGCTGGTAGTTGGCGTAGATGTTGTTGATCGTCGGGTATTTCTTTTTCAGCAGATGCACCAGCGCGGCCTCGTCCAGCGGCATGCCCTTCTTGCGGGCCACCATGGCAAAGATCTTGAGGAAGTTCTCCTGGTTCGGGCCGTCGATCTTGATCTTGAAGAAGATCCGGCGCAGCGCCGCCTGGTCGAAAATCTCATTCGGGTGGAAGTTGGTGGAGAAGATCACCAGCGTGTCAAACGGCACCTCGAACTTCTCACCCGATTGCAGCGCCAGGATATCCTTGCTTTCTTCCAGCGGCACGATCCAACGGTTGACCAGGGACTGCGGCGGTTCCGCCTGACGGCCAAGGTCGTCGACGATGAAGATGCCGCCAGTGGATTTCAGCTGCAGCGGCGCCTGATAGGTACGTGCAGTGGGGTTGTAGACCAGGTCCAGCATGTCCAGCGACAGTTCGCCGCCGGTGATCACGGTGGGGCGCTCGCACATCACGTACCGCTCGTCAAAGCGGCGGCGGCGGCGCAGGGCGTTGGGATCTTCCGCTTCCTGTTCAACCGCGGTGTGCACGATCGGGTCATAGACGGTTATCACCTGGCCTGCGTATTCGATGGCGCGCGGCACATAGACATGATCCCCCAGCGCATCGCGGATGCCGTTGGAGATCGAGGATTTACCGTTGCCCGGCGGGCCGTACATCAGGATCGAACGACCGGCGCTGACTGCGGGGCCGAGGTGATCCAGCAGGCTGTTGGGCAGCACCAGATGCCCCATCGCATTGGTCAGCTGGTCGCGGGTCACCTGGATGTTGCGGATCGACTGGCGCTTCACCTGCTCGCGGTAGACTGCCAGCGGAACCGGCATGGCGCCGAAATATTCCGACTGGCTGAGCGCATCCTGGGCGCGGGACTTGCCGGCGTCAGTCAGCTGGTAGCCCATTTCGTTGCCGCTGTTGGCGTTCAGCGTGCCGGTGGCCTCCAGCAGCTTCTGCTCGCGGGCCATGTCCACCAGCTCCTGGGTGACGGAGGAGGGCAGGCAGATCGCCTCGGCGATCTCGCTTACGTTTTCCACGTTTTTACGGAAAATCGTTTTGAGCAGAATGTCCCGCATCATCACCAGCGGCAGCTGCATCTGTTCCAGCCCCTTGGGGGCGGGTGGGGCCACAACGGTGAGGTTCTGCATGTTCATGGCGGTGCCTGTCCCTGAAATCCATATCTGGCCCCGGCGGGCGGGGCGCTCCTGGAAACAGACTATTCAGGACTGTGGCAACAGCGGGGCAGAGCTGCAGCATTTCCGCGGAGGCGGCAGAAATCAGGGAGAGTTTTACAGGCCCGCGGGCTGGCTGCCGAACAGCGCTGCCAGGATCAGGTAGAGCGCCAGAGTGCCGCCCAGGCACAGGCCCATGGGAAAGCTCTTGCCGGTTTCCCAGCTTTGCCAATCGGGCGCCAACCGCCGCAAGGGAGTGTATTTGGCGATCCTGTGGGCGGTGAACCCTGCCAGCAGGGTTGCGGCAAAGATGATCATCAGAAGCCGCAGATCGCCAAGGGCAAAAAACGGGGCAGCGGCGCCGGCGAATTTGGCGTCGCCTGCACCGACGGCGCCGGCAGAGTAGAACAGGAAGCCCAGGGCGATGCCCGCCGGCAGATGCAAAATGTGCCAGCCATAGTCCGCCCAGCTGGGCATCACCAGCGCCCCAACAGTGACATAGATCACTGCCAGAACATCGACCGCCCAATTAGGGATGCGCATGCCGCGCAGGTCCGTCAGCGCAACTGTATAGCACAGCGGCAGCACAAAGGGCAGGAACCACAGGGCAGCATGGGCCGGGAATTGCATGGATCAGCCGTTCTCCAGGGCCGCCAGCGAGCGGGAGGCTTCCTCGAAATGCTGCGGGTGGGTGTCGATCGCCTCGCGCAGGAGGTTTTCGCCGATGGCGACGTCGCCTTGCTTGACTGCCGACAACGCCAGCGTGTGCAGCAGCAGGGCGCGTTCGGTTTGATCCAGCGGGATCACCGGCAGGGTGTAATTGCGTTGCGCACCGCGGGCCAGCACCAGGTTGTTCTTGGCCGTGAACAGGCCCTGATCCTGACGGATCGCCTCGCCGAACAGGCGCTCTGCGCCGGCAAAGTCGCCGCGGGTCAGTTTGGAATAGCCCCAGTTGTTCATTACCTTGGCAGGTTTGGTGGTCAGACCGGCTGCGATTTCATAGAAGCTGTCGGCGCGCTTCCAATCCTTGCCGGCATCCGCGACCACGGCCTCCAGCCGGTAGCGTTCATAGGTCTCATGCGTCGGGGGCACCTGATCGAGCTGTGCCTTGGCTGCATCCCATTCGCCGCTGCGCACCAGTGCGCCGGCCAGTTGCACGTGATCTTGGCTGGTGGCGCCCTTCATCGTCACCACCTTTTTCCAGGCGGCGGTGCCCTCGGTGTTGCGCTTGGCGCGGATCAAGGAATGGGCAAGGCCGCGCTGCAGCTCAATCCGCTCCGGGTCGTTCTTGAGCGTGCGCTGGAAATGGGCAACTGCCTCATTCGGGTCGGCCACGGTCAGCATGACATCGTTGAGATTGCTCTCGTCGATGACATTCACTTCCTGGAAAGCCCGTTCAACGGTTTCATCGCCTTTCTCCGCGCAGGCCGACAGGACCAGCGCCCCTGCAAGAGAAGCGGATAGAAAAATCTGCTGGCGCATTGGTGCGTCCTTTTTACTGCTCTGCCTCTTTATGGTGCTTGGCGAATCAGGTAGCTGCCGCTGCCTTGCCGCACCAATTTGTAGTCTTGTTTTTGAGGCTCAGTATGCGCAGGATTTTCCAGTTTTGCGAGTGCCAGGCGTAAATTATCGCGGATTGCGTCACTTTCGCCATTGTCAAGCGCATAGGCACGCTGGAACACCTGCACCGCTTCGGCGGTTTTGCCGCGTTCCATCAGCGCCACGCCCAGGTTGTTCATCGGTTCCGGCCAGGACGGGTCGGCATCCACCGCCTGGCGCAGCAGCTCCTCTGCCTGGCCCAGCCGCCTGAGACCCAGTTTGGCCGAGCCCATGCCGGACAGCACCTCGGCGGTCAGCCCGTGGTCAAGTGCTGCGCGGGTAAAGGCCTGCAGCGCCAGTTCGTGTTCGCCTGCGGCCATCAGCCGGTTGCCGACCACCAGCCCGTCTTCGGCCTGGCCGCGCGTATCATCGCCCGGCGCCCAGGGGCTGCTCTTGTCCTGTTTCAGCCCGCCCGGCGCGCAAGCTGCCGCCAGCGCGAGGGCGCTGGCGGCGGCGGTGGCCTTCAGCAGACGGGCAGCGGCTGCCCGTAGCGTTTTGGTCATTACTGGGGTCCTGCGTTGCCCATATTCATGATGCCCTGTACCGACGGGCCGACCAGGATGATCAGCAAGGGCGGAACCGTCAGCCCCATTGTGGCAAGGGTCATCTTTACGGGCAACTTGTTTGCGGCCTCTTCGGCGCGCATCACGCGCTTGTCACGCATTTCCCCGGCATAAACCCGCAAGGCGTCGGCGATCGAGGTGCCGAAACTGGAGGACTGGATCATCACGGTGACAAAGGAGGACACGTCCTGCACGCCGCAGCGGGTGCCCATGTCGCGCAGCACCTTGTCCTTTTCCTTGCCCGCCTTCATTTCATAGGCGACGACTTCGAATTCCTCGGCCAGCTCCGGGAAGGAGGCGTGCAGTTCCTTTGCAACGCGGACGATTGCCTGGTCCAGCGACTGGCCCGCCTCGACGCAGACCAGCATCATGTCCAAGGCGTCCGGGAACCCTTCGGTGATCTTCTGCTTGCGCTCCTCGATGCGGCGGGTGATCCAGTATTTTGGCAGCAAATAGCCTGCAGCGCCCGGACCGATGATGCGGATGGCCATCTGCTGGCTGTCATAGTCCGTGTCGGCCTTCAGAACGTAGACAAAGAACAGACCGGCCAGCAGGCCGACAATGCCCAGGGCAAACTGCGCGAAATGGAACAGGCGCACCGAGTCCTTGGAGTGATAGCCTGCCTGACGCAGCTTCAGCTCCATGGCTGAGAGTTCTTCCTCGTTCTGCGGTTCCAGGAAGCCTGCGAATTTCTGCAACTGCTCGTTGCGGTTGCCCTGACGCAGCCGCTCCTTCTTGGGTGTGTTCCGGGTTTCCGGCGCCATGTTTTTTTGCAGCTTTTTCAGCGGGTCCTCGGGCTGATTGAGCAGCAGGGGGATCGCCAGCAGGATCATGAACAGCCCGGCGATGCCCAGCACCAGGAGCGGGCCGAATTCGCCAAGCTGCGACGTCAGAAAGCTGTCTATGCCGGTCAGAAAATCCACGGCCGCCTCCTTAGACTTTGATGTTTGTCAGCATGCGCATGACAAAGAGGTTGGCTGTCAGCATTGCGCCGACTGCGAAACAGGCCGGGATAAACCAGGGATGGTCCAGCACGTTGTCGTAGTAGTTGGGATCCTTGACCAGGATGCCGATCAGGCAGAACAGCGGGAAACCCGACAGGAACTTGCCCGACCACTGCGCCTCGGCGGTGATCGCCTTGACCCGGCGGAACAGGCGGAAGCGGGCACGGATCACCTTGGCGAGACCGGCCAGAACCTCGGCCAGGTTACCGCCCGATTGCTGCTGGATGGTCACGGCAACGGCGAGGAAGCGCATGTCCTGCATGTCCAGGCGTTCGGCCATTTCCTTGAGTGCCTCGCCGACATCGCGGCCATAGGCGCATTCGTCGGAGATGATGCCGAACTCCGTGGCCAGCGGGTCCTCAACCTCATTCGCGACGATCTGCACCGCAGAGGTGAACGGGTGGCCGACGCGCAGGGAGCGCACCATCAGTTCCACTGCGTCCGGCAGCTGCTCCTCAATCATTGCCATCCGCTTGGCGGCTTTTTTGTTGACCCAGAAAAACACCGCGCCGACGCCGATAATAACTGAGCCCAGCACGCGGACGGGCAGGGGGGCAGAGGTGCCGATGCTGAGACCGACAAAGGCAACTGCGGCTAACCCGGCCATAATCAGGATCAGCTGTTTTGGCGAAAAGGCGATCGCAGCCTTCTGCGCGCGCTCGGAAAGCAGCGAATAGAGCGGGATCGACTGCGACTTGGCATGCTGGCCCAGCTCCTTGCGCAACTGCTCCAGCACCTGCTCGCGGTTGCTGCCCTTCTCCATCATCTCCAGCCGGCGGTTGACCTTGCTGTTGAGGCTGATGGATTTGCCGAAGGTAAATAGATACAGGCCTTCAACCAGGGCCAGAACCCCAAAGAAGATCAAGCCATAGATAAGCGGTTCAGCACTCAGTTGCATCAGCGCGGCTCCATCACAGTGGGTTCATAGATCGACGGCGGCAGGTCATAGCCCCACAGGCGGAAACGCTCCGAATAGTGGCTGCGGACGCCAGTGGCAGTAAAATGACCGATGATCTTGTTGTCCGGCGTCAGCCCGACGCGCTGGAACCGGAAGATTTCCTGCATCGAGATCACATCGCCTTCCATACCGGTGATCTCAGTGATCGACGTCATCCGGCGCGAGCCGTCCTGCAAGCGCGAGGCTTGCACGATCAGGTTCACCGCCGAGGAGATCTGGCTGCGCACCGCCTTGATCGGCATTTCAATGCCCGCCATGGCAATCATGTTTTCCAGACGCGAGATACCGTCCCGGGCAGAGTTGGCGTGGATCGTGGTCATCGAGCCGTCGTGACCGGTGTTCATGGCCTGCAGCATGTCGATCACTTCCTCGCCGCGGGTCTCGCCGACGATGATGCGGTCGGGGCGCATCCGCAGAGCGTTCTTCAGACAGTCGCGCGGCGATACCTCGCCCTTGCCTTCGACGTTGGGCGGGCGGCTTTCCATGCGGCCCACATGGGTCTGCTGCAGCTGAAGTTCCGCCGTATCCTCGATGGTCAGGATGCGCTCAGCGTTGTCGATGAAGGACGACAGCGCGTTCAGCGTGGTTGTCTTGCCCGAACCGGTGCCGCCAGAGACGATCACGTTCAGGCGGGTTGAGACAGCAGCCTGCAGATAGGCGGCCATTTCCTCGGTGAAGGCGCCGAAATTCACCAGGTCGTCAATGCCCAGCTTGTCCTTTTTGAATTTCCGGATCGACACCAGCGAACCGTCTACCGCGATCGGCGGCACCATCGCGTTGAAACGCGAGCCATCGGCCAGCCGGGCGTCTACATAGGGATTGCTCTCATCGACACGGCGTCCCACGGCAGAGACGATTTTGTCGATGATCCGCATCAGGTGCTTCTCATCTTTGAAGGCAATGTCTGAAAGCTCAAGCTTGCCGCTGCGCTCCACAAAGATCTGCTGCGGGCCGTTGACCAGAATGTCGCTGACGGTGTCATCCTGAAGCAAGGCTTCCAGCGGACCGAGGCCGGTGACCTCGTCGTAGAGTTCCTTGTTCAGCTGCTGCCGGTCTTCGCGGTTCAGAACGATGCTCTTCTCGGCCAGGATTTCGGTCGCGATATTGGCAATCTCAGAACGCAGCTCTGCTTCGCCCGCGCGTTCCAGGGCCGCGAGGTTCAGGTTTTCCAGAAGCTCCCGGTGCAGCTGGATCTTGATTTCGCTCAGGCGTTCCTTGCGCTTGCGCTCCTTGTCCATCGGCTGGGCCTCGGCCGCCTTGCGCTGGACCGGCTTACGCAATGATGCCGCAGGCTTGGCGGCGGCTGCCGCCGCCGCTGGCTCAGGTGCGGGAGCGGCAGGTTTGGCCGCTTGCTTTTTGTACTTGGAAAACATCAACTCACCCCAGTTCAAGCCGCTCAGGCGGCTTCTGCTTCTCTCCGGCCCAGCTCATGAAGTGAGGCCGCGAGCTTGGCGATTTCCTTGCGCAAGGGATTCTTTGCTGCCGAAACGGCCAGCGGCAGCCCATGGTCGCAGCTCTGCAGAACCTGCTTGCCGCCATCGGGCAGTTGCAGGTCGATAGAGATGCTGAGCGATTCCGCCATCCGCTTGACCCGGCTTTTGCCGGCGAGGTCGGTAAATTTCGGGGCCCGGTTCAGGGCAAAGCGCAGCTTTTCGAAGGGCAGGTCCTCCGACTGAAGCGCCCGTTTCATGCGCAGGGCATTCTGCGCGGAGCGCATGTCCAGCTCGATCATCGCGAAATAGACATGGGCCATGTTCAGCACGGTTTCCGACCATTGCACCAGAGTGTGGGGCAGGTCGATGACAACAAAGTCGAAGTGGCTGCGCGCCATTTCCACCACCCGGGTGATGTCTTCCGGCGACAGGATGTCCAAGGGCACCAGCTCCGACGGCGCGGTCAGAACCTGCAGGCGCTCCTGGAACGGCAGCAGGGCCTGGCCGAACAGGTCTGCATCCATGCTTTCGGTTTCGCTCAGCATTTCCATTACCGCCTCGCGGCGGGGCAGGTCCAAATAGGTTGAGACCGAGCCGTGCTGCAGATCCAGATCGAGCAGGCAGACACTGGGTTCATCATGCTCGCTGAGGGCGGCAAGTTCCCACGCCAGGTTGACAGCCATGGTGGTGGAGCCGGTACCGCCGGCCAGCCCGTGGCACACGATCACGGCGCCCTCGCGCTGGCTGCCGGATTGCAGCTGATGCGGGTTCTGCGCCACCTCCGGTTGCGGTTCCTGCAGCCGGTCGATTGCGGACTGCAGCTCCTGTTCCGGCAAGGGGTAGGGGACAAATTCATCGGCCCCTTGGCGCAGCAGCGTGTGCAGCGCCGCGGGCGTCACGTCCTCGGCTATCAGGATCACCTTGATGCCGCGTGATTTCGCCTGGGTGATGATCTCACCCAAAAGCGGCAGGTCGCCCTCATCCGCGCTGTCGATGGCCAAGGCGACAAATTGCAGCGGCTCTGCCCCGGACTGGCCGAAAAAGGCCAGCGCCTCGGTAAAGCCCAGATCACCCCAGGCCTCTCCCAGAGCGGCTTCCATGTCTTCGATCAAAAGATCGAAATTCTGCACGTCGCGGCTGATCGTGCAGGCAACAATCGCAGGTGTCTCTGTTTGCGGCATTCCGCTGCTCATCGCCATCATCCTTGTTCCCACCGGCGGTCCGGACACAGGTCACAGTCCGCCTCTAGGAAACAATTTCGGTGGCAATCTAGGCGATATTGGGGCCAAAAATCCCCAAATGTGGGGAATTGTTACTAGTTCGTAACCGCTGGGCCGCGAAAACCGCTTACTGCAGGGCGCGCTCGATCGACTTCTGCTCGGTCAGGGTGGTGGCCGGAACTGCGCTTTCCAGATATTCGCGGTAGATGATCTGGGCGTATTTCCCGTCCAGCACCGAGGGATGGCGCTTGAGGAAGCCGCTGACCTCAGTCACGGTGCGGCGGTTGCGGCGTTCGCGCTCCGGCGTCGGGATCAGCGGCTGGGTTTCGCCGTGGGAGACCACGGCCTCCAGCCGGTTGCGGCTGATACCGCGCGAGACCAGGTAGTTGACCGCGGCACGGGCCCTGCGCAGGCCAAGCGACTTATTGTAGGCATTGCTGCCGACCGCGTCGGTATGGCCGAAGACGCGGAAGCGCACTTCGGGGAATTGCTTGATCCAGCGCGCCTGCTGATCCAGCGCACTGCGGGCTGCCGCATCCAGGCGGGAGCTGTCAAAGTCGAAATTAATGGTGCTGGGCACCTCTTTGGCGAACCTGCTGGCCAACTGGATCGCATAGCTGCGCTCGCCGCTCATCACCGCCGCGTTGTTGAAGGTGGCTTCACCGAAGGCGCCCTTGCGGTTCAGCTCTCGCCCGGCTTCCCGCTCGCAGGCAGCTGCGGTCAGGAGAAGGCCGAGAATTGCAGCGGTTCTGATCATCTGTGCCACTCCTTATCAGTCCAGCACGTAGCCGTAAGAGCCATTGAAGTCCTGCTTGGCCACCTCGGCAGCCGGGCCGTTCTTGGTGCGGGCCGTGCGGCCGAACAGGAACAGGTCCTTTTCGCTGGGCGGGGCCACCCGGTCGGTCGGCAGGGTCAGCGCTTCGCCGCGGGTCGGAGTGACCAGATGCGCGCTGACGATAATCACCAGCTCGGTCTGCTCGCGCTGATAGTCGGCGCTGCGGAACAGCGCGCCCAGAACCGGCACATCGCCCAGCCAGGGCAGCTGCGCGGAGTTGTCGAGGAATTCATCGCGGATCAGTCCGGCAATCGCAAAGCTCTCGCCATCGCGCATTTCCACCGTGGTTGACGTTTCCCGGCGCGAAAAGGCGTCGATGGTCAGGCCGTTCAGCTCCAGCGAGTTGGTCGGGTCGATCGCCGACACCGCAGCGTTCAGTTCGAGATTGATAAGATCGCCGTCGACCACCCGTGGGATGAAGTTCAGCTCAATGCCGAAGGGCTTGAATTCAATGGTGATCACGCCGTCTTCCTGCGCGACCGGAACTGGGTATTCGCCGCCGGCCAGGAACTTCGCTTCCTGTCCCGACAGGGCAGACAGGTTGGGTTCAGCCAGGGTGCGGACCACGCCTTTTTGCTCCAGCGCTTCCAGCAGCAGGCTGACCTGGACGGAGCCTGCGTTGAAGCCGAACAGGAAGGCACCGGTGTTGGCATTGGCGGCGGGGATGTTGCCGGCCAGCGAGTTGGCCAGCGCGCCGGAGGTGTTCAGGGTGTTATAGCCGCCGGTGCGGCCATTGCCGGTGCCGCCGTTGAATCCCAGCGAGGCGCTGAGGGATTTCGAAACCGAGCGCTGCATTTCGGCAAAGCGGACCTTGAGCATGACCTGCTGCACGCCGCCGACCGACATCAGGTTACTGACCCGCTCAGGTGCGTAGCGTTCGGCCAGATCCAGAGCCCGCTGAAGGCGTGCGGCGCTGGACACGGTGCCGGACAGCACAATGCCGTCATTGGCGGTGCGCACCTCGATCTTCTCGTTTGGCAGGATCTGGCGCAGGCGTTCCTTGAATTCGGTCACATCCGCAGCCACCCGCACGTTCACGTTGGTGATCAGCCGGCCGGAGCCATCAAGCAGCGTCAGGGTGGTCAGGCCAGGCGATTTGCCCAGCACATAGATGGTGCGGTCTGAGAGGGAGGAAATATCCGCAATACTGGGGTTTGCGATGCTCAGCTCTGCAAAGGGTGTTTCGCTTTCCACAACCACAGCGCGGTTCATTGGCACGTCCAGCGTTGCCGCCGTGCCCTTCTTCACCACCCGCAGAGATTGCGCCGATGCCCCATCCGCCTGCGGCATGCCAATTAGCGATAGCCCCATAAGGGCCGCCGCCACGAACCGTTTAATTGCCATGTGACCTGCCTTTCCGATCACGCCTCAAAATCCGGGTCTTTTTGCCCGCTCTTTGGGCCACTGTGGTGCAGATCCCGAATTATTGCAAGAATCAATGGCTTCGGCGCCGTTCCTGAGGGGTTTGCATTGTGGGGCAAGCGCAACAGGCAAATCAACCGCCCTTCGAAGTGAAAGGGCGGCTGAACCTGTTAACGGTCTGCAAGGAAATGATATTCCTAGTTGGTGCAAGGGATCGGGATTTCCACAACCTCAGCGCCGCGGCGGGTCCTGATGGTGCAGACTTTTTCCTTTTCTACTTCCTGAGGGGCTTCCAGCGCACCCAGTCCCAGCAATGTGCGCTGGTCCACTTCAACCACCGAAGCGATGGTGTCGTCGCCTGCACCGACCAGCGCCAGGGACAGGCGCCCGGTGGTCTGCGCCTGCGCCAGCGCCGCCACCTGTTTGGGCAGGGCCGCAACCGTAACGGTGCGGGCGATGATGGCTTCACTGATGTCGCCGCCGGCGCTCTGGTCCACGGCAACCAGCTCCACATTGGTCTCAATCAGCCGGGTGACTTCGCCGTGGGTTCCGCTGGAACCCGGCATCATGCCGGTCCAATAGACATCGACCTTGTCGCCTGGACGCAAGAAACCCGAAACGCCCGAGGACACATCAACCTTGATCGCAAAGGCCCGCATGCCGCGCTGCAGCCGGGAGGTGATGCCGGCATCCTCGCCAGGCGCGGTCACCTTGACCGCCATGATGGCCTCGTCCTTTTCCATCGCGCGCAGTACCACGCGCAGCTTGTCGCCGCTTTGCGGCGGGAAAAGGGTGTCCAGAGCGGTAAAGGCGCCATCGGGAATGGCGTTCTCCGGCCAGCGCACGGCGCGTACGGCTTCCTTGGACAGGCGTTCGCCGTACTTCAGGGGTTTGGTGGCGACAAAGACATCGACCGTCGGGACCGTTTCAGCCCGGGCGGCGCGTTCGCGGGCCAGTTCGTTCTGATAGGCCGAAATGTATTTCTTGGCCATCATGACCGCGCCGCCCGCGAGGGCGACACCGACAATCAGCACAAGTCCGAAAACTGCACGCATTGTGTTACCTCTCATCAACCGAAGCCGGGTGTCCGCGGGGCGGTTCCGGCCAACGGATTTTTAAACATCTGCGGACTTTGGCCAGGGCAGCGGCGGATGGCAGCCACCCGTCAGGCAGCGTGCCTTAGCCAAAGTTCCAGTTGCTCATGTAGGCCGCCAGCGCATCCGCCAGCCCCAGGGCGCCGTCCTGCATCAGGCCGGCGATCAACGCGGCCAGTCCGGCCACGGCGGCTGCCAGAATAACCCAGTCCACTGTGATTGCGCCATCTTCGCTGGCAATAAATGACCTAAACTTCTTCATGTCGCGGACCTCGCTGCCCTAATTGATCAGCTGCGGTTCCGCTTGCTGCAAGCAGCTCCGCCCACTGTTAAGGTTATTAAGCTTTATGAATGGGGCCTTAATTGGGCGCAAACCTGTGCATTTCGCCCTAAAAGCCTGGTATTTGATAGACTTTTCAAATTGTTTCTTCAGCCCCGGCTGCTGCGTTTGGCTGGCAAAGGAAAGGCCGCCCTCCGAAGAGGGCGGCCAATCTTGCGATCAAGCAGTGCGGCTTAGGTGGTGCCGCCGGTGCTGGACGACGGAGCCTGGTCGGACAGGAAGTCGCCAGTGCTGCTGGTTAGGTCGGATGCGCCGTCCTGGATGGCGGTGTAGACAACACCGGCCAGAGCTGCGACGGCAGCGGTCAGAACAACCCAGTCGACGGTCACGGCGCCGGATTCTTCCTTGCGGAAATTCTTGAAGAATTTGATCATGGTTGGTCCCTCCAAAGGATCTCAGAAATTGTCGTGTCCCGCCGTCTCGCCAGGGTCTGCACTCTCACCTGCTTGGCCCCTGTCCGGCTTGGATGAGTACATATAGCCAGCGGAGAATGGCAGGAATTAGGCCGAAATCCGGAATTGCCGCCCAATTTTTACTTTTTGGCAAGAAAATTTGCAGCCAAGGGCAGAGGTGCATTGAAGCCGTTGAAAAAACAGTTCCGGCCTGAGACTTGCAAACCTCTCAGGCAGCGGGGGCTGGCAATAGAAAAGGCCGCCCTCCGAAGAGGGCGGCCAATCTTGCGATCAAGCAGTGCGGCTTAGGTGGTGCCGCCGGTGCTGGACGAAGGTGCCTGGTCGGACAGGAAGTCGCCGGTGCTGCTGGTCAGGTCGGATGCGCCGTCCTGGATGGCGGTGTAGACAACGCCGGCCAGAGCTGCGACGGCAGCGGTCAGAACAACCCAGTCGACGGTCACGGCGCCGGATTCGTCTTTGCGGAAGTTTTTGAAGAATTTGATCATGGTTGGTCCCTCCAAAGGATCTCAGAATTTTCGTCATCCCGCCATCTCGCCAGGGTTTGCACTCTCACCTGCTTGGTCCCTGTCCGGCTTGGATGAGTACATATAGCCAGTGCAGCGTGGCAGGATTTGGGCCGAAACCCGGAAATTCCCGCCTAATTTTTACTTTTCGGCAATGATTTCTGTACGGCATTGATTTTGCTGGGTTAAAATTCAGTTACCTGCTCGTGTCCCGTGGTAATTCGGCGCCAGTCAGAGCGAAATAAGGCGGTTGCGCCAGATTCTGGGGCGCAAAAGCTGGTGTTCGGGCTCTAAGTTTTTCATTTTGAAGCAAGCAGAAACCAGAGGCAGGCAAAGAAATGCCGTTTCGCAACGCAGTATTGGCCCTGGCGGCCTGCGCAGTGCCGTTTGCCGCGGCGGGGCAGCAGGTGCCGCCCCGGCCTTTCCCTGAATTCGAAGCCAAGCGTATAAAGCCGCCAGCACCTGGAGCAGGCAAGCGAATAACCGTGCAGATTGAGCCGCAAGCCGTGCAGGAGCCCCCGGCCTCTGATGCAGAGACGGCAGACGGAACATCACCTTTGCCAGAGGGGCGTTACGGCTGGTTCTGGGACAAGATTGCCGCTGGTCTGGAGGACAGCGGACCTGGGCGGCTGGATGACGCGCTGCAAGCGCTGCGCGGCTCCAAGGAGCTGACGGGGCCGCGGCTGCAGCTGTTGCAGGAGATTGTTCAGGAACGCGGAATACAGATCCTGACAGAGAGTGTTGGCACAGAGGTCTCACCAGCGCTGGTGCTGGCCGTGATCGCCGTCGAATCTGCGGGCCGCGCCGATGCCGTCAGCGCAGCGGGGGCGCAAGGGCTGATGCAGCTGATGCCTGATACGGCTGCCCGGTTCGGCGTGAGCGACGCGCTGGAAGCGCAGCAGAATATTTCCGGCGGTGTGAAATACCTGGACTGGCTGATGGGAGAGTTCGGCGGCGACCCTATCCTGGTGCTGGCAGGGTATAATGCAGGCGAAGGCGCGGTACGCGCCCATCAAGGGGTGCCGCCTTTTGCCGAGACCCGCGATTACGTGCCTAAGGTGCTGGCCGCCTATCAGGTCGCGCGGGGCCTATGCATGACTCCGCCGCAGTTCCTGTCTGACGGCTGCGTGTTCCGGACCGCCAAATAGGGGCGGTTCGTCATTCCGGCAGAGCGTCGGTAAGCAGCAGCCTTGCGGTATTCAGCGCGTCTTCTGCAGGGGCGGGGGTGACGGACATGGCTGCCAGGATGATCGCGCCTTCCTTCAGCATGAGCAGTTTACGGGCCAGGGCTGCTGGATCCGCAGCACCTGCTGACTCTGCCAGACGGGTGAAATGATCCAGCAGAAGCTGCTTATGTTCCGTGGATTGCCGGTACACTGGATGGCTGCGGTCCTGGAACTCCGAACTGGCCTTAACAAACATGCAGCCGGCAAACTCGGGCTTTGCGAACCATTCTTCCAGTGCCGTGAACATCGCAAGAAGCTGCCCGGCCGGGTCCGGTGACAGAGCCTCCATCCGCCGGTAAAGCCAGTTCCGGAAGTTTTCATCCCGCAGCCGCAACACTGCGATGATGAGCTCATCCTTGGTGCGGAAATGCTTGTACATGGATGTCTTCGAGACACCGGTTTCCTTGACCAGCGTATCCATGCCCGTCGCGTGAAAGCCGCTGCGGTAGAAGACCTCCAGGGCCTTTCGGACCAGTTCATCTCGTTTGTTCGGGCGCATGATTCGTCCTATTGCGTACTGATCTGTACATATGTTTGCCGGTCTGCCGCCGCAAATAAAAAGTTTTTGTGCGCAAAAACAATGCGAAGCGAGGCAAGCCGTCTTTGTTCTACAGCACTCTGCCTTTGGTCTTGATTTGGTATACAGATCGGTACATACATGTGATGTAAGTTAACAGATTGGTACACTTTTAATCAGGGAGATTGTCATGAGACGCCTCTTCAAGCCAATGGCCTCGCCGCTCGGGCCGGTAATCCTGGCATCCTGCATCGCCGCAGCATTGACTGTTCCAGCGGAAGGAACCCAGCCCGTCAGCCCTGCCGGGTTGTGTTCGAAGATGATTTCAGACGAGAGCAAGGCATGACCTGTCTGCCGGGACCGGGAAGGCCAGGACCGGAGGGGCTGCAATGAAACGTGACGTGCTTCTCGCTGTATGCGCCGCAGTACTCGCCGGCGGAGCGTTGCTGCCGGTGACACTCCCGCGGGCGCAAGGAGGCGCAGAGGCTGTGCAGAGCTTGGCGGCAGAGCAGCGCTAGACTGCGCACAGAGGAGCCGCTTTGCCTGTAAAAGCCAGCAGCCATTGCGGGGCTAGGCCTCTCTCCGGCTGCTAGTGCCGTGAATTTCGGGGCATTTTTCGGAAGCTTCGCTCTGAAACCATCTTTTTGCCTGATTTTATTGATTTTCACCACCTGATTTAGACCTTTATGTCATTGGAGGCAGGTATTGGACTTAGGAATTGATCCAACGGCAGTGGCCGCGGGCTCGCAAGAATTGACCGGCAATATCGTCTTGATCGGAACAATTGCGTTTGTCGGGTTCTTCGGCAGGTTGATCTTTGTGGCCTTTGCACCGGGCATCGCCAAGGCTAGCCCGTTCCGCAATTTTTCGGCCCCCGGTTTTCTTGTGCTGGCGGCGGTATTGTTTGGCGGCGGGCTGTATGTGTCCGGTAAGATGGTCAAGGCCCAGGTTCTGTTCAACCGGCATGTAGTTGACCCCGTCATTGTCACTTGGCTGGACCGTGACAGCTGCGACCCGGCGGACGGCAGCTATTGCGTGGTTGTTTTTGAAGATGGACAAGAGAAGGTCGTCAACTGGTACGACAAGCGAGTCTATATGTGGGAGATCATCAACCCGCCGGAGGGCGCCGTATGGACCGCTCTGCGTCCCAGGATGCGGCCAGGAGAGAGCCTGGCAGCTGGAGTTTGAAAAAAAGCCCGCCTGAAACAGGCGGGCTTTTTCATATGCGGTTTTACCGGGGATCAGCCGGCGATTGTGGCCTGGGTTGCCGCCCGCAGCTCGTCCTCGCTGACGCCCTCGGCCAGCTCGACAATCTTCAAGCCGCCGTCCACGACGTCCAAAACGCCGAGGTTGGTGATAATCCGGTCCACTACACCCTTGCCGGTCAGCGGCAGGGTGCATTCCTTCAGCACCTTGCTGTCGCCGTGCTTGTTGGTGTGGTCCATCACCACCACCACACGGCCGACGCCCGCAACCAGGTCCATGGCGCCGCCCATGCCCTTCACGAGCTTGCCCGGGATCATCCAGTTCGCCAGGTCGCCGTTCTCGGCCACTTCCATCGCACCCAGGATCGCCATCGCGATCTTGCCGCCGCGGATCATCGCAAACGACTGCGCCGAGTCGAAATAGGCGGTCTGCGGCAGTTCGGTGATGGTCTGCTTGCCGGCGTTGATCAGGTCGGCGTCCTCTTCGCCCTCATAGGGGAAGGGGCCCATGCCCAGCATGCCGTTTTCCGACTGCAGGGTCACTTCCACACCCTCGGGGATGTAGTTGGAAACCAGCGTCGGGATGCCGATGCCGAGGTTCACATACCAGCCGTCCTGCAGCTCCTGCGCGGCGCGTGCCGCCATCTGATTGCGGTCCCAAGGCATTATGCTTGCTCCTTCTTCTGACGGACGGTGCGCTGTTCGATGCGTTTCTCGTGGTCGCCCTTGATGATGCGGTGCACGTAGATGCCGGGCAGGTGGATCGCGTCCGGATCGAGCGAGCCGGTGGGCACGATCTCCTCGACCTCGACCACGCAGACCTTGCCGCAGGTCGCGGCCGGCGCGTTGAAGTTGCGGGCGGTCTTGCGGAACACCAGGTTGCCGGTTTCATCCGCCTTCCAGGCCTTGACGATGGCGAGGTCGGCAAAGATGCCTTCCTCCATGATGTAGTCCTCCATCGCGCCGTCCGCACCGGTGGGGAACTGCTTTTCCATCTTGCCCTCGGCAATCACGGTGCCAACGCCGGTCTTGGTGAAGAAGCCCGGGATGCCCGCGCCGCCGGCGCGCATGCGCTCGGCCAGGGTGCCTTGCGGGTTGAATTCCAGCTCCAGCTCGCCGCTCAGGTACTGGCGCATGAATTCGGCGTTTTCCCCCACGTAGGAGGAGATCATCTTCTTCACCTGCCGCGTTTGCAGCAGGATGCCGATGCCGAAATCATCGACGCCCGCGTTGTTGGAGGCGAAGGTCAGGTCCTTGGTGCCCGCGTCCTTGATCGCCTGCAGAAGCAGCTCGGGGATGCCGCAGAGGCCAAAGCCGCCCGCGGCGATGAACATGCCGTCGTGAAGCAGCCCGTCGAGCGCTTCAGCGGCGCTGGAATATACCTTTTTCATGGAGATCTCCCATTATGCCGGTTGCGCTGAGTTCTGGCCCTCTGCCGGTTCGGAGTCAATGAATACGGAGAAGGATGCGTATTTCTACGGAAGGCAGGCAGAGTGGGGCTCCCGCGCCTTTCAGGCTCAATTGCCAGCAGCAATGGAGCCAGCAGGCTTGGGCCTGGCGCCGCTTCGCGGCGCAAGAAAGGGTTTGCTGAGAAGCCCTTCAAGGGCAGGTCTGCCCTTGAAGGGCGTTTGCCAGTGTGTCCTTATTTCCCAGCGCCTCAAGGGCAAGCCGCTGGCGCGGCGGCTGCGCCGCCCTTGACCCGCTGCGAAACGGAGGGCGGGGTACCCGACCCGACCCGCGCCGCGCCAGCGGCGCCGGGCCCAACGGTGAGGGCGCATCTTTAT
Organism: Leisingera sp. ABD4_442; assembly: GCF_056160905.1. NCBI lineage: Bacteria > Pseudomonadati > Pseudomonadota > Alphaproteobacteria > Rhodobacterales > Roseobacteraceae > Leisingera > Leisingera sp. ABD4_442. Next base: position 16,120 of record NZ_JBSWYB010000041.1, on the reverse strand, counting down.
GCGCCCAGAACCGGCGGGAGATCCCCGCCCCCGCGGTCATTCCTTGGCGGCAGCTTTCTTCGGTGCAGCCTTCTTCTTGGCGGCGGGCTTCTTCGCTGCCGCTTTCTTCTTGCCGCCCTTGGCCGATTTCTCAGCAATCAGCTGCACTGCCATCTCCATGGTCACGTCCTTGGGCTCCACGTCCTTGGGCAGGGTGGCGTTCACCTTCTCCCATTTGACGTAAGGCCCGTACCGCCCGTCCATGATATTGATGGCGCCGCCGCTGTCGGGGTGTTCGCCCAGCTCCTTCAGCGGTTTGGCGGCGGCCCGGCTGCCGCGGCGGCCCGGATTGGCGCGTTTCTCGGCCAGCATCTCCACCGCCCGGTTCATGCCGATCTCAAAGACGTCCAGCGTTTCCTTGAGGTTTACGTATACTGGCTTTTCCTCATCCGGCAGCTGGTGCGCGATATAGGGCCCGAAGCGGCCCAGGTTGGACTGGATCGCGCCGCCGTCCGGGTGCTGGCCGATCTCGCGCGGCAGGGTCAAGAGGGTTAGCGCCTGCTCCAGGGTGATCTCATTCGGGCCCCAGCCGGGCAGGAAATCCTTGCCCTGCTTGGGCAGCGAGGAGCGCGGCGGCTTCTTGTTCTCGGGCGTCGCCTCGCCGCGCTGAACATAGGGTCCAAAACGGCCGGATTTCAGGTGGATCTCGTCACCGTCGTCCTCACCCAGAATACGCTCATAGCCCTCGGCGCCTTCACCGGAAATCGGCCGGGTGTAGTTGCACTCAGGATAGTTGCCGCAGCCGACAAAGCCGCCGGTGCGCGAGGTCTTGAGGTGCAGCTGGCCTGCGCCGCATTTCGGGCAGGTGCGCGGGTCGGAGCCGTCTTCACGCGGCGGATAAAGCTGCGGTGCCAGCGCGTCGTCCAGCACGTCCAGCACCTCGGTGATGCGCAGCTCGGAAGTTTCGGCTATGGCGGCAGAGAAATCCCGCCAGAATTTGCCCAGAAGCTCCTTGTAGTCGCCGTCGCCGGCGCTCACGTCATCCAGTTCTTCCTCCAGATTGGCGGTGAACTCATAGCCCACGTATTTGCGGAAGAAGTTCAGCAGGAAGATGGTGACGATCCGGCCTTTATCCTCGGGGAACAGGCGGTTCTTTTCCTTGCGGACGTATTCCCGGTCCTGGATCGTGGTGATCACGGAGGCATAGGTGGAGGGGCGGCCAATGCCCAGCTCTTCCATCCGCTTGACCAGCGTTGCCTCGGTATAGCGGGGCGGCGGCTGGGTGTGGTGCTGCAGCGCCAGCACAGCACCGTCTTCGGACAGTACAGAGGCATCCTTGCCAGCCTTCTCGGCCTGCGCTGCCAGCGAGGACGCGAATTTCAGCGCCTCGCCCTGCATGATCTGCGGCAGGCGCTTGTCGTCCTCATCCGCCACGTCGTCGCGGCCTTCCTCGTAAACGCGCATGAAGCCGTCAAACAGCACCACCTGACCGGTGGCGCGCAGCACGACCTGCTGGTCACTGGAGCCGATATCGACGGTGGTGCGCTCCAGCCGGGCGCCTTCCATCTGGCAGGACAGGGTCCGCTTCCAGATCAGGTCATAAAGCTTGCGCTGATCGTCGTCGCTGACCTTCAGGCTGGCGGCATCGCGGCTCATGTCGGTGGGGCGGATACACTCGTGCGCTTCCTGGGCGTTCTTCGCCTTGTTCTTGTAGATCCGCGGCGAGGACGGCACGTATTCGGCGCCATAGCGTTTTTCGATCTCGGCGCGGGCTTCCTGCACCGCCTCCGGCGCCATGTCGATGCCGTCGGTCCGCATATAGGTGATGAGGCCGGCCTCATAAAGCCGCTGCGCCGCGTTCATGGTCTGGCGCGCACCCATGCCGAACTTGCGGCTGGCTTCCTGCTGCAGGGTCGAGGTCATGAAGGGGGCAGAGGGGTTGCGGGCCGCGGGCTTTGCCTCCACCGACAGCACCGACAGCTTGCGCGAGGCTACGGCCTGCACCGCCATTTCAGCAGAGGTGGAGTTTTTCAGGCTGTATTTGTCGAGCTTGTCGCCGCCCATGACAGTCAGACGGGCCTCAAACTCCTGGCCGCGAGGGGTGGCCAGCTGGGCGCGGACGGACCAGTATTCCTGCGGGTTGAAGGCCTCGATCTCCATCTCGCGCTCGACGATCAGGCGCAGGCAGACGGATTGCACCCGGCCGGCTGAACGCGCACCGGGAAGCTTGCGCCACAAGACCGGCGACAGGTTGAAGCCCACGAGGTAGTCCAGCGCGCGCCGGGCCAGATAGGCCTCTACCAGCGGCATGTCGACTTGGCGCGGGTTCTGCATCGCCTCAGTCACCGCTTCCTTGGTGATCGCGTTGAAGGTCACCCGGCTGACGGCGGTGTCCTTCTTGATCGAGCGCCGCTTGGTCAGTGCCTCCTGCAGGTGCCAGCTGATCGCCTCTCCCTCGCGGTCGGGGTCAGTGGCGAGAATCAGCGCATTGTCCTCTTTCAGCGCGTCGGCGATGGCCTTCACGTGTTTGCGGGAATCGTTGGCGACCTCCCAGGTCATGCCGAAATCATTGTCGGTATCGACCGATCCGTCCTTGGGCGGCAGGTCGCGCACATGCCCGTAAGACGCCAGAACCGTATAGTCGGGGCCAAGGTACTTATTGATTGTTTTTGCTTTGGCCGGGGATTCGACAACAACAACTGGCATAAATTCTGATACCTCTTCGGACCGCTTTGCCGGGTTCTATGGCGGGGCAAGATGTGGGGTGCAAGGGGAGATTGTCAATCCGGGTATAATGGCCGCGGCACCGGAGGGGCCGCATTTGCTGCTTTTTGCCGGGGCGGATTGGACTGCGCTGCCGGGTTCAACCGTCCTCCTCGGGGAGTGCCTTGGACAGCAAGCCGCCAGGCTGCCGGCGGATGGCGCCTTCCAGCTCCAGATCGGTCAAGGCCGGGACGACCTGCTGCGGCGGCAGCGACAGATCGCGGATCAATTCTGTTTGTGTTGTCGGGGAGGGGCCCAGCCTGCCAAGGATCTGCTGATGCAGCGCGTGGGTTTCGGCAAGGCTGCGACGCTGGGGCGGCGGCGGCGGCAACTCTGCCATTGCCTGCTGCAGTGTTTCCGGTGCGAATGGAACTGCCGTCGCGGCTTGCGGCGGCAGTGCGGCCAGAACATCAGCGGCATCCCTGACCAGCAGGGCGCCGTCCCGGATCAGCCGGTTGCAACCGGAACTGCGGGCGTCAAACGGATGGCCAGGCACCGCCAGCACCTCGCGGCCGTAATCCAGTGCGTCCTTGGCAGTGATCAGGCTGCCGGATTTCGCAGCCGCCTCCACCACCACTACGGCGCGGGCCATGCCGGCGATGATCCGGTTGCGCTTGGGAAAGTCGCGGGCCTGGGGGGGGAGGCCCATTGGCTGTTCGGAAAGGCGCAGCCCGGTTTCGCTGATTTGCTGCGCCAGCTTGGCGTTTTCTGCCGGGTAAATCACATCGGCGCCGCCGGCCAGCACGGCAATTGTGCCGCTGTCCAGGGCGGCCTGGTGCGCGGCGGTATCAATGCCGCGGGCCATGCCGGAGACCACTGCGAAACCGGCTTCTCCCAGGTTCTGCGCCAATGACCGCGCCATCCTCAGCCCGAGGGACGAGGCATTGCGTGCACCGACCATGGAAACCATCGGGCGCTTCAGAATTGACAGGTCGCCAATTGCCCAGAGCAGAGGGGGCGCGTCCTTCAGCCCGGCGAGGAGTTCGGGATACTCGGGATCCAAACAGCACAAAAGCCGCGCTTTGGCGGCTTTTGCGGCCTTAATTTCGGCGTCCACCGCTTTGGCAGGGCATGTTTCATACCCCTTGATGCCTGCGGAGCGTGCCACTTCGGGCAGCGCATCCAGCGCGTTCTGCGCTGAACCATATTCGGCGAGCAGCCGGTGAAACGTCACCGGTCCTACCCGCTTGGAGCGCAACAGACGAAGCCAGGAATACTGCGTATCTTCCGTGGTGGGTGGGAGTGGGGGGTGAGTGGAAGAATGTGCTTCTTCAGTCATCCGCAGCTCCGCCTGTTTGCAGGATTAGGATTAACCCTAAGGCGGTTAACAGTTGGTGAACGTGCGGCGGTTTTTGGTCAAAGCCATGAAAATTTTCATAAGTGTAGAAAATAATTGGAAAATTGCTGGCCTCGCGGGAAGCTGAGGCCTCACGGGGCAGCAAAACGAGCCGGAAGTATTGGCTTCCGGCCCGTTTTTTACGGCAGAATCATGGTTTTGCAGCGAAATTGCGTTTCCTTCAGGCTGCCGAACCGCCCACGGTCAGACCGCCCATCAGCACAGAGGGCTGGCCAACACCGACCGGTACCCATTGGCCGGCCTTGCCGCAATTGCCCATTCCGGGGTCCAGCGCCATGTCATTCCCAAGGCCGCGAATCTGCTTAAGCGCGGTCGCGCCGTCGCCGATCAGAGTGGCGCCCTTAACCGGTTCACCAACTTTTCCGTTCCTCACCCGGTAGGCCTCGGTGCAGGAAAACACGAACTTGCCATTGGTGATATCCACCTGGCCGCCGCCAAAGCCCACCGCCCAGATGCCGTCCCTGATGCCCGCGACAAGTTCGCCGGGATCAGCCTCGCCGCCCAGCATGTAGGTATTGGTCATCCTCGGCATCGGCGCATGGGCATAGCTTTGGCGCCGGCCGTTGCCGGTGGGAGAGACCCCCATCAGCCGGGCGTTCTGACGGTCCTGCATAAATCCGACCAGCACGCCGTCCTCGATCAGCGTCGTCTTCTGGCTCGGCGTGCCCTCGTCGTCGACAGTGATCGAGCCGCGCCGGTCCGGGATGGTGCCGTCATCCAGCACAGTGACGCCCTTGGCGGCGATCTGCTGGCCCATCAGGCCCGCAAAGGCGGAAGATCCCTTGCGGTTGAAATCGCCCTCCAGCCCGTGGCCGATTGCCTCGTGCAGCAGGATGCCGGGCCAGCCGGGGCCAAGCACTACGTCCATTTCGCCAGCCGGGGCTGGAACCGCATCAAGGTTAACCAGAGCGATGCGCAGCGCCTCCTGCACCTGGGCTTGCCAGTGTGCGGGATCGATAAGGCCATCAAGGCCCAGCCGCCCGCCGCCGCCAGCCGAGCCGCTCTCGCGGCGGCCGTCCTTTTCGACGATGACGGACACGTTCAGCCGCGCCATCGGGCGAATGTCGCTGACCCGCACGCCATCAGCGCGCAGGATCTCCACCTCCTGCAGCGAGGCCGCCAGTGACGCAGAGACCTGCACCACGCGTTGATCCAGATCACGTGCATAGGCATCAATTTCGCGCAGCGTCTCCACCTTGACCGGGAACGGCATGGCGCTGATCGGGTCGGCGTCGGTGTATAGCTTTTTGTTGGTGGCCTGGGGCGCGTCTGCATAGGTGCCGCCGCCGCCGCCAACCGCCAGCTTTGCGGTTTCCGCGGCTCGTTTCAGCGACCCAATAGAGACATCAGTAGAATGCGCGTAACCGGCCACATCGCCGTTCACAGCCCGCAAGCCGAAGCCTTCAGAGGCATCGTAGCTGGCACTGCGCAGGCGGCCGTCATCAAAGGACAGCGCCTCCGATTTGCGGCGCTCGGCAAAGATCTCTCCATCCTCCGCACCGTTCAGCGCATCGCGCAGGGTGGCCAGCGCCTCATCCTCCGGAAGCGCGGTTTCAAAGGGACGGAAGGCTGGGTTTTCCATGGCACGGTCCTCAGATTTTTTTGATCTAAATCAAGAAAGCGACGGTTTGACGCTTGGCTGCCTCTTTATCTGTACGCCCGAATATGATTTTAAGCAGCGTCAAAGACAACGGGGCAGGTGCGTTTTGTGGAATCATTGATTCCCGTATTTCGTGCTGCCGCAGGAACAATGCGATCAACCGATCAGGACAGAACATGAAAAACGCTTTGATGCTTTCGGGCCTTTTCGCCGGCCTTTCGAGCCTTCCAGCCACAGCGCAAGAAGGCCTGAAAACCATTGGTAAGCCGGTCGACGGCGGCCTGAACTTCCAGCCGGCGGCAACGTCGCTGATGGACGGGATCCACCGGCTGGATTGGATGATCCTGGTGATCATTACTGTGATTTGCGTTTTTGTGGCCGGTCTGCTGCTTTGGGCGATCCTGCGTTTCAACAAGCGCGCCAACCCGACCCCGGCAAAGTTCACACACAACACCCCGATCGAAATCGCCTGGACCGTGATCCCGATCCTGGTGCTGGTGTTCATCGGCTCCTTCTCGCTGCCGCAATTGTTTGCCCAGCAGGAAATTCCCGAGGGCGACATCAACATCAAAGTGACCGGGTACCAATGGTATTGGGGTTACGAGTACACCGACCATGAGTTCGGCTTCGAAAGCTTCCTGCTGCCCAAGGACCAGCTGGCGGCAAACGGCTATGCCGAAGATGAGTACCTGCTGGCCACCGACACCGCGGTTGTTGTGCCCTCGGGCAAGACCATCGTGATGAACGTGACCGCAGCGGACGTGATCCATTCCTGGACCATCCCCGCCTTTGGCGTGAAGCAGGACGGCGTTCCCGGCCGTCTGGCACAGCTGTGGTTTAACGTCGACGAGGGCAAGGAAGGCATCTACTTCGGCCAGTGCTCTGAGCTGTGCGGCAAGGACCACGCCTATATGCCGATCACCGTCAAGGTCGTGACCCAGGAAGAATATGATGCCTGGCTGAAAGGTGCGATCGACGAATTCGCGGGCGTCCCGCAGACCTATCAGGTCGCCTCCAACTGATAGCTGTCTATATGGGGCTCCAAAGGAGCACCATATAGATCAGAAAGAAGACCGGGGTGCGCAGGAATGCGCACCTGTTGCCGCCAAAGGACCCAAGATGAGCGACGCAAGCATCAACGCAAGCCGGGCATATGAGGACGAGGCCAGCTTTGGCGATTATTTCGCCCTGCTGAAACCGCGCGTGATGTCCCTGGTGGTGTTCACAGCACTGGTTGGCCTGCTGGCGGCGCCGGTTGGCGTGCATCCCGTTGTCGGCTTCTGCGCCATCCTGTTCATCGCCATCGGCGGCGGCGCATCCGGTGCGCTGAACATGTGGTGGGATGCCGATATCGACAAGGTGATGAAACGCACCAAGGGCCGCCCGATTCCGGCCGGCAAGGTTGAGCCGGGCGAGGCGCTGGCTCTGGGCCTGGCACTGTCGGGCCTGTCGGTGATCATGCTGGCACTGGCCGCCAATGTTTTTGCGGGCGCTTTCCTGGCTTTCACCATCTTCTTCTACGTGGTGATCTACACCATGTGGCTGAAGCGGGCGACGCCGCAGAACATCGTCATTGGCGGCGCCGCGGGCGCCTTCCCGCCGGTAATCGGCTGGATTGCGGCCACCGGCACCATGTCGGTGGAACCCTGGCTGATGTTCCTGCTCACCTTCATGTGGACGCCGCCGCATTTCTGGGCGCTGGCGCTGTTCATGCGCTCCGATTATGACGACGCGGGCGTGCCGATGCTGACCGTGACCCACGGCCGCCGCTCTACCCGGATCCACATTCTGGCCTATACCGTGCTGCTGGCCGTGCTGGCTGTTGGCACCGCGTTCTCCGGCATTGGCGGACCGATTTACCTGGCCGCGGCATTGGTGATGAACGCGCTGTTCCTGCACGGCGCCTGGAAGATCACCCGCCGCAATGAAGACGATTCCGAGGCCGACAATTTCAAGGTGGAGCGCAGCTTCTTCAAACTGTCGCTGCTCTACCTGTTCCTGCACTTCGGCGCGATCCTGGCTGAAGCCCTGCTAAAGCCCTATGGCCTGGGAGGCTGGTAATATGGCTTTGCGCAAGGATCATGAAATCCACAAACGCCGCTCCGGCCTGAACCTGGGTGTCGGCATCCTGCTCGCGGCCTTCGTGGTGCTGATCATGGCGCTGACCATGGTCAAGGTGACGTCAGCCAGCTTCAAATTCCCCGGCGCACAGGAGGAACAGAACTGATGGCACTGCAGGGTCCCCGGAAAACCGTGGTCCAACTGGTGGGCGTGGTTGTCCTGATGGGCGGCCTGTCATGGGCTTCTGTTCCGTTTTACGACTGGTTTTGCCGGGTGACCGGCTTTGGCGGCGTCACCCAAGTTGCCAACGGCGGCTCTGATACCGTTCTGGACCAAACCATCAAGGTGCGTTTCGACGGCTCCAAACAGCGCGGCATGCCGTGGGAGTTCAAGCCGGTGGTGCGCGAGATGGAGGTCAAGCTGGGCGAAACCGGGCTGGCTTTCTATGAGGCTTACAACCCGACCGACCGCCCCGTCGCGGGCCAGGCGTCTTACAATGTGGCGCCCTATCAGGCCGGTTACTTCTTCGAAAAAATCGACTGCTTCTGCTTTACCGAGCAGGTGCTTCAGCCTGGGGAACGGGTGCAGATGCCCGTGACCTTCTATGTCGACCCGGAAATCATTGACGACCGGGACGCAAAATACGTGCATACGATCACGCTTTCGTACACGTTCCATGAAATCGATCTGCCCGAGGGCTATGCCGCTCTCGACACCGGGGATAACACCGGGGCAGGCACAACCACGAACTAGGCCGCTAGGTGAGGGACACTTAAATGGCGCACGCTAAAAATCACGATTTTCACATTCTGCCGCCGTCGATCTGGCCGCTGGCTGCTTCAGTCGGCACCTTTGTCATGCTGGTTGGTGCCGTTCTTTGGATGAAAGACATGACGGCCTGGCCGTTCTGGATCGGCTTTGTGGCGGTTCTTTACACCGCCTTTGCCTGGTGGTCCGAAGTTGTTGCTGAAAGCAAGGTCGGCGACCATACCCCGGTTGTCCGCATCGGCCTGCGTTATGGCTTCATCCTGTTTGTGATGTCCGAGGTGATGTTCTTTTTCGCCTGGTTCTGGTCGTTCTTCAAACACGCCATGTACCCGATGGAGACCTATGTCGGCACCGAATATGTGGCGCCTGAAATCTACGCCGTGGACCCGTTCCACCTGCCGCTGATCAACACTCTGATCCTGCTGCTGTCCGGCTGTGCCGTGACCTGGGCGCACCACGCTCTGGTTCACAACAACGACCGCAAGGCGCTGATCCAGGGCCTGGCCATCGGTATCGCCTTCGGCGTCGCCTTCACCTTCCTGCAGGGCTATGAATACGCCCACCTGCTGCACGAAGGCTGGAAGTTCGGCGAAGACGAGTTCTACTCGAACTTCTTCATGGCCACCGGTTTCCACGGCTTCCACGTTGTGATCGGCACCATCTTCCTGACCGTCTGCCTGATCCGCGCGATGAAGGGCGACTTCACCCCCGAGCAGCACGTCGGTTTTGAGGCCGCCGCATGGTACTGGCACTTTGTGGACGTCGTCTGGCTGTTCCTGTTCGTGGCCGTGTACATCTGGGGCACTTCCGGTCTGTAACCGGCAGTTTGTATTGGTTACACGTTTGCGGTTGATTATCCGCAGGCATAAAGCCACACACGGGGCGCGCAAGGGACACCTTGCGCGCCCTGAACTTTGAAGCGGAGCAGCGTCGATGCGGCGTGTCATCTTCCTGTTGATCATCGGAGGCGCTGGCCTGGCCATTTTGATCGGCCTCGGCACCTGGCAGCTGCAACGCAAGGCCTGGAAGCAAGACCTGCTGCAAACGATTGAGGCCAACATCAAAGCTGTTCCTGCAGGTTTGCCCCAAAACCCGGTCAAAGAACGCGACCGTTACCTGGCCGTCACCGCTGAAGGTGAGATTGAGGAAAACGAACTGCACGTGTTCTGGGTCACCAAAGACGCTGAGACGGGATACCGGGTCATTGCCCCTTTCGTGACCACCGATGGCCGGCGTGTCCTCGTAGACCGCGGTTTCATTCCAGCCGCTGAAAAGAACACTCCGCTCACCTACGGAGCGGCTTCGGTAACAGGCAATCTTCTCTGGCCGGATGAGGGAGACTGGACGACGCCCGCGCCGGAAGTGGACACCAATATCCTCTATGCCCGGGACGTGGCCTATATGGCAGAGTACCTGAACACCGAACCCGTTTTGATTGTCGCCCGCAGCACAACGCCTGAGGCCGCGGTCACTCCGCATGCCGTGACAACTGCGGGCATCCCGAACAACCACTTGCAATACGCGATCACCTGGTTTTCGCTAGCCTTTATCTGGGCGGCGTTGACCCTCTACTTCCTGCGGCGCAGCCGCCCCTGAACCGAAAAGAGCTGAAGGCGATGAAATATATCTCGACCCGGGGCCAAGCGCCCGAGCTGACCTTTGAAGACGCAATGCTGACCGGCCTGGCCCGTGACGGCGGCCTCTATGTGCCGGCCGAAATCCCGCAGATGTCCCATGACGACATCGCGGCGCTGGCGGGGCTGTCTTATGAGGAAACCGCCTTCCGCGTCATGCGCCCCTTCCTCGGCGACTGCTTTACCGATGACGAGTTCCGCGGCATCATCGCCCGCGCCTACGAGGGCTTTGAACACGCCGCCCGCGCGCCGCTGAAGCAGCTGGCGCCCAACCATTTCCTGCTGGAGCTGTTCCACGGCCCGACGCTGGCGTTCAAGGATTTTGCGATGCAGCTGATCGGCCAGCTGTTCCAGGCCGCTTTGGAACGCCGCGGCGACCGGGTGACCATTGCAGGCGCCACCTCCGGCGACACTGGATCGGCGGCGATGGAAGCCTTCCGTGGCCTGAACAACGTCGACGTCTTCATCCTCTACCCGCATGGCCGCGTGTCTGAGGTGCAGCGCCGCCAGATGACAACGCCGCAGGACGCCAATGTCCACGCCCTGGCCGTCGATGGCGACTTTGACGACTGCCAGGCGCGCGTCAAGGACATGTTCAACGACTTCGACTTCCGCGATGGCGTGAAGCTGGCGGGCGTGAACTCGATCAACATCGCCCGTGTGCTGGCGCAGGTGGTCTATTACTTCTCCTCCGCCGTTAGCCTCGGCGCGCCGCAGCGCAAGGTGAGCTTCACCGTGCCGACAGGCAACTTCGGCGACATCTTTGCAGGCTTCATCGCCAAGCAGATGGGCCTGCCGATCGACCAGCTGGTGGTGGCCACCAACCAGAACGACATCCTGCACCGCTGCCTGTCGGGGCAGGGGTATTACAAGGGCGACACCCAGCCCTCGATCTCGCCGTCGATGGATATTCAGGTGTCGTCGAACTTTGAGCGCGCGCTGTTCTATGCCTATGGCAAAGATGCCAAGGCCATTGCCCAGCTGATGGATGAGCTGAAGAATGGCGGCTTTGACGTCTCCCAAGGCGCGATGCAGGCGCTGGCCGAGAATTACGAATCCGGCCGCACCTCCGAAGAGGAAACGCTCGCCACCATCAAGTCTGAGCTGGCATCATCGGGTGAGCTGATCTGCCCGCATGGCGCGGTAGCGGTGAAAGTAGCAAATGAGCATCGCAAGGCGGAGGTTCCGATGATCACGCTGGCAACCGCGCACCCGGCGAAATTCCCGGCGGCGGTGGAAGACGCCAGCGGCATTCATCCGCCCTTGCCGCCGCGCATGTCCGACCTGTATGAGAGGCCGGAACGGGTCACCCGGATCGCCAATGATCTGGCTGCCCTTGAGGATCACATCAGAAAGAACATCGCGAATTGACAGTTCAGCAGCACACACTCGCCAACGGGTTCCGCATCGTCTCCGAGCATATGCCGGGGCTGGAATCCGCGGCGGTCGGGATCTGGGTGAGCGCCGGCGGCCGCCACGAGCGGATTGAGCAGAACGGCATCGCCCATTTCCTGGAGCACATGGCCTTTAAGGGCACCAAGCGGCGCTCGGCCCTGCAAATCGCCGAGGAGATCGAGGATGTGGGCGGCTACATAAACGCCTACACCTCGCGCGAGGTGACGGCGTATTATGCCCGAGTGCTGAAGGACGACGTGCCGCTGGCAGTGGACGTGATCGGGGACATTCTACTCAATCCGGTGTTCGACCCCCGCGAGATCGAGGTTGAACGCGGGGTGATCCTGCAGGAAATCGGCCAGTCGCTGGACACGCCGGATGACGTGATCTTTGACTGGCTGCAGGAGGAAAGCTACCGCGGGCAGCCGCTGGGGCGGACTATCCTGGGGCCTGCGGAACGTGTGCGCAGTTTCAGCCGCGAGGATCTGCAGGGCTTTGTCGGTGAACATTACGGCCCCGGCCAGATGATCCTGGCTGCAGCCGGGGGCGTCGATCACGACGCGCTGGTCAAACTGGCAGAGCAGATGTTCGGCCATATGGAGGCCAAGCCGGAGTTCACCGCCGAAGGCGCGCGGTTCACCGGCGGCGAGGCGCGGCAGGTGAAGGATCTGGAGCAGGCGCATTTCGCGCTGGCCTTTGAGGCGCCCAGCTACCGCGACCAGTCGATGTATACCGCGCAAATCTATGCCAGTGCACTTGGCGGCGGCATGTCCTCGCGGCTGTTCCAGGAGGTGCGCGAAAAGCGCGGCCTCTGCTACACGATCTTCTCGCAGGCGGGGTCTTATGCCGATACCGGCTCAATGACTGTCTATGCGGGCACCTCCGGTGAACAGCTGGCAGAGCTGGCGGGCATCACCATCGACGAGATGAAGCGCGCGGCGGATGACATGAGCGACGCCGAGGTCGAGCGCGCCCGCGCCCAGATGAAGGCGGGGATGCTGATGGGGCTGGAAAGCCCGTCGAACCGGGCCGAACGGCTGGCACGGCTGGTGCAGATCTGGGGCAAGGTGCCGTCACTGGAGCGCACGGTGGACCGGATCAACGCTGTGACCACCAAGGATGTGCGCGAACTGGCGGAGACCATGGCGGTTACTGCCCCGGCGGCGCTGGCGCTCTATGGCCCGGTCGATGGTGCGCCGGCGCTGGAGAGGCTGCAGGAGAGGCGCGCCGCCTGATGCTGCTCAACCGCCGCAAGGTTCGTATTGAAACTGAGCGCCTGACCCTCAGGCCGCCGGTGCATGCGGATTTTCACGGCTGGGCGGCGCTCAGGCTGCAGAGCCAGCCCTACCTGACCCCGTGGGAACCCAGCTGGGCGGCGGATCACCTCAGCCGCAAGAGCTTTACCAACCGGGTCTACTGGGCGCGGCGGTCGGTATCCGGCGGCACCGCGCTGCCGCTGTTTCTGGTCCGCCGGTCGGACAACATGCTGGTCGGCGCCATTACCCTGGACAACATCCGCCGCGGCCCGGCGCAGGCGGGCACGCTGGGATATTGGACCGGACTGCCCTTTGCCCGCCAGGGTTACATGCGCGAGGCGATCGGCGCAGTGGTGCACCATGCGTTCAGCAAGCTGGACCTGAGCCGGATCGAGGCCGCCTGCCTGCCGGAAAACCAGGCCTCGCGCGGGCTGTTGGAGAAATCCGGCTTCAAATACGAGGGCGTGGCCCAGTCCTACCTGCAGATCAACGGCCGCTGGCGCACCCATGTGCTCTATGCCTCTCTGCGCCACGACCGCCGCGGCAAGACGCTGGCGGGGCAGGCCTAGGCCGGACGCTCTTCAAAGGAGGCTCTCCCGCCCGTCGCAGGCGCATCAGGCGATGCGCCGCTCCCGTTGGGCCGGGCACCTCCGCTGCGGTGCGGCGCAGCGTCCGTGGCAGGCGGTGCCGCGCTCTGCGCCAGCAGGGCGCCGCGCCCAACTGCGACGCAGAATTACCAATTCTGACGGAGCAGGCGGGAGCATTTGCAGCCGGAATTTTCTGTGATCAGGGCTGACAACGCGCGTTTGCGCCCTAGAACCTGCCTCATGCGCGCGTTTGCCTCTCTTCTTTGCTTCCTGCTGTGTTCCGCTGCCCTTCAGGCGCAGGAGCGGCGGCAGAGCCATTGCATTGCGCTGGCCCGGTCCGCGCCCGGTCTGGAGTACCTGCAGCAGGCCAGCTGGCGGGACCCGGTTGCCGAGGACAGCGTGCAGATCCGCTATATCGCCCATGCCTCTTTCCTGCTGCGCACCGCAGGCGGGCTGAATGTGGTCACTGATTTCACCGGCTTCACCGGCGCTGCGCCGCTGATCCCGGATGTGGTCACCATGAACCACGCCCATGAGACCCATTGGACCGCCCATCCCGACCCGGCGATCCCGCATGTGCTGGAGGGCTGGGGGCCGTCTGGCCAAGGTATCGACCACCATCTGGACCTTGGCGAGATGCTGATCCGCAATGTGCCCACAGACATCCGCAACATGTTCGGCGGGGTGGAGGAACGCGGGAATTCTATTTTTGTCTTCGAGGCCGCGGGCCTGTGCATCGGCCATCTGGGGCACCTGCACCATGTGCCGACACCGGAGCAATTTGCGGCGCTGGGGCGGCTTGATGTGGTGATGGCGGCGGTGGACGGCGGCATCACCCTGCCGCTGGATCAGATGCTGGAGGTGCTGGGGCGGCTGCGCTCTTCTGTGATCATCCCGATGCACTGGTTCAGCGACTACTCGTTGCAGAGTTTCCTGTCCCGGATCGGCCCGGAATTTGATGTGGTGGATGAAGGCAACAGCGCGCTGTCGGTGTCCCTGCGCAGCCTGCCCAGCCGCCCGACCATCCATGTGCTGCGGCCCAAGTACCTGCTGGACGCGGAGTGAGCCGCCTTGCCAGCCACGGGGCCTTGCGGCATGGATAGGGCATGACGCTGAACCCTGCCGATCCCGCCTTTGCCGCCCGCCTTGCAACCCTGCTGCCTAAGGGCGTGCTTCGGCCTGCTGAACCGCGGTATCTGGAAGAGCCGCGCGGCCGGTACCGGGGGCAGGCGGGGCTGCTGGCGCTGCCGCGCAACGTGGAGGAAGTGTCCATTCTGGTCCGCGAAGCCAATGCCGCGCGGGTGGCTGTGGTGCCTTATGGCGGCGGCACCGGGCTGGTGGGTGGCCAGGTGAAGCCGGACGGGGTGGCGCCGCTGGTGATCTCGCTGGAGCGGATGGCAGCGATCCGGGCGGTTCATGCCCGGGAGAACGTGCTGATCGCAGAAGCGGGCGCCATTCTGGCCGATGTGCAGGCGGCAGCGCAGGAAGCCGGGCGCCTGTTCCCGCTGTCGCTGGCGGCAGAAGGCTCGGCCCGGATCGGCGGCAATCTTTCGACCAATGCCGGCGGCGTCAACGTGCTGCGCTACGGCAATGCCCGCGACCTCTGCCTGGGGCTGGAGGCGGTGCTGCCCACGGGCGAGGTCTGGCACGGGCTGTCGCGGCTGAGGAAAGACAACACCGGCTATGACCTTCGCAATCTCTTGATCGGGGCCGAGGGCACATTGGGGGTGATCACCGCTGCGGCGCTGAAATTGTCGCCGGTCCCGGCGTCGCAGGGCACCGCGGTCTTTACCGTGGCGGACCCGCAGGCCGCCATTGATCTGCTGGCCCTGGCCCGGGATCACGCGGGCGAGGGTGTCAGCGCCTTTGAACTGATCCACCGGCAGGGGCTGGAATTCCTGGCGGAAACATTGCCGCAGGTCCGCCAGCCCTTTGGTAAGGCGCCGGAGTGGTGCGTGCTGATCGAGCTGGGCCTGCCGCGGGGGCTGGAGGCGGAAGACACCCTTGCTGCGCTGTTTGAAGCCGCTGAGGCGGCAGGGCTTGCCAGCGACGGGGTGATTGCCCAGTCGGACAGCCAGCGGCAGATGATGTGGGCCGTGCGCGAGCATATCCCGTTGGCCAACAAGGCCATCGGATCGGTGTCCAGCCATGACATTTCGGTACCCATATCGGACATCCCGGCCTTCATCGAACAGGGCAGAGCGGTGGTGGCCGGGCTTGGCGATTTCCGCATCAATTGCTTTGGCCACCTGGGCGACGGTAATCTGCACTACAATGTGTTTCCGGCCAAGGGCCGCAAGCGGGAGGAGTACGACGACTTGCGCGGTGCGGTGAAAGAAGCGGTGCATGATCTGGTCCACGCCTTCGGCGGCTCCTTCAGTGCCGAGCACGGGGTAGGGCGGATGAAGACAGGCGATCTGGAGCGCTATGGCGATCCGGCCAAGCTGGCCGCGATGCGGGCCATCAAACAGGCGCTGGACCCCAATGGCATCATGAACCCGGGCGCGGTGCTGCGCGCGGAGTGAAGCGTGTCATGAGCGGTGCTCTCCCGCACCCGCGGCTGCCCGGCTGTGCCGGACCGCCTGGCGGCTTTGGGCCCGGCGCCGCACATCCGCGCCACGAGAACCCCCCCCCCCACAAAGCCCCCAAAGAACCCCCCCCCCCCAAAAACACCTCCCCCCCTACAGTCCCCACCACTGCTAACGAACCCAATGCTGAAC
>NZ_JBSWYB010000040.1:0-39266 GCF_056160905.1 Leisingera sp. ABD4_442 | reverse complement strand
GGGTATGGTGTCGCCTTTTTTTCTTCTTTTCCTTTTTTCCTCTTTCCCTTCTTTCTCTTCTTTTCTTTCTTCCCTCCCTTCTCCCTTCTTCTCTTTTTTTTTTTTTTTTTTTTTTTCTCTTTTTTGTTTTTTTTGTTTTTTTTTCCTCCCCGGGGGGTGGGCTGACCCCCCCAGCCCGGCCTGCAGCCGGGTGTTGGCTCTCTTCAAAACCTGCACTTACCCCTCCCCGAACAGCAGGTTTGCAAACCAATCCCCATCGTCCAGATGCGCTGCGGTTTCCTTCAGTGCCGAAACCAGGCACTCTGCCACCACCGCAGCCCCACCTGCCCGCGCCACCGCGCCGGACGTCGGCTTCAGCCGGATCGAGACCCGGCCGCCGGGCTGACCATGGGTATTGACGGTGACAATGCCCTTTTCACGCAGCATCAGCATACCCGCGGCGGCGGTGACCTCGGCAGGCACCCAAGCGGCAGAGGACTTGCCCGCCATCTCCAGCACGATCTCCATTGCATCTTCTTCGCCGATCTTCGGCCCCAGCGCCGAGCGGCTGACCCGCTCTGTGCCAAGCGCCGCCTCCAGCGCCGCCGCCAGATCCTGACCGTCCTGCGCCTCCTGGATCAGCAGATCGGGGGTGAAGCCTTGCAGACTGCGCATAGCTCCTACGGCCACTGGCGCGCGCGCCTCCATGCCCAGCTCGCTGGCCTTGGCCTGCACCGGCACCAACACGGCGGGATCGCCGCAAAGGACACCGGCACGCGGCCCCGACAGCCCCGCCTTGTCGGCATTGGTAATGACCAGATCGGCGCCGAACGTGAGCGAGGCGTCGCCGCCATGCAGGACAGGCCGGAACCGGGCGCCATAGGCATCATCCATGAACACCACGCAGCCCGCCGCCTTGCCCGCAGCGGCGGCGGCGCGGATCAGCTCATCCGGCAGCATCGCCAGCTCGGAGGTGACCGGGGTGATCACCATCAGTGCCGGCGCCTCCGCCGCCAGCGCCGATTCAACGCCCGCCAGATCATGAACTTCCTTCACCGCCACATTGGCCAGCCTGGCGCCGCGCGTCACCGAGGCATGGCTGCGGTCGCCTTCAGGCACCAGCGACAGCACCGGCTTGCCGCCTGCATGGGCCAGAACAATGGCGACGATGCCCGCACTGGTGCGGTTCACCACCGCGGCCGCCTCACTGCCGCTGCCGCCCAGGTGGCTGATCGCCGCCTGCCGCAGCTCCTCGCCAAACAGCCCCGGACCGACCCACTCCTCGCAAAGAACGCCCAGATCCTCGGGCGCGGCCGGGTAGAACCGCAGGTTGCCGGTGCAGATGGCGATCTTTTCGATTCCCTCCCGCGCCACAAACCCCGCCGCCACCCGGCCCGCCTGGGCCAGGCGGCGCACTTCATCGGCCGAGCCTGCCAGCAGAGACCCCCGGGCATAGCCCACGCCCGGGTCGATCAGGTTGCCGAACCGGTCAACGCTCATGCATCCGCCTCGATATTGATGGTGACGCACTTGCGATAGGTATAGGCCTCCAGCGCACCTTCGATCGAGTATTCGCTGCCCATGCCCGACTGTTTGGTGCCGCCATAGGACATGCCCGGGATCTGGCCGCCGCCCTGGTTCACCTGGATCCAGCCCGCATCGATGGCACGCGTGAGGCGGGTGATCCGGCTGACATCATGGGTAAAGAGGAAGGCCGCCAGCCCGTAATGGGTGTCGTTGGCCATCGCGATGACCTCTGCCTCGGTCTCAAACGGGATCGCCACCATGACCGGGCCGAACACCTCTTCGCGGGCGATCCGCCAGCTGTTGTCGACACCGGTGATAATGGTCGGGTTCGGGCAGAAGCCAGCCGGATCCTCCGCCGGGGTTTCGCCGATCAGGAATTCGGCGCCTTGCGCCTCGGCTTCCGCCACAAAGCCGCGGATCTCGCCATAGCGCTCGGCATTCACAACCGCGCCCATGTCCGCATCCGGGTCCAGAGCATCGCCCACTTTAAGCGCCGCGGATTTCTCGGCCACCTTTGGCATCAGCACGTCCCAGATGTCCTTGTGCACAAACAGCCGCGAGCCGGCGGTGCAGCTCTGCCCCTGGCGGGCAAAGCGCATGGCATTGGCGACCTGCTGCGCGCAGCTGTCCAGCCGGCCATTGGCAATGGCATCGGGGAAGACAATCGTCGGGGATTTGCCGCCCAGTTCCAGCGTCAGTTTGGCGATGCGGTCGGCAGTGGCCTTGCCAATCAGCTTGCCCACTTCCGACGAGCCGGTGAAGGACACCTTGTCGATGCCAGGATGGCTGGCCAGCGCAGCTCCTGCTTCCTCGCCCAGGCCGGTCACCACGTTGAACACGCCCGGGGGGAACAGCCCGTCGGCCAGCTCGGCCAGCTTCAGGATCGCCAGCGGCGCGTCTTCCGCGGGTTTCAGTACCAGGCAGTTGCCGGTGGCCAGCGCCATCGAGATCTTCACCGCGCCCAGCTGCAAGGGCGAGTTCCAGGGGATGATCGAGCCCACCACTCCATGCGGCTCGCGGGTCGAGTAGCTGAGCAAGCCCGGCCCCAGCGGCAGCGTCTCGCCCTTTTGCTCCACCGCCACGCCGCCGTAGTATTTCAGCACGCCCGCCGCGCCCATCGCCTCGCCGCGCGACTGGGTCTTGATCGCATTGCCGCTCTCGGCCGCCAGCACCCGGGCCACCTCTTCGGCGTTCTCCTCCAGCCGGCGCCCGAGTTCCGCGAGCAGCTTGCCGCGTTCGGCAGCCGCCAGGGAGCGCCAGGCCGGCAGAGCGGCACGGGCGGCCCAGGCGGCCAAATCGACCTCGCGTGCCGTGCCGCGTCCTACCTCGCAGATAGCCGCGCGGCGGGAAGGGTTCTCGACCGCCAGCGTTTCACCGCTTTCAGGCCAGTGCCAGGCGCCGTTGATATAGCACCCGGCCAGCCCCGCTTGGGGCAGCTTTGGTTCCAGCAGTTCCGCCATTTTCGCCTTCCTTACATCTTTGCCTTGACCACGGCCCAGGCGTCATCCAGCGCGCCCTTGAACCGCTCGGTGGCAATCTCAATCTCGTCCTCGTTGATGATCAGCGGCGGCATGAAGCTCATCCGGTCGCCGATCGCCCGCAGGTACAGCCCGCGGTCATGGGCAAAGTTCTGCACCAGCTCGCCCACTTTCCAGGACGGATCAAACGGCTCGCGCGCCCCTCCATCCTTCATCAGTTCAAAGCCGCAGAACAGCCCGGTGCCGCGCACTTCCGCGACCAGCGGATGATCCGCCATCGCGTGGCAGCGGCTGAGGAACCGGTCGCTCACCTTGCGCACATGGCCAACCAGGTCGATCTCGTCATAGATGTCCAGCGCCTCCAGGCTGACAGCGGCGCCGACCGGGTGGCCTGCATAGGTATAGCCGTGGCCGAAGACGCCCACCTCGTCGGAGTTCTTCATCATATCGGCATACATATCGTCCTTGAACATCAGCGCCGAGACCGGGAAGAAGGCCGCCGACAGCGCCTTGGCGCAGGTCACCATGTCGGGTTTCATGCCCCAGGTCTCCGAGCCCCACATGTTGCCGGTGCGCCCGAAGCCGCAGACCACCTCGTCTGCCAGGAGCTTGATATCATATTTGCGCAGCACCGCCTGCATCTCGCGCCAGTAGCCCTCCGGCGGCATCAGCGCGCCGCCGCCCGAGATTGCAGGCTCGGCAAAGAAGGCGGCAATGGTTTCCGGGCCTTCCGACAGGATCAGCTCCTCGAACTTGGCCGCCATCCGGGCCGAGAACTCCTGCTCGCTCTCGCCGTCGATGTGGAAGCGGTAGTAGTTCGGCAGTTCGGTGTGCTTGAACTCCGGCAGCGGCAGGCCGAACTTGGCGTGCATATGCGGCTGGCCCGACAGCGACACTGTGGCCACCGTATTGCCGTGGTAGCCGCGCACCCGGCCGATCACCTTGCGGCGCTCCGGCTCGCCTTTGGCGGTGTTGGTGTACCACAACAGCTTGATCGCGGTGTCATTGGCCTCAGATCCTGAGCATTGGAACATCGCCCGGGTCATGCCGTTCGGCGCCATCGCGGTCAGCCGCTCGCCCAGTTCTGCCACTTTCAGATGCGACCGGTTGTAAAAGGTCGGCGCAAACGGCAGCGTGTTCATCTGGCGCACCGCGGCATTGGCCAGGCGCTCGTTGTGATAGCCTAGCGACACGCAGCCCAGGCCCGAGAACCCATCGATGATCTCGCGCCCCTCGCTGTCATAGATGTACACGCCCTTGCCGTAGGTGATCATCGTCGGCCCGTTCTCCGCATGCTGGCGCAGGTTCGACTGCGGGTGCACGTGGTGGGCTTTGTCCTGCTCGATCGAGCGTTTGGCGTCGGCGTTCATGTCTGGCTCCAAAGCAAATCCTTGCGGCGATTTCAGCGCCATCTTGACTGAGTACCAATCTCGAAGTTTTCTCATTTTAGTGAATCAATTTCAGGCAAAATCCCATGAAACCGCTCCTCGACCTGCGCCACCTGCAGCTGATCCAGGCAATCAACCAAACCGGCCGGATCACCGATGCCGCCAAGATCCTGGGGGTGACACCTTCGGCGCTGTCGCACCGGTTGCGCGAGGCGGAACGGCGGTTGGATGTGCCGCTCTACACCCGCCTGCACAAGAAGCTGCGCAAGACGCCTGCGGCCGACTACATGGCGGTTGTGGCCGAGCGCATCCTTTCGGATCTCAGCCGCGCCGAGGAAGACGTGCGGCGGATGAATGCCGGGGTGCAGCACGTGGTGCGGCTCTCGGTCGAGGCCTACAGCAACTACCGCTGGCTGCCCGCTTTCATCAAGTTCCTGAAATCCCGCGCCGACGGCATCGACCTGCAGATCATGGCCGGCGCCCGCAGCGATCCCCTGTCCGGCGTGCTAAACCGCCATATCGACATCGCGGTGATTTCGGGTGCCGTCAGCCAGGCCGGCCTCACCAGCCTGCCGCTGTTCGAGGACCCGCTGCTCTACATCACCGCCCCCGGCCACCGGCTGGCGGGGCGGGACCATGTGGAGGGCAGCGACATCGTCGGCGAGCCCTTCATCACCTACACCAAAGTACCCGAACCCGACCGCGAGTTCGCCCGCCTGTTCCGCCCGACCGAGACCTACCCGAAATGGGCCGCCACGGTCGAGCTGCCCGAGGCGATCATTGAGCTGGTCGCCTCAGATCTCGGCACCAGCGTGCTGTCCAGCTGGGCGCTGCAGGCGGCTTTGAACGAAGGCCGCATCGTCGGCGCCCGGGTCACCGCCGAGGGCATCAACGTACCCTGGCGCGCCGCGCTGCGCAGCGAGGACATGGAAGACGGCGACCCGATCCGCCAGGTCGCGGAGCTGCTGTCGGAATGGTGCGCCCTGCCGGACGCAGGCTTCCACGTGACCTAAGGTCCGATGGGCAGGCACATCCCTGGAAACGCCGTTTCAGCCTTACCCCTGCATCCGCTTGTTGCCGGGATCGTAAAACGGCCGCAGGCTGGCCGCGGCGGCCACGGGTTTTCCCGACACCAGGATCAGATAGTCCCCGCCTTCCAGCGACTTCAGCGCCGCGCCGCCGGGCCTTGCCACGTATCCCAGCCCCACGGCCCCGCCAACCGTCCAGCCATAGCTGGCCGAGGTCAGCCGCCCCACTACCTCGCCGTTCCGCAGAATGGGTTCCTTGCCAAAGACCAGCGCCTCCGGATCCTCCAGCCGGAAGCACAGCAGGCGGTTGGCAGCACCTTGCGCACGCTTGGCCTCGATCGCCGCCTTGCCGGTGAACCCGGTGGTGAAATCGCAAGCAAAACCCAGGCCGCTTTCCACCGGGCCGTCGAAAGGCCCGATGTCGTACCCCCAATGGCGGAAGCCCTTCTCGATCCGGCAGCTGTCCACCGCCATGCCGCCGCAGAGCCGCGGCGCACCCTCGGCGGCCATCACCGCCTCGAACACTGCCTGCGCAAACTCCGCCGGCACATGCAGCTCCCAGCCCAGCTCGCCCACATAGGTGATCCGCTGCGCCCTGACCGGGCAATGGCCGATGTGCAGGTCCTGGAAGCTGCCAAAGGGAAAGGCCCCGTCCGACAGATCCGCGCCGCTCAGCCCTTGCAGGAAGTCCCGCGCGCGCGGGCCCATCACCGCCAGCGTTGCCTCGGAGGAGGTCACGTTGACCACGCTGACACCGGTCCCCTCCAGCTGCGTCTTCAGCCAGCTTCCGGTCTGCGGCTCCGCCCCGGCCGACGCCATCACCAGGTACCGGCTTGCGGACAGCTGGGCGACGGTCACATCCGCCTCGATCCCGCCCTGCGCGTTGAACATATGGGTATAGACCAGCGCCCCCGGCGCCACCGCCATATTGGCCCCGCACAGGCGCTGCATCTGCGCCTCGGCCCCCTGCCCGTCCACGATGAAGCGGCCAAAGGTCAGGTCGATCATGCCGAGGTCGTTGCGCAGGGCCTCATGTTCGGCTTTCCAGTCGTCAAACCAAGGCTCCCGCCCGAAACCATCGGTCATTCCGCGCCCGTAATACAGCGGCCGCTCCCAGCCATTGGCGCTGGCGAACTGGGCTCCGGCGGCCTTGAGGTGACCATAGTAGGGCGTGCGCCGCAGCCCGCGGGCTTCGGTCTTGTGCAGATAGGGCCAGTGCATCGCATAGGCGTGGCTCAGCGTTTCCGCCGCCTTGGCAGCCGTATAGCTGCGGGCGTTCAGACCCGGCACAATCCGGCGGCTGTCCACATCCGTCAGATCCATGGTCATATGTCCGGCCATGATCCATTCCGCAAGCGCCCTGCCCGCACCGGGGCCGTTCTGGATGCCGGTGGAGTTGAAACCGGCGGCCACCCACAGCCCCTTCACCTCCGTGACCGGTCCAAGGTAGTGCTTGGCGTCCGGGGTAAAACACTCCGGCCCGTTGAAGAATTTGCGGATGCCCGACTCCGCCAGCGCCGGGACCCGTGCCATTGCTGCTTCGAGCACCGGATAGAGGTGCTCTTCGTCGCAGGGCAGCTCGTCGAACTCGAAAGCCTCCGGCAGGCCGCCTTCGGGCAGCCAGGGGGCGGCGTTCGGTTCCGAGCAGCCGATCAGCAGCTTGCCTGCGTCTTCCTTGTAATAGGCGTATTCATCCATCACCCGCAGCACCGGCAGATCGCCGGTGACGCCTTCGATGGGGTCGGTCACCACATAGTAATGGTTGGTGTAATGCAGCGGCACCTGCACGCCGTGGCTCAGCCCGAACTCGCGTGCCCACATGCCGGTGGCATTGACCACATGCTCGGCCCGCACCAGCCCTTGCGCAGTTTCCACGCCTACGGCACGGCCGCCTTCGATCACCACATGTTCGACCTTGGTGTCCTCGAAAATCTGCGCGCCGTTCATCCGGGCGCCCTTGGCCAGCGCCATGGTGGTGTCGATCGGGTTGGTATAGCCGTCGCCGGGGAACCAGAAGGCGCCCTTGGCGTCGTGGGCAGACAAGAGCGGCCAACGCTCCAGCGCTTCGCCCGTGCTGATTTCTTCCGCGCGGATGCCGCAGCCGCGGGCATAATCCACCTTGCGCCGCAGCTCCTCCATCCGCGCATCCGTCAGCGCCAGCGTCATCGACCCGTTGCGCTTGAAGCCGGTGTTCTGGCCGGTTTCATCCTCCAGGCTCTCCATCAGGTCGAGGCCATACTTTGCCAGCGCCGTCATCACCGGCACGCCCTGGGTCTCGCTGACCAGCCCGGCCGCGTGCCAGGTGGTGCCGGAGGTCAGTTTCTTGCGCTCGAACAGCGCCACTGGCCAGCCAGCCTTGGCCAGGTGGTAGGCCGTTGCACAGCCAACAATGCCGCCGCCGACAATGGCGACCTGCACGTCCGTGGGAAGGGGCTTTGCCATCTCCTTACCCCCGCAGCCGGTCGTTTTCGGGATCGTAGAACGGCACCGTGGCAACCGTTGCCTTTACCGGCTGGCCCAGCACTTCAATGTCAAAGACCTCGCCCGGCTGCGCGGCAACCGTCAGATACCCAAGCGCAATCCGCTTGCCGATGCGGAAGCCGGTGCCGCCGGAGCTGACATAGCCCACCGGCCTGCCATCGCGGCAGATCGGGTCCGAGGACAGAGCATCCGCGCCGTGGCCCTCCAGGACAAAGGCGGTGAAGTGGTAGCCCTTCGCCTGCTCGGCCTGGGCCATAAACGCATCGCGGCCAACGAAACTGTCTTTCTTTTTGCTGACAAACCGGTCCAGCCCCGCATCAAAGGCCGTGTATTCGATGCCAAAATCCGACCCCCAGCCGTGGTATCCCTTCTCGATCCGCATCGCATTCAAGGCATAAGAGCCGAACTCCACCATGCCCTTGTCCGCGCCCTGCTCCATGATGGCGCTGTAGACTGTCACCAGATCGGCCGAGCGCATGTGCAGCTCCCAGCCCAGTTCGCCCACATAAGAGACCCGCAGCGCAACCGCCGGCGCGCCGGCAATGGTGATCCCACGCACCGACATCCAAGGCGCTGCCTCTTTCGAGAGGTCATCCTGGGTCAACGGCTGCAGCACATCGCGGGACTTCGGCCCCATCACCATCAGCGCCGCGTCAAACTCCGAGCCGCGCCGCAGGGTCACGCCCTCTTCCGGCAGGAATTGCGACATCCAGTCGTGGTCGCGCTGGTCCGCCAGCGTCGGGCCGCACAAGAGGTATTTGTTCTCCTCCAGCCGGGCGATGGTGGCCTCGGACCAGAGCTTGCCCTTGGGCGTCAGCATGTAGCTGAGCTTGACCCGGCCCACCTTCGGCATCGCACCGCAGAACACATGGTTCAGGAACTCAGTCGCCTTGGGGCCTTCGACCTCGTAGCGGGTGAAGCCGCCGTGATCCATCACGCCCACATTGTCGCGCACGCCTTCGCATTCGGCCTTTACCGCATCATGCCAGGCTTCGTGATGGAAGCTGAGCTTGCCATCGTCCTTGATGGCATCGGTTTCAAACCAGAACGCCCGTTCCCAGCCCGCGACCTGGCCGAACACCGCGCCTTTGCCCTTTAGCGTCTCATAAAGCGGTGTGGTCTGCACCGGACGACCCGATTTCCACAGACGGTGCGGATAGGGGATCGCATACTGGTTTTCATAAAGCTCGCTGGAGCGTTTCACCGTGTAGTCAAACGTCGCCCATTCCTCGCCGAACCGGCGCGGGTCCCACATCGACATGTCCCATTCAGGCTCGCCTCCGGTGATCCATTCGGTCAGCGTCTTCGCCGCCGCCGCCGAATGGGTGATGCCCACCGGGAAGCAGCAGGCGTGGTAGAAGTTCGGCAAGCCGAAGGCCGGGCCGCACAAGGGCGCGCCATCCGGGCTGTAGGGGATCGGGCCGTTCACGAAACGGCTGACACCCGCCTCGCCCAAGAGCGGCACATGCGCCAGCGCCGCCTCCAGGATCTCGGCGATATCATCCACGCTGTCGGGGTAAAGCTGGTTGGCAAAGCAATCCGGCATCCCGTCCAGCCAGGCGGGGCGGCCTTCGTG
Organism: Leisingera sp. ABD4_442; assembly: GCF_056160905.1. NCBI lineage: Bacteria > Pseudomonadati > Pseudomonadota > Alphaproteobacteria > Rhodobacterales > Roseobacteraceae > Leisingera > Leisingera sp. ABD4_442. The sequence goes on along the minus strand of NZ_JBSWYB010000040.1, from coordinate 29,809 downwards.
CCCGTAGGAGCCCAAGAGCAGCCCGTTCCGCTCGCGGCGCAGATAGTACATGATGTCGGGATCGCGCACGAGCGGGAAGTTTTCGGGGTTTGCTTCCAGCTCCGCCAGGCTGTCGGTGACCAGATACTGATGCTCCAGCGTAACGACGGGCAGCTTTTGCCCAACCATCTCACCGACCTGGCGGCCATAGTAGCCGCCTGCGTTGATCACGATGTCGCAGCGCACATTGCCCTTGTCTGTCTCCACCTCCCACTCGCCGGATGCGCGGCGTCTGATGCCGGTGACCTTGGTGAACCGCTGGATCGCCGCGCCCTGATCCCGCGCGCCCTTGGCCAGCGCCTGGGTGAGCTGCGAGGGGTCCACATCGCCCTCATAAGGGTCATAGATGCCGCCGATGATGCTGTCGCCAGAGCTGAAATAGGGATGCATAGCGTCCATTTCAGACGGGGTCAGCATCCGCATCTCATAGCTTAGCCCCTTGGAGATCCCCACCAGGTGCCGGAAAAGATCCATCCGCTCCTCTGTGTGGGCAGGCCAGAAGGCGCCGGTGTGGCGGTAGGTGATCGGGTAATCCACCTCCCCGGCCAGATCCTTGTAAAGCCGCCAGGCGTAATTGCCCGCGCGCATGCCGCCCCAGCTATTGGCATAGGTCGGAATATTGCCCGCCGCATGCCAGGTGGAGCCCGAGGTCAGCTCGTTCTTTTCGATCAAGAGCGTGTCGGTCACGCCCGCCTTGGCCAGGTGGTAGAGGGTCGACACGCCAACAGCGCCACCGCCGATGATCACAACTTTGGCTTGGGTCTTCATGAGGTCACGCTTTCAGGGTCTCGGGCAGATGAATGGGCAGGCGCGCGCGGATGGCGGCCTCGATGTCGGCAGGCAAATGGTCCGGTACGGGCTGGGCTTCGATCTCGGCCACACGGGCCACCGCTCGGTCCCAAACCGTCAGCGCGCCGCTTTCCAGCCAGTCGTTCACGCTTTGGCGGTCGCCGAGCTGGGGATAGACATACTCCGATGTCATCAGCTCCAGGGTTTGCGCGGTGCCGAGGTAATGGCCCTCGCCCGTCACCACCTGCTCCATCATGTCCAGATCGATGGCGCTGTCGAACATCTCCACCCCGCGCACCGAGCGCAGGATCGCGCCGCACATGTCGTTGTCGATCACCAGCGCCTCCTTGCTGGCGGCCATGATTGAGCCGAGCATGCCAACCGAGAGGTTGATCATGTCGGCACCGCCCTGGGCCGCCAGCGCGATGGTGTAGCCTTTTTCATAGCCCGACTGCGCATCCGCGGTCTTGGCATCGGTCATTCCGGCCGAAACGGTCGACGGCAGACCCAGGTTCAAGAGCAGCTGTGCGGCGGCGGCATTCGCAACCGCTGCCTCGCCCGAGCCGCCGGTCATCGCACCGGTCCGCAGGTCCGAGATGAAGGGCATGAAGGCCAGGATGCAGGGAAAGCCGGGGCGCATCATGTTGGCCAGCACCAGCCCTGCCAGCGATTCTGCCAGCCCCTGTGCCAGGGCGCCGGCCAGCGAGGCCGGGCTGGTGGCGCCGGCCTGTGCTGCCGAGCAGATCTGCAAGGGCATCCCCAGCCGCACACATTCCCGCATCACGCCGCAGGCTTCCTCCGCCAGAGTCAGTGGCGGCACCACATGGCAGATCGAGGCAAAGCAGAACGGCTGCGCCACAAAGGGGGTATCGCCCAGGGCTGCGCCCAGCATCTCCACCACCGGCGCCACATTGGCGGCTTCAAAGAAGCTGGTGCCGATCGGTTTCGAAGTGGCCTTCATCGCCGCGAAGGCGGTGTTGATGTCCAGTGTCAGCGGGTCCTCCAGATCCCGCGCCACCACCGGGCGCAGGCTGTAGTGGATACTGTCGCAGGCGTCGACAATGCGCATCAGCCCGTAAAGATCCTGCAGCGTTGAATCGCGGAAAGTCTGCGTCGCTGCATCCAGCACCTGCACCGCGGCGCCACCGGTGCCGATGTGCACCCGGCCGCCGCCAGCCTCGATTCCCCGGTCGCGATTGAAGCCGGGCAGCTCCACCCGCTTACAGGCCTTTGCGATCATGTCCTCAACCAGCGCGCGGGGAAAGGTGATCCGTCCATCCGCCCGCGCCAGCGCCCCGTTACCTAGTGCGAGTTCGCGAATGTCTTCAGGGGCTTGCGAAACGCCAATCTGCTCCAGAATGTCGAAAGCCGTGTCTGTGATATACCAAAGCTTGCTGTCATCCAGCGGCATAAGGCGGCCGCCCACGGGCGGCTGGGTCAGCTGTGACCCAAAGGGTCTGCCTCCACGTTTTGATCGTGTTCGCCGCATTCGCGCGTCCTTGTTGATGTGCGTCTTGGCGGCATCTTAGGAAGAGCAAAAGATTAGCTCAATTCCATTATTTACACACTTTGATGAATGAAATTCACCCAAGGTTATCCCAAGGCAACCTATCCACAATTTGCTGCGATGAAGCGGAATATGGGGTATCAGCAGAGTATCTGCGGTGCGCCCTACCGGCCTCAAAGACAACGGCAGACCGGCTCAGCGATGCGGGAATTGCAGATCACATTCCGCCACGATCATTGCCTGATACGAAGCTCATCTCGCCACGGATGCGTGACGCTCTCGTCCTGCTTGCGGTTCTACGCCGCTCTTTTGATCCCCACTTCCCTCAGCATAGCAGCAGAAAACTTCACTGGCAGAGGAACGCTGGCTTTTGGGATAACAATCGGCACACCGCCTACTACTAAAGGAGAACTGTGAAAGAGGACACACCCAGCCGACTTTCCAAGCCAGAGTTTTTCAGCAAGCATCTGGCTGCAGGCAGCAGGAGTTTACCGTACCGTGCCGGCCTAACCAGAATAGCCGACCTGCAGTTCGATGTCGGTGATATAGTTGGCACCCATAAAACGCCTGAAACGGTCGTGAAACCCTCGGGTATGCGCATGTGCCAGTGCATCCGCGCGCTCCACGTCACGTGCCTCGATGGCGTCAATCATCTCATGATGCTCAGATCCAAGAAGCTGGTCTTCAGTCGACTCCTGAATGTAGTCGAACAGCATGTGCAGAATTCGCCGGCCTTCATCAAGAAGCATTCCATACGACCTCGTGAAATAGGGGTTTCTGCCGGCTTCGGCCACAGCCAGGTGAAAATCCTTGTTCGTCGCCGACATTTTCAGATGGCCGCCGCTTTTGCAGGCTTCATCGAAGGCTGCGGCCCTTTCCCGCATACGCTCAAGATCCGCGGCTTGGCGATTTTGTGCGGCCAACCGCGTCGTAATGCGCTGATTGAGATCCAGTGCCTCCACGTAGCGCGGGAAATCCGCAAGGTTCACTGGCGCAACCAGCGTTGACCGGTTCGACAGCATTTCCACCAACCCGTCTGCGGACAGACGGATCAAAGCCTCGCGGATCGGCGAGCGGGACATCGCAAACCGCTGTGCAAGAGAGGTTTCATCCAGCGGCACTCCCGGCTTCAGGTCCAGCGACAGAATCTCCGTCTTGAGAACATCATAGACATGTTTTGCGCCGCCTCCCCTAGCTTGCTTTGCAGGCTGCTTGGCCCCTGCGGCTGTTGTGGCGCTCATGAAGCTGCCTCTCTTCAAAGTTTTCTGTGCTCCCGTTGATAGCGGAAAAGGAGCCTGAAACAAATCTATTGACTTGTCGCCAATGTGTCGACAAATATCATGTCTACAAAATGTCGACAATGGTGGAGGAAATTTTGGCAACGATAAAAAATTGGTTTGGAACCGCAGCGGGCGGCGTGATGGCGCTTGCAGCATCCGGCGCGGCCGCGGATGGGCGCCTTGATACAGTGCTGGAGCGCGGCTCGCTCTTGTGCTCGGGCCACAACGGCTCATTCTTGGGCTTTGCCGAGGTGGATGATCAGGGCACTTGGAAAGGCGTCGACATCGACCTGTGCAAGGCGCTGGCGGCGGGCCTGTTCGGCCAGTCCGACGGCAACCTGGAAATCGTACCGATCAGCTGGGCTCAGCGCTGGCCCGCGCTGCAGTCGGGCGACATCGACGTGGTGATCAAGGTCTCCGGCTGGACCCAAAGCCGCGACACCGAGTTGAACCTGGCCTACAGCCGCCCCTATTTCATCGGCGCCTTCCAGGTGATGGCCCATGCCGAAACCGAAGCGGAAAGCGTGGCGGATCTGGACGGTGGCTCGATCTGCGTTTCGGCCGGCACCTCGACCGAACGGGTCCTGGCCTCCTACCTGGAAAGCCACAATATCGACGCCGAGATCATCGTCTTTGAAAAAGGCGACGAGGTGCGGACCTCCTACTTCGGCGGCCGTTGCGACGGTCTGATCGAATGGGCGCCCAGCCTGGCCGCCGCCCGGGTCGAGGCCGAAGACCCCTCCGCCCACGTGATCCTGCCGGACGTGCTGGAGCTGGAAGCCGAAGGCATCATCGTGCCCGAGGGCGACCCGGACTGGCTGGATGTTCAGAACTGGATGCTGAACTCGCTCTGGTATGCCGAGGCGCAGGGCATCACCTCCGCCAATGTCGACGAGTTCAAGGCCAACCCGCCCTCCACCACGGTGGGCAAATTCCTGGGCGTCACCCCGGGCTACGGCGAGCGTCTCGGCCTCAAGGACGACTGGGCCTACAACATGATCAAGGAAGTCGGCAATTTCGGTGAGATCTACGAGCGCAACATCGGCTCCGGATCGCCCTACAACCTGCCCCGCGGCATCAACGCCCTCTATACCGAGGGCGGCGTCTTCTACCCGATGATCATCGACTGATCCGGTTTGAACCCGGGCAGAGCCGACTGGCTCTGCCCATCAAACAAAGGGGGGAGAGAAAATGACAGCATTGCTCAGAAGCAAAACCGTGCGCGACGCCGGGCTGCAGGCCGGATTCACCGGCGGCTTGTTCATCATGATCGTGGTCTTTGTGCTGACTGCGCAAACCAACCTGGAGGCCCAGGGGCTGACATCCGGTTTCGGCTTCCTGGAACGCGCCACCGGGTGGGAGATCAACTTCTCCCTGATCGACTATTCCACATCCTCCCCCTATTGGCGGGCCATCCTGGTCGGCGTGCTGAACTCGATGTTTGTCGGCGCCATCGGGCTGACTGTGGCCACCGTGCTGGGCGTCACCGCAGGCGTCATGCGCACCTCCGGCAACGGCATGGCTGAATTGCTGGGCACTGCATTTGTCGAGATCTTCCGCAACGTGCCGCTGCTTTTGCAGTTGTTCTTCTGGTACGCGCTGCTGATAGGGCTGCCGAAACCGAAACAGGCGCCCTTTGTCTGGGACTCCATTGCCCTCACGGGCCGCGGCATCTTTGTGCCTGGCCTGAATGTCTCCGGCGGCTCCGTCTTTCTCGCCTTCCTATTCCTGCTTGCGGCCTTCGGCCTGTCACTCTGGCTCGGTGCCGCGCGCCGCTTCTCGCGGATGGGCAAGGCGCGCAAGAAAACGCTCCGCCGCAGCCTGTGGCTGGGTGCCATCATCCTTGGGATCCTGTCGATGTGGCTCGGCCGCCTGCCGGACACTCCGCTGGTCAACATGCCCTACCTCAAGGGGCTGAACTACCGCGAGGGTATCCGCATCTCGCCGGAGCTTCTGGCCTGCATCATCGCCATCTCGATCTACGGCGCCGCCTATATCGCCGAGATCATCCGCGCAGGCTTCAACGCCATCCCCGGCGGCCAGAGCGAGGCCGGCCATGCCCTGGGCCTCACCCGCTGGCAGATCTTCAGCCGCATCCGCTTGCCGCTGGCCATCCGTGTGGTGCTGCCGACGATGATCAACCAGTACGTCTGGCTGTTCAAAGCCACCACCATCGGCATCGCCATCGGGTTCGCGGACTTCTTCATGGTGGTCTCCACCTCGATCAACCAGTCCGGCCAGACGCTGGAGCTGATCGGGATCCTGATGGGGGGCTACCTGCTGATCAACTACTCCATGGCCTGGGTGCTCAATCGCGTGAACGACGCGATCAAGCTCAAAGGCACACAGCTGCGGATCTGAGGGAACACACGCCATGGCCAAGACCTACCACCGCCCCACCCTGCTGGATCACATCCGCACCCGCTATTTTGCCACCCGCCTGGATACCGCCATGTCGGTCCTCTTCGGCGCCATCACCCTGTGGATCCTGTGGAGCCTGCTGAACTGGGCTGTGCTGGACGCAGTGTTCAGCGCCGCCGACAAGGAACTGTGCGGCCATGATGCCGGCGCCTGCTGGTCGGTGATCGACGCGCGCTGGCGGCTCATCCTGTTCGGCCTTTACCCGTTCGAAGAGCAGTGGCGCTCTGCCATCGCCTGCGCCGCCATCGTGCTGGTCACAGCCCTGTCCTGCGTCCCCTGGTTCTGGAACGCCAAACGCCTGCCGGTGCTGTGGCTCACAGGCTTCGCCACCTTCTATGTGCTCATGGCGGGCGGCTATTTCGGGCTTAAGGAAATCCCGCCGCAAAGCTGGGGTGGACTGTCGCTGACCATCTTTGTTTTTGCCGCCGTCGCCATCATCGGCATGCCGCTGTCCATCGTCTTTGCCCTGCTGCGCCGCTCAGAACTGCCGTGGATCGCCCGCACCATGGGGCTGGTGATCGACACCATCCGCTCACTGCCCTTGCTGTCGATCATGTTCACCTTTGCCATCGTGCTGCCCTTTGTGCTTCCGGGCTGGCTGATCGGCGACAAGCTCTACCGCGTCATCGTCGGCTACGCGCTGTTCTTTGCCTGCTATCAGGCCGAAATCATCCGCGGCGGCATGCAGGCGCTGCCCGCAGGCCTTGAAGAAGCCGCCAAGGCGCTTGGCATGTCCTACTGGCACCGCATCAGCTACATCGTGCTGCCGCAGGCCTTCCGCAACGCGCTGCCGCCGACCATCAACCAGTTCGTGATCACCTTCAAAGAGACCTCGCTGGTCGTGATCATCGGCTTCTTTGATGTGATGGCCTCGGGCAATGCGGCCTTTGGCACCGCCGAATGGAGCTTTGCTCATATCGAAGTCTACAGCTTCGTTGCGCTCATCTTCTTTGTCTTCGTCTTCGCGCTGTCCCGTTACGGCGCCTATCTGGAACGCCGCCTGGCCGTTGCCAGCCGCTGAGGGAGGAACCCATGCCCGCAACCGACACCGCCGTGCGCATCGCCGAAATGGACAAATACTATGGCGCCTTTCACGCGCTGAAGAACATCAACCTAGACATCCGGAAGGGCGAGAAGATCGTCGTCTGCGGCCCTTCCGGCTCCGGCAAATCGACCCTGATCCGCTGCATCAACAAGCTGGAGGATTATCATGCAGGCTCGATCAACGTGCTGGGCACCGAGCTGGACGACAACCTCGATCACATCGACGAGATTCGCCGCGAGACCGGCATGGTGTTCCAGCACTTCAACCTGTTCCCGCATATGACCATCCTGGAGAACTGCACCCTCGCCCCGATCCTGGTGCGCAAGCAGCCCCGCACCGAAGCCGAGGCGGTGGCGATGGAATACCTGCACAAGGTCAAGATCCCCGAACAGGCGGACAAATTCCCCGGCCAACTTTCCGGCGGCCAGCAGCAGCGCGTCGCCATCGCTCGTGCCCTCTGCATGAAGCCCGAAATCATGCTGTTTGATGAACCCACCTCGGCACTGGACCCGGAGATGATTTCCGAAGTGCTCGACGTGATGGTGTCTCTGGCCGAGGAGGGTATGACCATGGTTTGCGTCACACATGAGATGGGTTTTGCCCGCCAGGTCGCCGACCGGGTGATCTTCATGGCCGATGGTGAGATCGTTGAGCAGGGCACGCCGGAACAGTTCTTCGACAACCCGCAAAACGAACGCACCAAAACCTTCCTCAGCCAAGTCCTGGGACACTAACCATGACAAAACCCAACATCATCCTGTTCATGGTCGACCAGCTCACGTCTTTTGTGCTGAATGCCTATGGCGGCACCGTCTGCAAGACCCCCAACATCGACGCGCTGGCCGCCCGCGGCACGGTGTTCGAGAACGCCTATTGCCCCTATCCTCTGTGCGCGCCGTCGCGTTTCGGCATGATGGCAGGCCGCCTGCCCTCGCGCATCGGCGCCTTCGACAACGGGGCTGAGTTCACCGCCTCCACCCCGACCTTTGCCCACTACCTGCGGGCAAACGGCTATTACACCAGCATCTCAGGCAAGATGCATTTTGTCGGCCCCGACCAGTACCACGGCTTCGAAGAACGCCTCACCACCGAGATCTACCCGGCCGATATGTCCTGGACCCCGGACGCTGACTTCCGCGACTACAACAAGGACGAGGAGCGCGCCTATACCTTCGGCGTCTCCACCATCGACACCGTGCGCGATGCAGGCCCTGTCGCCCGCTCGATGCAGATCGACTATGACGAGGACGTCATCCACCACGCAGTGCGCGAGCTTTATACCCGGGCGCGCAGCGACGACACCCGCCCCTTCATGATGACGGTCTCGCTGACCCACCCGCATGACCCCTACGTCACCACGCAAGAGTACTGGGACCGCCATCCAGAAGAGACCATCGACGCCCCGCAGGTGCCCCATATCCCGGTGGAACAGCGCGACGCCCACAGCCAGTCGCTCTACTACCACTATGGCCAGGACAAATGTGAACTGAACGATCAGGACTACCGCAAGGCGCGGCGCGGCTACTACGGGATGATCTCATATGTCGATGACCTGTTCGGCCGCCTGATGCAGGCGCTGCAGGACAGCGGCTATGCAGATAACACCGTGGTGCTCTTTGCCTCCGACCATGGCGACATGATCGGCGAGCGCGGCATGTGGTTCAAGAAGACCCTGTTCAACCCGGCAATCCAGGTGCCGCTGATCCTCGCCCATCCGGAGCATGCACCGGGCCGGGTTGCGGCACCTGCCTCGCTCTTGGACATCTTCCCGACCCTGCTGGACATCGGCGGTATCACCGGCAGCGCCATCAAAACGCCCTTGGACGGCCGCAGCCTGATGCCCGCCCTGCGCGGTGAGACCCTGACCGGACCCGTCTATGCCGAACATATCGACGGCGGCACCTCCGCCCCGCGGGTCTGCGTCCGCGACGGCGACAAGAAGCTGATCATCTCCCGCGCCTACCCGCCGCAATTCTACGATCTGGCCGCCGACCCGCTGGAGCAGGTCAATCTGGCAGGCCAGGGCAGCGCAGACGAGGCCCGCCTGACTGAGCTGGCCGAACAGACCTGGCCGCTCGACACCCTGCTGGACGACGTCATCGCCAGCCAGGTCGCACGCAAGTTGATCGACAACGCCCTTTCCACGGGCCGCGAGGAAATCTGGGATTTCACCCCGCGCGCCCTCACCCAGAACACCAACTATGTCCGCCGCGGCGACGCTTTCCCCGAAGTCGAGCAGCGCGGCTACCTCCCCTACAACACCAAAAGGACCTCCTCATGAGCTACAACGTCAAACTCTCGGGCGTAATGCCCGCCCTGGTCACCCCATTCGGCGCCGACGGCAAGGTTGATTTCAACGCCTTCGAAAAACTGCTGACCCATTTCCGCGAGGCCGGCGTCACCGGCTGGGTGCCCAACGGCTCCACCGGCGAATATTTCAGCCAATCGACCGAAGAGCGCCGCCAGGTGCTGCTGTTCGTCAAGGAATTCGCCAACGACGACGAGATCCTGATCGTCGGCACCAACGCCCCCGCCACCCGCGAAGTGATCGAACAGACCGCCATGGCCAAGGACATCGGCTATGACAACGTGCTGCTGGCCCCGCCTTTCTACACCCGTCCGACCCAGGAAGAGCTGATCAAGCACTATGAGACCGTGCTGGCCGAAGTCGACGTGAACCTGGTGCTCTACTCCTACCCGCTGAAGGACGGCAACGACATCAGCTTTGAGCTGATGGACCATTTCGCCGATAATCCCCGCGTCATCGGCATCAAGGAAAGCTCCGGCGTGCTGCAGCGCGCGATCGACATCGCCTCGCGCTACGAAGGCAAGATCCAGCTGGTCTCCGGCTCCGACGACATCGCGCTGGACTTCATGTTCTGGGGTGCCGACAGCTGGATCTGCGGCCCGTCCAACTGCATGGCCAAGGCCTGCTGCGATCTGGACCGCACCTACAAGGCGGGCAATCTGGACAAGGCGAAGGAGATGATGAAAACGCTCTACCGCGCCATGAACATCCTGGAATCCGGCAAGTTCGTGCAGAAGATCAAATACGGCTGCGAGCTGCAGGGCCTGCCCGTCGGCGAATGCCGCGCACCGCTCGGCCCGCTCACGGATCAGGAAAAGGCCGAGTTCCGCACCGCGATGGAACCGATCCTGAACTGGTAACCTCTCTCCCCTGGCCGGGGGAGGCACGCGCTGCCGCCTCCGGCCCCTTTTGGGACAAGACAAACATGAGCTATATCGTGGTCATCGGCGGCGGCGTTGTCGGCATCTCCTGCGCGCTGGAGCTGCAGGATGACGGCCACCAGGTCACCGTGCTGGAACCCGGTCCCGTGGGCGAGGGCGCCAGCTGGGCCTCCTGCGGATCCATCGCCGTCAGCGAGGTGATACCGCTCTCCAAACCCGGCATCATGATGAAGGCACCGGGCTGGCTGCTGGACCCTTTGGGGCCGCTGACCTTGCGCGCCTCCTCCGCGCTGGGGGTGCTGCCCTGGTTCCTGCGCTTTGCCGCCAACGCCCGGGCCAGCCGGATCAAGGCGATCAGCGCGGACATCGCCGCCCTCACCCTGCCGTCGCTTGCCGACCTGCAATCCATGCTGGCGCGCTACGGCCTGTCGGTTCTGCTCCGCCCAGCCCCGGTGATGGAGCTTTACGACAGCGCCGAAGAACTCGGCCACGAGCGCGATTTCCACGACATGCGCCGCGCGCTCGGCTTCCAGATCGACGAGATCACCGGCAACGAGGCCAAGGAGATGGAACCCTCCATCGCCGGCGATTTCGCCTGCGCCACGGTGTTCCGCGATTGGCGGTCGGTGGTGGACACCAAACGGTTCGTGACCGAGCTGCACCGCGTCTTTTCAGATCGCGGCGGCACGGTGAAATGCGCCCGGGCCACTGGTTTCCTACGCAATGGCAACGGCGCGGGCGGCGTCCGCACGGACAGCGGCGAAACCATCACCGGCGACCAATACGTCCTGGCAGCCGGCGCCTGGTCCAAGGATCTGGCCCGCGATCTGGGTGTTGCGATCCAGATGGAGGGGGTGATCGGCTACCAGACCAGCCTCACGGCCCCCGGCGTCGATGTGACCAACGCCATGGTTTATGCCAAGGGCGGGTTTGGCATCACACCTTACGAAAGCGGCCTGGCGGTCGCGGGCAGTATCGAGTTTGCGGGCCTTGATGCCCAGCCGAACTGGAAGCGCGCCGAAATCCTGGTGGAGAAGGCCAAGCGCGTTCTGCCCGGCCTACAAACCGAACCCGCCCAGCGCCGTATCGGCCGCCGCCCGCTGACGCCCGACACCAAACCGATCATCGGCCCGGCCCCGGGCGCTGGCAACGTGATCCTGGCCACCGGCCACGGCCAGCTTGGCCTTACCCTCAGCGCCACCACCGGCAAGCTGGTGCGCAGCCTTATCGCCGGACGCCAGCCCAACATCGACATGCACGCCTACAGGGCAGACCGCTTCTGACGCTTAGAAATTCACCGGGCACTGCCCGGCACCGGAGAAATAACATGCAAAACAAGCTCTTCATCAACGGCGAATGGACCGCCTCCGCCTCTGGCGCCATGTTCGATGTGGTGGACCCTTCGAACCGCGAGACCTTCCACCAGGTGGCCCGCGGCAGTGCCGCAGACATCGGTGCCGCCGTTCAGGCCGCCCGCGACGCTTTTGACACCGGCCCCTGGCCGCGCACGACCGGTGCTGAGCGCGCCGCCATCCTGCGCAAGATGAGTGACGAGATCACCCGCCGCACAGATGAGCTCGCCCGCCTGGAAGTGCGCGACAACGGCAAACCCCTGCCCGAAGCGGTCTGGGATATCGAGGATACTGCTGGCTGTTTCCACTTCTACGCCGACTTGGCCGAGCGGCTCGACAACAGCGTCGAACAGGACATCGAGCTGTCGATGGCGGAGTTCACCTCCAAGGCGGTGAAGGAACCGGTCGGCGTGGCGGGCGCCATCATCCCCTGGAACTTTCCCATGCTGATGGCCGCCTGGAAGGTTGCCCCGGCCCTCGCCGCAGGCTGCTGCATGGTGCTGAAACCTTCCGAGCTCACCCCGGTTACTGCTCTGGAGCTGGGCAGCATCGCCACCGCTGCAGGCCTGCCTGCAGGCGTCCTCAACATCGTCACCGGCTTCGGTCCCGAGGCCGGCCAGCCGCTCACCGAACACCCGGGCGTTGACAAGCTCGCCTTCACCGGCTCGGTCCCCACCGGCGCCCGCATCATGGCCACCGCCGCGCAGGAGATCAAAACCGTCAGTCTGGAACTGGGCGGCAAATCCCCGATGGTGGTCTTTGGCGACGCCGACATCGACGAGGCCGTCGAATGGATCATGTTCGGCATCTTCTGGAACCAGGGCGAGGTCTGCTCCGCCACCTCCCGCGTGCTGATCGAAGAAAGCATCTACGAACCGCTGCTGGCCCGCCTCGCGGAAGAAGCGCAGAAGATCAGGATCGGCCACGGGCTGGAAGACGGCGTGCTGCTCGGCCCCCTCGTCAGCCAAGGACAGCACGAAAAGGTCCTCGCCGCCATCGACCACGGCAAATCCGAAGGCGCCCGGCTGGTCTGCGGCGGCGGCGTGCCCGCGGGCCTGGAGCACGGCTGCTACGTCGAACCCACGATCTTTGCCGACGTGCCCACCGACGCTTGGATCTGGAACGAGGAGATCTTTGGCCCCGTCGTCTGCATCCGCCCCTTCAAGACCGAAGAAGAAGCCATCGCGCTCGCCAATGACTCCCGCTTCGGCCTCGGCGCAGCGGTGATGTCCAACGATCTGGAGCGCGCCAACCGCGTCGCCCGCGCCTTCCGGGCCGGCATCGTCTGGGTCAACTGCTCGCAACCCACATTCACCGAAGCGCCCTGGGGCGGCTACAAACAGTCCGGCATCGGCCGCGAGCTGGGCGAGTGGGGGCTGAACAACTACCTGGAGACCAAGCAGATCACCACCTACGACCGCTCCAAACCCTGGGGCTGGTATCTGAAAGGCTGAGCCATGGCGCATCTGACAGGACAGACTGTGCTGCTGACCGGCGCCACCGGCACCATCGGCGCCGCCATCGCCCGGGAACTCGCCCGCGAGGGCGCCCGGGTGCTGCTCCACTATGGCCGCAACTGCGAGGCGGCAGAGGCTTTGGCGGCAGAGATCGGCAACGGCGCCATGTGCTTCGCTGCTGATCTCAGCGACCCCGCCGCCCCTTCCCGGCTCTGGGCCAAGGCGGAAGCCGCGGCCGGCCGCATCCACGCGCTGATAAACAATGCCGGCATCCTGTCGCCGTCCTCGGTGGATGACCCGCTGGACCAATGGCAGGCCACCTGGACGCGCGATGTGCAGGTGAACCTTCTGGCGGCGGCGGACCTCTGCCGCGCTGCCATCACCCACTTCCGCACCCATGGCGGCGGCAGGATCATCAACATGGCCTCCCGCGCCGCCCAGGGCGGCTACCGGGCCGAGGCGATGTCTTACGGCGCCACCAAGGCCGCGCTGGTCAACCTGACCCAAAGCATCGCGGGCGGCTTCGGATCCGACAACATCACCGCCACCGCCCTCGCCCCGGGCTGGGTCCGCACGGAGATGTCCGAGGCCTACATCGCAGAACATGGAGAAGCCGCTGCGCTGTCGGGCATTCCCATCGGCCGCATGGCCGAACCCGCAGAGATAGCAGAACTCACCGCCTTTGCCCTGCGCCCCTCGCAATCGTCCCTTTCCGGTGCCGTCCTCGATGTGAACGGCGCCAGCCAGATGAGGTAACCGCATGAACCGGTTCGAAAACAAGACAGCCATCGTCACCGGCGGCGCTGGCGGCATCGGCACCGCAATCTGCCGCCGCCTCGCCGCTGAGGGCGCTTTTGTCTGGATCGTCGACACCAATGCCGCCGCCGCCGAGGATCTGGCCGCCGCAATCCGCACAGATGGCGGCATGGCAGACTGCAGCGCCGTCGACCTGACCGATCCCCAGGCCATCCGCAGCTTTGTCTCCGGCCTCACGTCCAAGGGCTGCGGCATAGACGTGCTATGCAACAACGCAGGCCTGATGCGCCGCGGGGCGCTGATGGAGCTGAGCCCCGAAGACTGGAGTCTCTCCTTCCAGGTCAACATCGATGCGCTGTTCCACATGTGCCAGGCGGTGATCCCGGTGATGCAGGCCCAGGGCGGCGGCGCCATCGTCAATACCGCCTCGCAATGGGGGCTGCACCCAGCGCCAGGCCACATCGCCTATAACACCACCAAGGCCGCTGTTGTGGCCTTCACCCAGAACCTCGCCCGCGACTATGCGCCGGACAAGATCCGGGTGAACGGCGTCGCGCCGGGAGAAGTCCGCACCCCGATGCTGGAAAGCAACCTGGCCCGTTCCGGCCGCAGCCTCGCCGACCTCAACGCGCTGATGCCCTATGGCCGCATTGGCGAGCCTGAGGAAATCGCCGCCCTGACCGCCTTCCTCGCCTCGGACGAGGCTGGCTACCTTTGCGGTAGCATCGTCGAAATCACCGGCGCCCAAGCCGTCGCCTGACAGGAGAACCCCATGCGCTGGACCCGTACCCTGCAAACCGTCGATGTGCATTGCGCCGGCGAAATCGGCCGCGTCGTCACTGGCGGCGTCTTGGACATTCCCGGCACCACGATGGCGGACAAGCTGGACTACCTGAACACACAGGACGACAGCCTCCGCCGCCTCTTGTGCTCCGAGCCGCGCTCCGGCCCGGCGGGATCCATCGTGCTGCTGCCTCCCGCCACCACGCCCGAGGCCGACACCGGCTTCATTGTGCTGCAGCCGGACCAGGCCCATGCGATGTCAGGCTCCAATGCCATGTGCGCAGTGACCGCGATCCTGGAAACCGGTATGAAGGAGATGACTGAGTCGGAAACAATGGTGGTGCTCGACACCGCGGCTGGGCTGGTACGCGCGAAGGCTGTTTGCAATGGCGGCAAGGTCACCAAGGTCACGCTCGATATGCCTCCTTCCTTCGTCGCCAAAAAAGATGCGGTGATCGAGACGATGGAATGGGGGGCGGTTACCTATGACCTTTGCTTTGGCGGTGTGTTCTACGCGCTCGTGGATGTGGAGCAAACCGGGCTCACCATCGCACCAGAGAACGCCCGCGACCTCGCCGTGAAGGGGGTCGCCCTGCGGAACCTGATTGCCGAGAGAGAAGACCCGGCACACCCGACCGTACCTGCTCTCAACGGCCTGGCCTATGTCATGTTCCGTTCTACCGATTCCGACGGTGTGATACGAACATGCACGACGCTCCGTCCCGGGCGCGCGGACCGCTCGCCTTGCGGAACCGGCTCGAATGCGAACATGGCTGTGCAGCATGCTGAGAGCCGCGTAAGTCCAGGCGATGTACTGACCTCGCGCTCAATCATCGGCGGAGAGTTCACTACTGAGTTCATTGGCGAAACTGCCGTTGGGCCCTTTGCTGCAACACGGAACCGCGTATCCGGCCAGTGCTGGATTTATGCAATCACCCAGATTGGGCTGGACCCAAGCGACCCCTTCCCGCAAGGCTTTACCCTGTCAGACACCTGGGGTGGATGAACCTTCTGACCGACGTCTTGCAAGACCTCCGGCCGGGGATGCAGACGCATGTCTCTTTGTCTTTCAACGCATTCGGGAACAATTCGTCAGGCTTACGCCTCCCCGCCCGGGCTACCACCCCGTCTCACTGCGCCCCCCTTGGCTTTGGGCCATTGGTGCATTACGTGCGGGCAGAGCGCTGTGAAAGCAGTCTCTGCACCAATGCTGCTCAAGATATGCAGTTCTGGAAGGGTGATTTCCGGGTCAAATCGAGCCGGTACTGCCCTATGCGAGACGTAAGCGCAGAACTATTATCTCGCCTTCAGCAAGTTGACCAGATCCGGCTCGGTCTTGTGTTTTTGTGTGAAGTCGAGATCCAGTTTGATATGTTCAAGATGCTCTCGGGCAAGTTCCGAAGCACGAGCGGCGTC
The DNA here is from genome assembly GCF_056160905.1 of Leisingera sp. ABD4_442. Classification (NCBI taxonomy): domain Bacteria; kingdom Pseudomonadati; phylum Pseudomonadota; class Alphaproteobacteria; order Rhodobacterales; family Roseobacteraceae; genus Leisingera; species Leisingera sp. ABD4_442. Next base: position 13,775 of record NZ_JBSWYB010000040.1, on the reverse strand, counting down.
GCGGGCTTCAATGACTTCAAGAAGCCGCTTGTGTTCATCGTCGCGGCAGCAAGACGGGCGGCCTGCCCCGAACATAGCTACGATAAGAGAGGTACGTGTCACTAACTCTCTAAGTGTCCGTGTTAAAAAAAGATTGCCTGACACTGTAGCGACGAGAACGTGGAATTCACCGGACAACCTGATGATTTCCTGACGGTCACCGGCCTGTCGCGCGTTGCCTTCTTTTGCAATATGCGCTCTCAGCAATTTTAGCCCCTGTTCGTCGACCTCCTTCGCAACCTGCGCAGTCAGGCTTGGCTCGATATGAATTCGGGCCTCGAAAATCTCGTCAGCATCCTTCTGATCGGGGCTGGCTATAAAAGCCCCGCGATTGGATCTGAGATCAACGATTCCCTGGCTTGCAAGCAGCAGAAGTGCTCGCCTGGCCTTCATCCGGCCAACGCCGAAACTCTCGCAAATGGTCGATTCGCTTAGTTTGGTATTGGGAGCCAGTGTTTGCTGCATGACAGCACCAAAGATCCGGTCGACGATTTTCTGTTCATCGTCCATCGCCGAGTCAGCATCGTGAATATTCTGCACCACCAAGGCTTTGCGCTCCGTCACTTGCCACATTTGCCCCCCATTACGCTGACAATACTGCGATGTTGCGTCAGCGAAAACCGAAAATATTGCCAACAGCAGCTTCAGTAATCGTTGACATAGATTGTTAACAATCGTTCTCTGTTACAAGCCTACCAACGTAAGAATGTGGTCTGGTCAATCTGGTGCGACAGGTGCCGGATGAAGTTCAACGGAGGAAAGATGATGAAACGCAGAGTTCTTTTTCTATCTGCAGTGACTGCTGCCACCATATCCGCATTTGCCGGCACTGGCGCATTTGCCGAAAACCCGACTTTGAAAATCGGGTTTGTCGGCGTGACCAGTGGCCCGGCTGCGGCCTGGGGGATTTCCAACCAGCGTTCGATGGAAGCGCGGGCGGCCTGGATCAACGAAGAGGGTGGCTACACCATCGGCGGCACCACATATGACATCGAGATCATATCCTTTGACGACCAAAAGGATCCCAAGCGCGCGATTGCGGGTATGGAGAAGATGGCCCAGGAAGGCATCCATTATGTGGTCGGTCCCAACGTGGATGATGGCGCCGCCGCCGTCCGCCCTGTGGCCGAGGCCAATGGAATCATGTACTTTCCCTACGCCTTCCCGAAAGAACTTTATACCGCCCCTGCATCAAACGCGGTTCTGGGAATGGTCGCGAATTACCAGTCGGGCCCCGCGATCTACAAACACCTGATGGAAAAGAAAGGTGTCAAAACCGTCGCCTTCATCGCAGCCAATGAATCTGACCCGCTGAGCCAGCGTGACGGTGGCGTTGCCGCAGCTAAGGCCTTGGGACTGGAGGTCGTTTCGGACAACGTCACTTATCAAGTCGACACTACCGATTTTACTCCGGTTCTGACACCTGTCATGCGCACCCGCCCGGATCTGTTGGTTCTGTCTGGCGTTTCGCCAGCTAGTGCGCCGCAGCTGATCCGTTCGGCCCGGGAGCTGGGATATCAGGGACTGATTTCCACTGAAACAGCTCAGGATGCACAAGTGCTGCGCGAAGGGGCAGGCAATCTGGCCAATGGTTTCATTTCGGTCGGCGGCGCTTCAACACCTGAATTGGCTTCTGACGCGATGAAGGAATTCGTGAAGCGCTACACCGACATGTTTGGTGAATACAATGATGAGTCCAATACCAAAGTCTATGCGCTGGAATATATCCTTGAAACGCTAAAGGCTAACCCGGCGGGCATCGACGATGTTGGCGTCTTCCAAACCACCATGGACACGTTCGAGGCGCCTAATCCCTACATGAAGGGCGATGCCAAGCTGCGCTATGTGGGTACTTCTTCCTTTGGGCAAAAGCGTCAAGTTGCCGTGCCGCTGGTTGTGAATGTCTATCAGGACGGGGCGTTCGAAACCCTGTTCGTGGCCGAAGTAGACTAACTCAGGTTAAACGGTGAACCTCAACTTTCACTGGAAAAACTGAACTCCGGACCGCTTACACAGCTGGCCCGGAGCCACTCTAAACCGGCAGGAACGGTATGGAACAGATACTTGCGAACGGGGTTTATCTGGGTGCGCAGTATGCGATGATCGCTCTGGGGCTGACCCTCATTTTTGCACTGATGAATGTGCTCAATTTTGCGCATGGCCAGATGTATGTCCTAGGTGGCTTCGTCACCTACACATTCTACGGGCAGTTGGGTTTCCCCTTTGTCCTAGGGCTGCTTATGTCTTGTGTGACGCTTTTTATATTGGGGGCGTTGATAGAAAAGTTCCTCTTCGCACCTGTGATCAAAAGGTCTTCGCGAGAAGAAAGCACCATGTTGCTTGCTGCCGGGCTCGCCTTCTTCTTTGACGCGGTGATCCTGCTGCTGTTCGGGGAAAAGCAGCGCGGCGTTCCCAAGATCGTGGATGGGGTGTTCAACTGGGACTTCCGCCTGATCATGCCCTATGACCGGATCCTGATCTGTGTTCTGGCTATTCTGTCCATCATCGGCTTCATCCTGTTCATGCAGTATTCCAAGACCGGCCGCGCCCTGCGTGCGTTGGCCCAGGACCGCACCGCGGCGCAGTTGATGGGCGTGAATGTCGACCGCTATTCGATGATCGGTTTCGCCCTGGGCGCGATGCTGGCCGGGCTTGTTGGCGGGTTGCTGGTCACCATCACGGGTGTAAATCTGGGCATGGGCGGGCCGACTTCGATTAAGGCCTTCATGATGGTGATGATCGGCGGCGCGGGCGTGATTTCGGGCGCTATTGCGGGCGGCATCATTCTGGGCTTTCTCGAAGCCATCGGGCTGGCCGTTCTCTCGCAATATGGCGACATCACCTACCTGCTGATCTTTGTGTCGCTGATGATCTTCCTGGCCTTCCGCCCGCAGGGGCTGATGGGCAAGCCGTGGGGATGAGCGGATGCTGAACCTTTCCAAACTCCAATGGGCCGGGATCGCGTCCTTCCTCGTAGCCGTGTTCGTGATCGTTCCGGCAACCATCGCAGCCCTGGGCCGGACCGACCTGTTCTTTACCCTCACCTCGGTCGGGTTGCTGGCCATCGCCAGCGCCGGGGTGTGGCTGACCTTTTACATCGGACGCATCAATATCGGGCAGGGAGCGTTCGCGCTGCTGGGGGCCTATGTCTCTGCCATTCTAGTGACCAAGGCGGGTATGTCCTTCTGGCTGTCGCTGCCGCTGGCAGGGCTGTTCGCCGCGGGAGTCGCGGTGCTTATCGGCCTGCCGATCCTGCGGTTGCGCGGCGTTTATTTCGCTATGATCACGCTGGTGCTGACCCAGGTCTTTACCCTGACCGCGCTGGCGCTGCCGATCACCAACGGGGCCAAGGGCATCACCTCGATCCCGCTGCCGGGTGAGCTGTCAATCTTTGGCCTAACCCTGGTCCCGGATTTCGCCGCGCTGGAAAACCCGCGGGTCGCCTTTTACTACACCACCGGCGTGCTGATGGTGCTGACCTACGCCGCGCTTTACCGATTGGTGAATTCGCGTCTGGGCCATCTGTGCCGGTCGATGCAGCAGAACGAAGAGCTCGCCAGTTCCATCGGCGTCAATATTTCCTACGTGCGCATCATCATCTTCGCGATTTCGTCCTTCTTTGGCGGCATCGGCGGGGCGATGTTCGGGTCGATCGCGCAGTCGGTTTACCCGTCGAGCTTTCAGGTCGCAGACAGCGTCAACTTCATGCTGAACTGCTTCCTGGGCGGCCTTGGCTATGTGTTCGGACCGATGCTGGGCACGCTGGTTCTGTATTTCGGCTGGGACCTGCTGTTTGAATTCGGCAAGTATCAGATGCTGATCTATTCCAGCCTGCTGATCCTGCTGATGCTGGTTCTGCCCAATGGCTTGCTGAGCCTGAAACTGCCGGGTCTGTCGTCCAAAGGCGAAACCGGGGGCAAACCCGCCTCTAAAATCGGGGAGCCGGGCGAATGAGCGCACTTCTTCAGGTTCAGAACGTCACCAAGAAATTCGGTGGTCTGACAGCCAATAGCGACATCAGTTTCGAGGTGCAGGAAAACGAAATCCTGTCGGTGATCGGGCCGAACGGGGCCGGGAAATCCACCCTGTTTAAGATGATCTCCTCCTTCCTGCCCACCACATCCGGGCAGGTGCTATTCCGGGGAGAGCGGATCTCCAACCTCAAACCCCACACCGTGGCCCGCAAGGGCGTGGTGCGCACCTTTCAGGAAACCACGATCTTCAAAAGCATGACCGTGCGGGAAAGCGTGATCGTGGCCCAGCATCTGCGGGCCAAGGCGTCGCTGGCGGGGTATTTCTGGGGATCGGCTGCGGCGCATAAGGATGTCGAAAACTTTGGTCGTTACGCTGACGAGCTGATCGAATTCCTGGGCATGTCCGACATCGCGGCAGAGCAGGCGTCAAACCTGCCCCAGGGCAATCTGCGGGCGCTGGGGATCGCCATTGGTCTGGCCACCGATCCCAGCGTGCTCTTGCTGGACGAACCCTTTGCCGGGATGAACCACGACGAAACCATGACCATGGTCGATCTGGTGCGCAAGGTCCGCGACGAACGCGGCGTGACCGTGCTCCTGGTGGAACATGACATGCCGGCGGTGATGAAGATTTCCGACCGGATCGTGGTGCTGAATTTTGGCGAGATGATCGCCGAGGGCACCCCCGCCCAGATCCAGAACGACGAACGCGTGATCGAGGCCTATCTGGGCAGCGCCGATGACGAGATTGGGATGTAAGCCATGAGCAGGATGTTGGAATTCAAGGATGTTGAGCTCTACTACGATCACGTCTATGCGCTTAAAGGCGTGTCCATTGATCTGGAAAAAGGCGAAACCGTCGCGCTAATCGGGGCCAATGGTGCGGGCAAAAGCTCGATCCTGCGGGCAGTAACCGGGCTGGCGAAACTCCATTCGGGCAGCGTGCATTTCGAAGGGCAACGGATTGATGGCAGCAATCCCGCCGACATCGTGGCAGGAGGCATCGCCATGGTGCCCGAAGGCCGCCGCGTGTTCCCTTACATGACCGTCAAGGACAACCTGCTGATGGGGGCCTTTACCCGCGGCAAGAGTTCGGGGGTGCGGGAAACGCTGGACGGCGTGCTGGAACGCTTTCCCCGGCTCAAGGAGCGATACGCTCAGTCGGCTGGCACGCTTTCAGGGGGCGAACAGCAGATGATGGTGATCGGGCGCGCGCTGATGGCGAAGCCCCGGTTGTTGCTGCTTGATGAGCCTTCGCTGGGCATCGCGCCCAAGCTGGTGCAAGACATCGCCCGCTCTATCGTGGCGATCAACCGCGATGAAGGGGTTTCCGTGCTTCTGGTCGAACAGAACTCGCGTATGGCACTGTCGATCTCGCACCGAGCCTACGCGATGAGCACCGGCAATGTGGTGATCGAAGGCACCTCTAAAGAACTGCTGCATGATGACCGGATCAAGGCTGCCTACCTTGGCGGCGATGTGTGAGGGAATGGCATGAAACTACTCTTGATCAACCCGAACACCACGGCCTCGATGACACGCAAGGCCGAAGCGACTGCCTTGAACGTGGCCCGGCCGGACACTGATATCGTGGCGACGAATTCGAAATCCGGCCCTTACAGCATCGAAGGGTTCTATGACGTCGCGGCCTGCCTGCCCGGCCTGCTGGACGAGGCGCGGCGACACAAGGATGCCGACGCAGTGATCATCGCCTGTTTTGACGACACCGGGCTTGATGCTTTGCGCTGCCTGTTTGACGTCCCGGTTATCGGCATTGGTGAGGCTGGCTATCATGCGGCGTCCATGGTGTCACATAGGTTCTCTGTTGTAACGACCCTCAGCCGCTCGGTCGCTGGCATTTCGGACAATGTCAAACGATATGGGCTGGAGGCGAAATGCGCCAGCATCAGAGCAACCGATATTCCTGTTCTCAAATTGGAAGAAAACGACCCTGGCAGCCTTGAGGAAATCCGGTCAGTGATTGCGGCAGCCATTACTGAAGACAAAGCCGAGGCAATTGTTCTGGGATGTGCTGGCATGACAGACCTGATGCAAATGCTATCTGAGGAGTTTGGCATCCCTGTGATCGACGGTGTTTCCTGTGCCGTCGGCATGGCGGAGGCCCTGGTCGCTGCGAGGCTATCGACATCTAAGGCTGGTGCCTATGCCGCGGCTGTCGACAAAATTCAATCTGAGCAAAGTGCCGTCCAAGTGGGTTCCCAATAAGGTACGCAGGATCAACAAAAGTAGCTGAAGTTCGGAGCCATCAAGCATCAGCTTTGGACGTGTCACGATTTAGTGCCGCCCTGTCCGGCTCATTTCCATCTGCCAATTCGAAGTTCAGTTTCGAGCACTGGCGGGCGCATTTTAAGTGCCTGATGCGGGCGGGTTTGATTGTTTTGTCTGAGCCAGCAATTGATGACGGCCTGGGCCTGTTTGGTTGTTGTGAACCATTCCGCATTGAGAACCTCGTGGCGGAGAGTGCCATTGAACCGCTCGTTGTACCCGTTCTCCCAAGGGGATCCCGGATAGATCCGGATCGGGTTCACGCCAACTTTCTCGAGCCAGCTCTGGGTCGCCTGAGACGCGAACTCCGGGCCGTTGTCGCTGCGGACGAACTCTGGCTTCCCGTGGCGAAGAAACATGCCGCAGAGCACCTCCAGGACGTCTTCGGAACGCATCCGGGTCCAGACTGACGCGAGTGAATGACAGCCTGACGAAGCTGGCTCGGCGTCAGGCTTTCTGCTTTAGGTAGCTCAGGCTTTCCTTGAGGATCAGCTTGTCCAGCTCAAGCTCTGCCATAGTCTTCTTCAGCCGGGCGTTCTCTTTCTCCAGGCTGCGCAGCTCCGACAGCTGAGACCTGCCCATGCCATCGAACCGGCGCCGCCAAGTGTAGAGGGTCGCATCGCTAACACCGGCACTACGGCAAGCACTGCGCACTTCGCTGCCATCCGCCAACTTCCGTTCAACCTCCCGCAAAAGCTGCGGGATATCCTCGTCCGTTTACCGATTCCGAGCCAACTTCCGTCCCCTTTCCTCGGAAGCAGTAGTGGCTCAGAGTCTGAACACTTTGAGTTTCAGAGCCAGCAGATGACCGTTGCAGCCAGAGCAATGGCAGAGAAGAGTACCTGTCAACGGCGGCGCAAAATCCGACCACCAGGACGGCAATTTTTTCGGTTAACATCAAACCACCGGAGAACCGCCGTGTCCCAGCCCAAGCTCAGAGCTGCCATCTACGCCCGCTATTCAACGCAATTGCACCGCGACACTTCGATCGAGGATGAATTTCGCCTCTGCCGCAGCATGATCTAAGCACGTGGCTGGATTGTTGAAGGAAACTATTCCGACCACGTGGTCTCCGGCCGGACACAGCACCGGCCCGAGTTTCAGCGCTTGCAGCAAGACGCAAGTGGCGGCGCCTTCGACGTGATCGTGACCGAGTTCCTGGATCGCCTTGCGCGGGACCTCGAGCATACGGCTAGTTTCTACAAGCAGATGAACTTCCTGGATGTGCCGATCTTTACGGTTTCGGAAGGCGAGATTGATCTCCTCCATGTCGGCTTCAAAGGGACAATGAACTCTCTCTTCATCAAGGATCTCGCCGACAAAACCCGCCGCGGCCTCAAGGGAAGGGCACTGAAAGGGAAGTCCGCCGGGGGAAAGTCCTACGGCTATAGTATCAGGAACCAGGTCGGAGCGGATGGTGAACTGATCCGCGGCGAGCGCGAGATCAACCCGAATGAGGCCAAGATCGTGCACAGGATCTTTCAGGATTATGCCAAGGGCCTGTCCCCCAATAAGATCGCAGAGGCGCTCAATACTGAAGGCGTGCCTGCGCCTTCCGGCCGCCAATGGGGCGCCTCCACCATCCATGGCAACCGCCAAAGGGGCATCGGCGTCCTGAACAATGAGCTCTACAACGGACGGCTGATCTGGAACCGGCTGCGTTACGTAAAGGTCCCCCAAACTGGAAACCGCATCTCCCGCCTGAATCCGGAAAGCGACTGGACAGTCACCGACGTCCCGCATTTGCGGATCGTCGAACAGGATCTCTGGGATGCGGTCCGGGCCCGCCAGGGCGAACTGAAGACCGCGGGCACCAATGTGCCGGTCTGGGACCGGCGCCGCCCCAAGACCTTGTTTTCCGGCCTGATGGCCTGCGGCTGCTGCGGCGGTGGCTTTGCCAAGATCTCCAAGGACATCTGTGGGTGGCTCCTGCATAGCAAGCGTTTTGGTGATATTTGCGGGTATTTTAGTCAGTACTGTCGTCTGTCCGGCCTGTTTGCGTATTCCGGAGGATCGGCCCAGCCATTCCGACAACATGCGCCCACCTGTTCCGGGCTATTCGCCCACCTTTGACGCGTTGCCGTGAGGCATAGGTTTCGAGGTATCAGGTTTGGGGTGTCCCGTCATCCATTTTGGCGATGGTCTTGCGCATAGACTGCCCCTCGAGTTCGAGGCGGTATGCATTGTGAACGATGCGGTCGAGGATAGCGTCCGCGAATGTGGGTTCGCCGATGATATCGTGCCATGCCTTGATGGGCAGTTGGCTGGTGATCATGGTTGAGCCGCGGCCGTAGCGGTCTTCGACGATCTCCATCAGATCGCGGCGCTGCGGTGCGGTTAGCCGGTCCGGCCCCCAGTCATCGAGGATCAGCAACTGAGCTTTTGTGAGGCTACGGAACAGGCGGGGGGAAGCGGCCATCCCCATGGGCCATTTCGAGCTCCTCGAAGAGGCGCGGCAGGCGTTTGTAAAGCACGGTGACGCCATCGCGGCAGGCGGTCTGCGCCAGAGCGCAGCCCAGCCACGTTTTGCCGACCCCGCACGGGCCGGTGATGATCAGATTGCGCTTTTCGGCGATCCACTTGCCCGTGAGCAGGCTCTTGAACAGCGCCTTGTCGAGGCCGCGGGGGGCGCGATAATCGACATCTTCCGGGCAGGCGCCCACATGGCGCAACCTGGCCGCGCGCATGCGGGCGTCAAAGCGCTTGGTCTCGCGGCTGGCGGCTTCGCGGTCGGCAAGCAGGCCCAGCCATTCGGCGTGGGTCAGATCGGCGGCTCTGTCCTGCGCCTGCAATTCGGCAAAGGCTTCTGCCATGCCATCAAGGCGCAGGGCTTTCAGGCGGTCGAGGGTTGGGTGGGTCAGCATAAATATCCTTTCAATGGAAGTAGTCGGCGCCGCGGATGTTGGGGTGGGTGATTGCAGGCTCCTCCGTGGCGCGGGTGCGGGGCTTGCGCTCCAGCCCATTCTTCAGGATCGAATGGACCGATGAATAGGAACGGGTGTTGATCTCGAGCGCCCGCTTGCAGGCAGCGTCGAGGCGGTTCCGGCCGAACTTGTCGGCCAGCCGGATCACGCCCAGGCAGGTGCGGTAACCCTGTTCGGGGTGCTTGCGCCCGCGCATCACCACCTCGGTGAAGATCGCCACATTGGGGCCCACACGGGCGGCCCGGGCATGGATACGCTGCGGCGTCCAATCTTCGCGGAACCGGTGATGGGCGGGCATATGATCCCGCTGAGTGGAGTGCTGTCCGTTGCCGGAGGTGCGGACATGCGAAGCCACGCGTTGTCCACAATGGAAGGCCTCCACCGTGCGGCCGGTGATGCGGGCCCACAGCTCTTTCTTCACCAACTGGTGCGGCACGGAATAGTAATGCCGTCCGATTGCGATGTGGTAGTCGATCCCTGCGCGGCACTTCTTCCATTCGGCATAGACGTAGGGCTCCGCCGGCAACGGCTTCAAGGCGGGCCTGTCCAACTGATCGAACAGCTGCCGGCGGCTGGCGCCAAGGTGGCGGGAGACCTTGCTGTTGAGCCTGTCCAGCAACGGGCGGATGGCAGCGTTTACTTCCTCAAGGCTGAAGAATTGCCGGTTGCGCAGCCGCGCCAGGATCCAGCGTTCGACCAGCAGGACAGCACTCTCGACCTTCGCCTTGTCTTTTGGTTTGCGCGGCCGCGCGGGCACCACGGCAGTATCGTAGTGCGCGGCCAGATCCGCGTAAGTGCGGTTGACCTCAGGATCGTAGAAGCAGGCCTTGGTGACGCCAGCCCGCAGATTATCGGGCACCACCTGGGCGGCCGCGCCCCCCATAAAGGAAAAGGCACGCACGTGGCTGGAGATCCAATCCGGCAGCGTCTGGGTCCAGGTCGCCTCGGCAAAGGTGAAGTTGGAAGCGCCGAGAGTGGCAACAAACAGTTGCGCGGCGCGCACTTCGCCGGTCTCGGGGTCGACCACGTCAATCGTGGCACCGGCATAGTCGACGAACAGCCGCTCGCCTGCGGGATGGCGCTGGCGCATCACCGGCGACAGCTTGCCTTCCCAGCGGGTATAGAGTTCGCAAAAGCGGCTGTAACCATAGCCGTCAGGATGGGCCTCGCGGTACTCCTCCCACAGAAGGGAAAGCGTGACACCCTTGCGGCGCAACTCTCGGTGGACATAGGACCAGTCTGGTTGCAATGTACGGCGCTGGCTGGCACGAGCAGACGCGGCGAACAACCGCTCCTCGAGTTCCGCATCGGACATCTCCGGCGGCAGCAGCCAGCTCAAGCCAGCATCGCGGGCGCGATCCAGGTATCCCCGCAGGGTCGTGCGGCCAATCGCCAGGCTCGACGCCATCTGGCGGGTCGATAGGCCTTCGGCTGAAAGTCTCAGTACGTCTCGTATCTTCCGCATTGGCAATCTCTTCATCGCGCTCCCTCCGGTCCCAAAAGAACGGCAAGGTAGCGGGCTGCAGATCGCCTCGCAGCAACACGTCAGAGGGGTGGGCGCATACCCCGGAATCGATGGGCGGATAAAATCGGAATGGGTGGGCGCATCAGATCGGAATCACCGGGCGCATGCGCCCGGAATACGCAGCCTGTTTGTGTGGCGACGTTGTCGCCACTGGCCCTGATGAATTCCGCGAGCGAGGTTCCATTCGGCTTATCGACCTCTGAGGGCCGCGGACCTTCCCGGAGTGTCCTTGCTCTTGGTTGACTTAATTCCGCATCATCACTTCAACGTCTTGCATCTCGTGGGCAGGCGGCGCGGTTAGAACGCAGGCTGCCGGTATTCCTGTTTCTTCGTGAGCATCGCCCAGATAGCCCGAGCGGCCTTGTTGGCCATGGCGGTTGTTGCCAATCGGAATGGTTTGTCTGCGATGATCTTAGCCGTCCAGAGATCAACCTTTTCTGGTGAGCGTTTCGCCATCACGGCGCGAGATGTCATGCCTACGACCAACAGCTTGCGAATGTAGCGATCACCCTGCTTCGTGATCTTGCCAAGACGTTCCTTGCCACCGCTGGACTTGTTCAGCGGGGTCAGTCCGAGCCAAGCTGCCAGATCGCGTCCGGTCCGGAACTGTTTTGCATCGCCAATCGTGGCGGCAATCGCTGAAGCCGTGATCGGGCCGATGCCAGGCATGCGCATCAATCTGCGCGCATCTGCATTCAGCAGGACATGTTGTTCGATCATCTTGGAATATCCATCGATGCGCGCGTTCAGGCCGATGAATTGATAGCACTGTATGCCAAGCATGCCGTTCGCGATCTCCGGCAACTCTGGTTGGTCGCCATCAAGGTGACGCTTTGCAAAAGCCGTCACGGCTTCGATCCCAATGGGCAAAATGTGCCCAAATTCGCGCAAAAGACTGCGGATCATGTTGGCCATCTGCGTACGCTGACGGACCGCCAGATCACGCGTGCGATGGATTGACAGAATGGCCTGCTGTTCCTCTGTCTTGATCTCGACAAAGCGCATGGTCGGGCGTCGAACCGCTTCGCAGATCGCTTCAGCATCCACAGCGTCGTTCTTGCCGCGCTTCACGTAGGGTTTGACGTATCCGGCGGGCATGAGCTTCACGTCGTGCCCCAATTTGCGCAGCTCGCGACCCCAGTGATGGGACGAGCCGCAGGCTTCCATGCCAACCCTGCACGGTGGAAGCGTCTCAAAGAAGCTAAGCAGTTTCGCTCGCTTGATGGACTTGTTGAAGATAGCCCGACCATTCTCCGAAATGCCATGCACTTGAAAAACATCCTTGGCCAGATCCAGACCTACGGTCTTTACTGTCATTGGGCGGCTCCTTTCCTAGCAGTCGATGATAACTGCATTTTGGCACATTCGATGCCGGTGGAGCAGGAGCCACCCACCTCATCCGCTATGGGCCGTCCACTTGTTGAGGTCGTCAAAATTGTGAGCGAATAACTGGTTGGCGGAAATGGACGTCCACGAAAACCTTCAAAGGCACAATCGGCACAGCGCGAAGTGCTTTGAGTAAACTGAAAGGTCAGCCTCGTGTCTGAGGCAATAAGGGAGGTTATGCAGAACGGCATGGAAGCAAGACTGCCCAATATCTGGCTCAGGTCTTTCTTCGGGTTTTCTCCCGAAGAAGATGGATATATCGGTTGGTCGAAGGAAGCCAATCGAACGCACATATTGTCTAAGGCTACTTCCGGTGACCTCATCATGATCTATGGCGCTGGTTCCGCAAGCACTGCTTCGTCTGACATATTGCGGGTCTTGGGCTTCCTACAGATCGAAACCACACCGATCGGCGACATCGACAAAGCCTCTGAAAAGGGAATGCAGCGCAAGCGCGAAAATGGCTGGGAAGACAAGTGGACTTTCGCCCTTCCTGTTCGACGAGGTTGGCGCGTGACGCAACTGGTGCGGCTGGATCAGATTGCCTTTCGAACCTACCAACCTGAGAAGGGACGGGCAATTGCCGCATGGAGCCCGGCATTAGAGCCCGATGAGGTTGAGCGGGCTCTTGCATTGAGGGTTACAGAGATTCCCGTGTTTGGTGAGCCGCCGCTCAAATCTGAATTTGTCGATCGACCTCTTGGTGAAGCATTCAGCCTGCACAGCTTCAGCGGCGAAGAAGACTTCGACTTTGCTCCAGCTTTCGCGCGCTTCCAGGACTTGCTGGAGCGTTTTTCCGGCGATCGTTTCAAAGGTTTTGACGAGGGATTGATTGCCGCTTGGGAGAGTTACAAGCCGCGCCTAAGAGACCATGCTCTTGCGCAACTGAAGAGTAGCAGTTGGAAAGAGGAAGATATCGGTTGCGGTAAGATCATCAAGCAGACAATCGATGCAATTGAAATCCAAGCATCCCATGGGGACCTAAACAACGATCTTGTCTTTTGGCAGAATCGCTTCGGTCACGCCAACCGCGATCACTGCGCTCTATTAGAAGCAAAGACCTCCGGCATCGGGCTCCGGCACTTGGAAGATTTGATCTTCAAGCTGTTCCAAGCAGAGGCAGATGAGGCAGCGATCTTTGAAGCTCTGAAAAACGCGACCGGCGGGAAGTACCCACTGCTCGCGTATCTCTTCTTCCTAAAAGATTTGGACTGCTTCATGCCGATACAGCCCACAGGCTTTGACAGGGCTTTTGAGGCGATTGGTATAGACCTGCGCACAAGAGGCAAGTGCAGCTGGGAGAACTACAAAGCGTACACCGATACCTTGTCAAAAATCCGTGTCGCCATAAAGGCTGAAACTGGCCTAGAAACCGTCAGGCTAATCGACGCGCATTCGCTGGTTTGGTTGTTCTCATCACTTCTCAAAATGGAGGCTGCCGGAGAGATCGACGAAGGCAAGGGAGCCAGTGACCGCGTGCTCGGTGCACGCGAACGTTCGATTGCCGACATGAAATACTCCGTAGGAAAAACAGTTTTCAACTCAAACGGTGACCTGCCCCCCGCAAAATCCCTCACCATGAAGTAGAGTCTGCCCAACCTATGTAGGAGCAGACGAATGCGTAAGAGCCGTTTCACCGAG
>NZ_JBSWYB010000039.1:0-39996 GCF_056160905.1 Leisingera sp. ABD4_442 | reverse complement strand
AATTACCCGTCCCGGCGGGGGGGGAGGCGAAGCGCCCTCCCCGTGGGGGGCGGGACGGGCGCTGCCCGGCCGGCGGCCGGGCGATGCGTCATTTCTTCCAACCGCTTAGATTCGCGGCAGGCACTGGGTGATCGCGGTTTCCAGCTTGTCCACCACCTCGGTGATCTGCTCATCGGTGATGATGAAGGGCGGCGCCAGCAGGATGTGGTCGCCGTTCTGGCCGTCGCGGGTGCCGGACATCGGGTAGCAGATCAGGCCGGCCTGGAACGCCGCTTTCTTGATGTTTTTGGCCAGCGCCAGGGCGGGGTCGAAGGGTTCCTTGGTGTCGCGGTCGGCGACCAGCTCTACCCCGCGGAACAGCCCGCGGCCACGGATGTCGCCGACGTTGGGGTGCTGGCCAAAGCGGTCTTCCAAGGCCGCCTGCAGCTTTTCACCCATCTCGGCGCAGCGCTGCACCAAGCCGCGCTCCAGCATTGCCTTGACCACGGCAAGGCCCGCAGCGGTGGCCACCGGGTGGCCGATATAGGTATGGCCGTGCTGGAAGAAGCCGGAGCCATGCTCGATCGCCTCATAAATCTGCTTGGTGCACAACATGGCGCCGATCGGCTGGTAGCCGGCACCGAGGCCCTTGGCGATGCACAGGATGTCGGGCGCCACGCCGTCGGCCTCGCAAGCAAACAGATGGCCGGTGCGGCCCATGCCGCACATCACTTCATCGAGGATCAACAGCACGCCGTACTGGTCGCAGATCTCGCGGATGCGCTTGAAATAACCCTCAACCGCCGGCACTGCGCCGGAAGTGGCGCCAACCACCGGTTCGGCCATGAAGGCCATCACGGTATCAGGCCCGAGGCGCAGGATTTCCGCCTCCAGCTCATTTGCCACCCGCTGGCCATAGCCATAGCTGCTCTCGCCCTCAGCCCGGCCTACGTATTCGTAGCAGGGTGAAATGTGGGAGATCTCGATCAGCAGCGGTGCGAACTGGGTGCGGCGCCATTCGTTGCCGCCTGCGGCCAGCGCGCCAAGGGTGTTGCCGTGGTAGCTCTGCTTGCGGGCGATGATGTGGCGGCGCTGCGGTTCGCCGCGTTCCAGATGGTACTGGCGGGCGAGTTTGATGGCCGCCTCAGTCGCCTCGGAGCCGCCGGAGACGAAATAGACACGGTCGATGTCGCCCGGTGCGTTGGCGACCAGCAGGTCTGCCAGCTCCTCCGCCGGTTCAGAGGTGAGGAAGCCGGTATGGGCAAAGGCCAGCTTGCCCGCTTGGTCCTGCACGGCCTTGATGACATCGGAGTCGGAATGGCCGAGGCAGGACACGGCGGCGCCGCCGGAGCCGTCGAAATAGCGTTTGCCGTTTGCATCGATCAGGTAGCAGCCGTCGCCGGAAACAGCGGTGGGCAGATCAGCCTTGGTGTGGCGGGGGAAAACATGGCTCATGATCGATGCTCCTTGAGAGTATGGCCCTGGGCCGCTGCGGCCTGAACAAAGGCGGTGACCGAGGCTGCGTTATCTGCCAGCAGCCCGCCTTCGGGTGTTTCGATGTTATTCTCAAATCCGATTCGCGCATCCCCGCCCGCGGCCACCGCAGCCAGCAGGCAGGCGTGCTCGTGGCGGCCGAAGGCGCAGACGGTCCAGTTCAGGCCTATTTCTGCCGTGGCGTCACGGAAAGCCGTCAGGCCTTCGGGCTGCGCCAGGACCGGCGGATTGTATTTGCCCAGAACAAAGATCGCATCGCGCATGGTGCCCGGCACGGTGCCGTCCTGATACCAGGCCTGCAGCTGGGCGATGCACTCGGGACCATAAAGAATGTGCTGCACCCTGGTGCCTGCCTCCAAGCTCAGCGCATAGGCGCGTGCGGCCAGCTGCGGATCGCGTGCCATTTCCCGCACCGAGACCGAGGCAGCCGCCGGGCGCAGCGCCTCAAGACAGGCAAGCTGATCAGCAACGTCAAAGATACCGGCGCTTTCGGTGGTGATCTGGACGGCCATGCCTGGCGCGCTTTCCTGCACCGCATCAAGGGCTTCGCGGTAGCGGCCGGCATCCAGCGAGTGGCGCCCCGCATCATCGCGCACGTGCAAATGCAGCGCCTGGGCGCCGGCCGCGGAACAGGCCGCCGCCGTCTGTGCGGTCTGCGCCGCTGTTATCGGCAGCTGCGCGTGATCGCCGCGCGTGCGCCGGGCACCGTTGGGCGCCACCATCAATCCGTATTCCGCCACCGGTTCCCTCCTTTGCGGCCTGCCCCGCCGCGACTCGCGCCCGGGGTTGGTGCAGACTGGCCCGGCGGCACATCCGCTCTCAAGAAGGCAATTTCAAAACATCTGTTCTATTCCATTTCATGCCGGCCAGCCCGCCGGATTTGCCCGACTCTGGACCTAAGCAACCACATGCTCTGGCCCTAACGAATTATACGAAACTGACGTTTCTGGTACATAATACGCCTCAGAAGCCCTGTAGGGTCCCGGGCAGCCTGATTCACTTCCAACGCCGAAAGGACATGTCATGGACGGCACGTTCAACGAAAACGATCTCTCCCGCGTAGTCGAGGCCGACAAGGCCCACATGTGGCACCACCTGTTCCAGCACAAGGCGCTGGAATCCTCCGACCCGCGCATCATTGTCGAGGGCAAGGGCATGCGCGTCTGGGATCAGAACGGCAAGGAGTTCCTGGATGCGGTTTCCGGCGGCGTCTGGACCGTCAACGTCGGCTATGGCCGCGAGAGCGTCTGCAAGGCCGTCTACGACCAGCTGATGAAAGTCTGCTACTTCGCCAACTCCGCGGGCTCTATCCCCGGCGCGCTGTTTGCAGAAAAGCTGATCGAAAAGATGCCGGGCATGACCCGCGTCTACTACACCAACTCCGGATCCGAGGCCAACGAGAAGGCCTTCAAGATGATCCGTCAGATCGCCCACAAGAAATACGGCGGCAAGAAAACCAAGATCCTGTACCGCGACCGCGACTACCACGGCTCCACCCTGGCGACCATGTCGGCAGGCGGCCAGGACGAGCGCAATGCGCAGTACGGCCCGTTTGCGCCGGACTTTGTCCGCGTGCCGCATTGCATGGAATACCGCAAGCATGAGCTGGGCCTGGAGCACCTGTCCGGCCGCGAGTTCGGCATTGCCGCGGCGGATGCCATCGAGGAAGTGATCCTGCGCGAAGGCCCGGAAACCGTTGGCGCCCTGTGCCTGGAGCCGGTGACCGCAGGCGGCGGCGTCATTGAAGCGCCGGAAGGCTACTGGGAGCGCGTGCAGGAGATCTGCAAAAAGTACGACGTGCTGCTGCACATCGACGAAGTGGTCTGCGGCGTCGGCCGCACCGGCAAGTGGTTTGGCTACCAGCAGTACGGCATCAAGCCCGACTTCGTGACCATGGCCAAAGGTGTGGCTTCCGGTTACGCGGCGATTGCCTGCATGGTCACCACCGAGGAAGTCTTTGAGATGTTCAAGGACGACAGCGCCGACCCGATGAACTACTTCCGCGACATCTCCACCTTCGGCGGCTGCACTGCAGGCCCGGCGGCGGCGCTGGAGAACATGCGCATCATTGAGGAAGAAGGCCTGCTGGAAAACACCGTCGCCATGGGCGAGCGGATGCTGAACAACCTGCGCGCGCTGCAGGAAAAGCACGCCGTGATCGGCGATGTGCGCGGCAAGGGCCTGTTCCTGGGTGTTGAGCTGGTGCAGGACCGCGAAACCAAGGAACCGGTGGACGAGAAGCTGGCCCAGCAGGTTGTCGCGGACTGCGGCGCGCAGGGCGTGATCATCGGCGTCACCAACCGCTCGCTGCCGGGCCGCAACAACACCCTGTGCTTCAGCCCTGCGCTGATCGCCACCGCGGACGACATCGACGCGATTTGCGATGCGGTCGACAAGGCCCTGACCAAAGTTTTCGGCTGACACCTTCTCCCTGTTGGACGAATTGACTGCGCCCCGGCACTGCCGGGGCGCTTTTTCGTGCGGGACCTTCAGCCGGGGCGCGGTTCAGACAAGCCGCGCCGCAATCCCGCCGTCTACGGCCACTGGCCCGCCCGTCACGAAGCTGGCGCGGTCCGACAGAAGGAACAGCGCTCCTTGGGCAATTTCCTTCGGCTCGGCCATCCGTTTCATCGGATGCAGCCCGGCAATGAAACTGTGGATGTCCGGATCATCGCCGGCCATGGCGGTTTTGGTCCCCCCTGGCAGCAACGCGTTTGCCCGGATGCCCTCTGCTGCCAGATCGGACGCCAGCGACTGCACCAGGCCGATCAGCCCCGCTTTTGAGGCCGCATAAGCCCCCATGCCCGGCATGCCGCCATTGCTGAATCCGACAAAGGAGCCGGTGAACACCAGCGAGCCGCCGCCCCTTGCGCGTAAGGCGGGAACCTGCGCTTTGGCAGAGAAAAACGCACCAGTCAGATTGGCCGCAATTACTGCGTTCCAATTGGCGGCATCCATCTGCTCCACCGGTCCGGTATCGCCCATCATGCCGGCGTTGTTGAAAGCCCCGTCCAGCCCGCCGAACTCTTCCGCCGCCAGCGCAACCAGGGCTTCGCAATAGGATTCCGATGTGACATCCCCGGCCAGAAAGGCCGCCTTGCCGCCACTTTGATTGATCTGCCCGGCAAGGGTCTGCATTTCAGACTGCCGCCGTGCGCCCAGCACAACATTGGCCCCTTCTGCTGCAAACAGCAGCGCCGCCGCCGCGCCGATACCGCTGCTGGCGCCGGTGATGATCAGTGTCTTGTCCTTCAGTTCCATCGTCAAAGCCTCCATAGGTTGAATGCCTTGACCTAACCGCGGCGCTTGCGCGCCCTCGACCCGTTTCTTGCGCTTGCCGCCGGCGCCCGCCCCGTTCCCGCAAGAACCGGGTCGGAAAGACGGGATGCGCCGCGCGTCAGCGCGCGCCGGGCCAACGGGCGCAAGGCATCTTTGATGCCGCAGCGGCGGGCGGGAGTTCTTGGCCCGCCGCAGGCGCCTCAGAACATCTGGAACAGGATGCCTGAGACAATGGCGCCGCTGACCCCCAGTCCCAGATAAGTGACGAAGACCTTTGGCTTCACCAGCGACCAGACCGCCGCCATGGCAGGCACCGAGCTCACCGCGCCGGCCACCATAAAGGCCATCGCCGCACCGGCGCTCATGCCCTGCTCCATCAGCCCCGCCAGCAAGGGCGGCGCCACATAGGAGTTCAGGTAGGCAGGCATCCCGACCAGCGCCGCAATGGCAATCGGCAGCACGCCCTCGCCCCCCACCTGCCCTGCAATCACATCCGCGGGTACGTAATGGACCAACAGTGACTCCAGCACATAGGCCAGCGCCAGCCATTTCAGCAGGAACACCCCGTTGGAGACAAATTCAGCGCGGAACTTCACCCGGCGCTCTGCCTCGGTCCAGAACCGCCAGTTTGGCTTGGCCTCCAATTTCGGCGAGCCGCAGCTGCTGCAACCGGCAGCCGGCTGCTGGCGCAGCGGGCTGGCAAAGACACCCTGACCACGCAGCAGCTTGATGGCAAAGCCGCCGAACAGCCCGAGCGCCACCGCCGCCGCCGCCTTGCCGATGGCAAAGGGCCAGCCCAGCGCGCCTGCGGTGATCAGCAGTGTAGGAGGATCAATGAGCGGCGAGGACAGCCAGAAGGCCATCACTGCCGACAAGGGCGCGCCCAGCGCCAGCAGGCCCGCGATAAAGGGGATCACCTCGCAGGAGCAAAATGGTGCCAGCCCGCCGAACAGGGCGGCCAGGAAGATCATCCGGGTTTCGCGTCCCTCAAAGGCGCGGGCCACCATCACCTCGGCGCCGGTTGCCTTGAGATAGGCCAAGAGAAACACCGCAAAGAGGATGTATTTTGCGGTGCTCATCAAGGCAGCCGCAGCGAATTCCGCAACCGAGCCGAAGTTGCCCGGATCCAGCACCGCAGCCGCCGCCAGCAGCGCAACGCTCAGGGTCCAAGGGGTCTTCAGCCAGTTGCCCAGCGTTTTCGCGGGCCGGGAGCTCTGTGTCAGATCAGCCATCGTTTGCTGCCTTTCCGGCTGCGTCCGCGCAGCACTCGCTGAGAATGAAGGCGGCCAGCGCTTCCAGCCGGGTGAAGCCGGCGCGGCTAATGGTCGAACGCCCCATGCGTTCCTGTTCGACCACTCCCGCAGCGGACAGAAACTTCAGATGATGCGCCAGCGTCGACGGTGCGATGCCGGTTCGGTTCTGGATTTCCCCCACGGTCAGCCCCGCATCTCCGGCCCGGATCAGGCAGCGCAGCACCTGCAGCCGGGCCTCGGACCCCATCGCAGCAAAGCCCTGTGCGGCTTCTTCCCACTCCACTTCATGAGGCATGATGTCAGCTCCCATTGCTTCGGTAAAACTAGCTTTATAGTTTTTTAAGCGAATTTCAAGAGGACAACTTGCCGGAACTAAGGCGCGGCCGGGCCATCGCCCGCAAGAGAGACAGAGGAATGCCAGCAGCCCATACCGGCGCCTGAGCACCAGATGGCCAAAAATTTGGACACTGCGGCCAGTTGGCACTGCCCGCAGTCCAGAGTATGCCGCAGATTTCCGCAAACTGGCCCTAAGTCCAGATTGCACCGCGCTTAAGTCCACCCTAAGGTGGCGCATGGCCATTTCTGTCGACACCTTCTTTCTCAATCCGGACGCCCAGGGCACGCTGCAAGCGCAGATCCAGGAGATGATTGCCGAGGGCATTCTATCGGGCCGGTTCCGGGTTGGAGAGAAGCTGCCCTCTTCGCGCAAATTGGCGGCACATCTTGGGATCAGCCGGATCACGGTGACGCTGGCTTATACTGAGCTTCTGGCCAATGACTATCTCACCTCGCGCGGGCGGTCCGGGTATTTTGTGTCGGAGAACGCCCCGGTGCCGCCCTCATACACGCCGCAGCAGAAGTCCGGCGACGCGATGGATTGGGGCAAGGTGCTGGCGCGCAGCTTTACTGGCGGCGACACGCCAAGAAAGCCCGAGGGCTGGCGCGATTACCGGTATCCGTTCATCTACGGCCAGGCCGATGCCTCGCTGTTTGATCATGCCAACTGGCGGCTGTGTGCGCTGCGGGCCTTGGGGCAAAAGGACTTTGCCGCGCTGGCCAATGACTACTTCGACCAGGACGACCCGCTGCTCTTGGAGTATATCGCACGGCACACCCTGCCCCGGCGCGGCATTACTGCACGGCCCGAGGAAATCCTGATCACACTGGGTGCCCAGAACGCGCTGTGGATCACCTGCCAGTTGCTGCTGAACCGCGGGCGGCGGGCTGCTGTCGAAGATCCCGCCTATTACACCCTGCGCGACCAGGTGGTGCAGACCCGCTGCCAGGTCGATTGCATCCCGGTGGACGAAGGCGGGCTGCCGCCGGAGCAGATTTCAGAAGACACCGATGTGATTTTCTGCACTCCCAGCCATCAGAGTCCGACCACCTTCACTATGCCGATGGAGCGCCGCAAGGAGTTGCTGCAACGCGCCAGCGACATCGACGCGGTGATTGTCGAGGACGATTACGAGTTCGAGATGTCCTTTCTTGGCGCACCGTCACCGTCGCTGAAGTCGCTCGATACGGAGGGGCGGGTGATCTATGCCGGCAGTTTCTCGAAGTCGCTGTTTCCGGGGCTTCGGCTGGGCTACCTGGTCGGCTCGGAACCGTTCATCCGACAGGCCCGCGCCCTGCGCGCCAGCGTCTTGCGGCACCCGCCGGGGCATGTGCAGCGCACCGTCGCCTATTTCCTGTCGCTCGGCCACTACGACGCCCAGATCCGCCGCACTGCCAAGGTGCTGCATGACCGCCGCGCGGTGATCGAGGATGCGATCCGCAAGCACGGGCTGACCATCGCCGGTGTCGGCAGCTTTGGCGGCTCGGCCCTGTGGATGCAGGCGCCAGAAAACGTGGATGCCACAGCGGTTGCCGAGCGGCTGAAGGAAAAGAGCGTCATTATCGAGCCCGGCGCGCCGTTCTTTGCTGCCGAACACCGCAAGCAGAATTTTTACCGGCTAGGTTATTCCTCAATTCCTGCCACCCGAATCGAGCCCGGGCTGGCCCTGCTGGCCAAAGCGCTGAAACAGGGCTGAGCCAAAACCCCGCTCTCGCAAGCTGTCGCAAATGATACCGAATGTATCACTCATTGAGCCGCCGCGTTTTGTGGCGCTCTCACGCTGCGACTCGCTGATGCTTATGTGAAAATCCGGCGGTACTATTTTCATGGATCCAGTTTTGGACCTATCCGGGTTTCAGAACTGGCCCTAACCCGGTCTGCACCCGCCCCCTAAACCAGAGTCAATTCCCGGCAGCGCGTCCGGGGGAATTCCGCGTCTCATTCAGGAGAACCCGCCATGAAAATGACCACCGAAGAAGCCTTCGTCAAAGTCCTGCAGATGCACGGCATCGAGCATGCCTTTGGCATCATCGGCTCTGCAATGATGCCGATCTCGGATATCTTCGAGCCTGCAGGCATCACCTTCTGGGACTGCGCCCACGAAGGCTCCGGCGGTATGATGGCCGACGGCTACACCCGCGCCACCGGCAAGATGTCGATGATGATCGCCCAGAACGGCCCGGGCATCACCAACTTTGTGACCGCCGTGAAAACCGCTTACTGGAACCACACCCCGCTGCTGCTGGTCACCCCGCAGGCCGCGAACAAGACCATGGGTCAGGGCGGCTTCCAGGAAATGGAACAGATGCGCATGTTTGCCGACTGCGTCTGCTACCAGGAAGAAGTGCGCGACCCGTCCCGCATGGCCGAGGTCCTGAACCGCGTAATCATGCAGGCCAAGCGCAACTCCGCTCCGGCTCAGATCAACGTGCCGCGCGACTACTTCACCCAAGTCGTCGACATTGAGCTGCCGGCCGTTGTCGACTTTGAGCGCCCCGCAGGCGGCACCGACGCGGTCAACGAGGCAGCTGAGCTGCTGTCGAACGCGAAATTCCCGGTCATCCTGAACGGTGCTGGCGTTGTCATCGGCGGCGCGATCCCGTCCTCGATGGCGCTGGCTGAACGCCTGGACGCACCGGTCTGCGTTGGCTACCAGCACAACGACGCCTTCCCCGGCTCGCACCCGCTGTTTGCCGGCCCGCTGGGCTACAACGGCTCCAAGGCAGGCATGGAGCTGATCTCCAAGGCCGACGTTGTTCTGGCCCTCGGCACCCGACTGAACCCGTTCTCCACCCTGCCCGGCTACGGCATCGACTACTGGCCGACCGACGCGAAGATCATCCAGGTTGACATCAACCCGGACCGCATCGGCCTGACCAAGAAAGTCACCGTCGGCATCGTCGGCGACGCCAAGCAGGTTGCAGACACCATCCTGGGCAAACTGTCCGGCACCGCAGGCGACGAGGGCCGCGAAGAGCGCAAGGCGCTGATCGCGCACACCAAATCCTCCTGGGCGCAGGAACTGTCCTCGATGGACAGCGAGCAGGACGATCCCGGCACCACCTGGAACGAGCGCGCCCGCGCTGCTAAGCCTGACTGGTTGTCGCCGCGCCGCGCATGGCGTGCGATCCAGGCCGGCCTGCCGAAGGATGCGATCATCTCATCCGACATCGGCAACAACTGTGCCATCGGCAACGCCTACCCGTCCTTTGAAGAAGGCCGCAAGTACCTGGCCCCCGGCCTGTTCGGCCCCTGCGGCTACGGCCTGCCGGCGGTTGTCGGCGCGAAAATCGGCTGCCCGGACGTTCCGGTTGTTGGCTTCTCCGGCGACGGCGCCTTTGGCATCGCGGTGACCGAGCTGACCGCAATCGGCCGCGAGGAATGGCCCGCCGTGACCCAGGTTGTCTTCCGCAACTACCAGTGGGGTGCTGAAAAGCGTAACTCCACCCTGTGGTTCGACGACAACTTTGTCGGCACCGAGCTGGACACTCAGGTTTCTTATGCCGGCATCGCCCAGGCCTGCGGCCTGAAGGGTGTTGTGGCCCGCACCATGGACGAGCTGACCGACGCCGTGCGTCAGGCCTGCGAAGACCAGAAGAAAGGCATCACCACGCTGATCGAAGCGATGATCAACCAGGAACTGGGTGAGCCCTTCCGCCGCGACGCAATGAAGAAGCCGGTTCAGGTTGCAGGCATCAGCAAGGACGACATGCGTCCGCAGAAAGTCTGAGACCATGGATCTGCCCTTTGACCTGTCCACCGGCCAGGGGGCATTTCTGGCCGCCGCGTTATTCGCGGCGGCCCTGATCCGGGGCTTTTCCGGCTTTGGATTTTCCGCGATCTTTATCATTCTGGCGGCTTTGACGACCAATCCTTTGCCGCTGATCCCGGTGGTGTTTTCCTGCGAAATCGCCATGACCGCCTTTCAGGCCCGCGACATCCGCCCGCATATAGATTGGCACCGCGCCTTTGCCCTGCTGGGCGGCGCTGCAGTTGCCACCGTTCCCGCCATCGCCATCATGGCGCGGCTGGGGGAATATGAGGCGCGGCTGGCAATCTCGAGCCTGATCCTGGTGCTGAGCCTGGTGCTGCTGAGCGGCTGGCAAGTCAGCCGCCCCGTCGGGCGCAATGGCACCGCAGGCGTCGGCGCGCTGTCCGGCATCGCCAACAGCGCCGGTGTCGGAGGCCTGGTCACCGCGGCCTTTTTGACTGCGCAGCCAGTGCCGCCTGCGGTGTTCCGGGCCACGATGATCGTATTTCTGACCGGCATCGACATCATGGCGCTGCCGGTGATGGCCGCAAACGGGCTGGTGGGGCCTCAGACCCTGACCGGCATCCTGCTGGCCTTTCCGATTCTGGGCCTCGGCATTTGGGCCGGGTCCCGCACCTTCCAGCTGGTCTCGCAGTCGCTGTTCCGCCGCGCGGTGGTGCTGATGCTGACCGCACTGTCGCTGATCAATATCGCGCGGCTGGCGTTCTGACCGTCCCGCCCTGCCCCGAAACCGCTGTTACAGGACCGCCTTCCGTGACCCATACCTTGTCCCCGCTCGAACTTCTGAAAGCCGAAGCCCCGGCCACCCGCCCCGTTGTTGCGCTGAGCGAGGGTACGGACCCGCGCGTGGTGGCAGGTGCCCTGGCCGCGCAGCAGGCAGGCATCGCCGATGTGATCCTGGTTGGCCCGCAGGCTGAGGTCGAAGCCGCCCTCCAGGCTGAAGGCGCCGCAGCAAGCGAAGGTGTCGCTGTCCATGACCCGGCCACCTCTGATCTGACCGCCAGCTTTGCCGCCGAGTACTATACGCTGCGTAAGCATAAGGGCGTGGATGAGGCCAAGGCCCGGGCCGCCGCGGAAACCCCGCTGGTCTATGCCGCCATGCTGGTGCGCCTGGGCCATGCCACCGGCACCGTCGGCGGCGCCGTCCACACCACCGGCGACGTGGTGCGCAGCGCCATCCAGGTAATCGGCATGGCGCCGGATGCGGGCATGGTCTCCTCCTTCTTCCTGATGTACCCGCCGGAAAGCGCGCCCGGGGGCGCCCGCGCGATGCTGTACTCAGACTGCGGCCTGGTGATTGATCCCAAGCCTGCCGAGATGGTCTCCATTGCTGCCGCCTCAGCCCAATCGGCCAGTGCGCTGCTGCGGGTGGACCCGAAACTGGCCTTCCTCAGCTTTTCGACCAAGGGCAGCGCCAAGCACCCGGCGGTGGACAAGGTGACCGAGGCCTTGGGCCTGTTCCAGGAGGCGCACCCCGAACTGCCCGCCGATGGCGAACTGCAGTTCGACGCAGCCTTTGTCTCCTCGGTCGGTGAGCGCAAATCGCCGGGTTCCGCCGTTGCAGGCCAGGCCAATGTGATGATCTTCCCGAACCTGGACGCCGGCAACATCGGCTACAAGATCACCCAGCGGCTGGGCGGTTACTCCGCCATCGGCCCGGTCTTGCAGGGGCTGGCGAAACCCGCCAACGACCTGTCACGCGGCTGCAGCGCCGAAGATGTGACCCAGATCATCGCCGTCACTATCCTGCAGGCTGCTGGCGCCAAGCATGCGGAAATCTGAACAAACGTTCCTAAAGCCCAAACCGATGCAGAACACTATTCCCAAATTGAGGCATTCCGTCATACGGTCGCCCGAAACTCCCAACAGGACCCGCCCATGACCCATCAGCAGCCAATCCTGAACACCTCGCCTAAGGTCTCGGACGAGATCCGCAAAACCACCTGCTACATGTGCGCCTGCCGCTGCGGCATCAACGTGCACATGAAGGACGGCAAGGTTGCCTATATCGAGGGCAACCGCGATCACCCGGTGAACAAGGGCGTGCTGTGCGCCAAGGGTTCAGCCGGGATCATGCAGGTCAACGCACCGTCCCGCCTGAAGGCCCCGATGATCCGCACCGGGCCGCGCGGTTCCGGCCAGTTCAAGGAAATCTCTTGGGACGAGGCGCTGGCGATTGCGGTGGGCTGGCTGGAACCGGTGCGTCACGAGGCGCCCGAGCAGCTGGCGTTCTTTACCGGCCGCGACCAATCGCAAAGCTTCACCAGTTTCTGGGCGCAAAGCTTTGGCACCCCGAACTATGCGGCGCACGGCGGCTTCTGTTCGGTCAATATGGCGACCGCCGGCATCTACACCATGGGCGGCGCCTTTTGGGAGTTCGGCCAGCCCGATTGGGACCACACCAAGCTGTTCCTGCTGTTCGGCGTCGCCGAGGACCATGACTCCAACCCGATCAAGATGGGGCTGGGCAAGATCAAGAAACGCGGCGCGCGGGTGATCGGCGTCAACCCGATCCGCTCGGGTTACAATGCTGTTGCGGACGATTGGGTCGGCATCACCCCGGGCACCGACGGTCTGTTCATCCTGTCGATGATCCACGTGCTGATGAAGGCCGGCAAGATCGACCTCGACTACCTCAGCCGCTTCACCAATGCACCGGTTCTGGTGAACGCCTCGGAAGGCCCTGAAAAGGGCCTGCTGATGCGTGACGAGGACGGCAAGATGCTGGTCATCGACCGCAACACCGGCAAGCTGACCCCGTTCGACCAGCCCGGCGTGCGCCCGGACCTGTCGGCGGTCTACGAAAAAGACGGCGTTACCCACCGCCCGGTCTTCCACCAGATGGCCGAGCGGTATCTGGCGGACGAATACGCCCCCGAAGCGGTCGCGGAGAAATGCGGCATCCCGGCCAAGCGCATCCGCGCTATCGCGGGCGAGCTGGCCCGCGTCGCCTTTGACGAGGCGTTTGAGCTCGACCGCGAGTGGACCGACTTCCGCGGCGAGAAGCACACCAAGATGGTGGGCCGCCCGGTTGCCATGCACTCGATGCGCGGCGTCTCGGCCCATGCCAACGGCTTCCAGACCTGCCGCGCGCTGCATGTGCTGCAGATCCTCCTGGGCACCGTCGAGGTCCCCGGCGGCTTCCGCTTCAAACCGCCCTACCCCAAGCCGGTTGAGGCGCATCCGACCCCGCACTGCAAGGCCACGCCCGACACCCCGCTGGACGGTCCGCACCTGGGCTTTGTGCGCGGGCCGGAGCATCTGGCACTGAAGGAAGACGGCAGCCCGGCGCGGATCGACAAGGCCTTCACCTGGGAAAACCCGATGTCGGCCCACGGGCTGATGCATATGGTGATTTCCAACGCGCATGCCGGCGATCCCTACAAGATCGACACGCTGTTCATGTATATGGCCAACATGTCGTGGAACTCCTCCATGAACACCAAAGGTGTGATGGAGATGCTGACCGACAAGGATGAGAACGGCGACTACAAGATCCCGCATATCATCTACTCGGACGCCTATAGCTCCGAAATGGTGGCCTTTGCCGACCTGATCCTGCCCGACACCACCTATCTGGAGCGCCACGACTGCATTTCCCTGCTGGACCGCCCGATCTGCGAGGCGGATGCGGCGGCGGATGCGATCCGCTGGCCGGTAATCGAGCCGGACCGCGACGTGCGCGGCTTCCAGACGGTGCTTATCCAGCTGGCCAACCGGATGAAGCTGCCGGGCTTCACCAACGAGGACCGCAGCGCCAAGTGGAAGGACTACGCCGACTACATCGTCAACCACGAGCGCAAGCCGGGCATCGGCCCGCTGTCGGGTTTCCGTGGTGAGGACGGCAGCAAGACCGGCCGTGGCGAAGTGAACCCGGAGCAGCTGAACCAGTATATCGAAAACGGCGGCTTCCATGTGGCCCACATCCCGGAAGGTGCGGATTACTACAAACCGTGGAACGCTGCCTATCAGGATTGGGCCGTGGGCATGGGGCTCTATGACAGCCCGCAGCCCTACCTGTTCCAGCTTTACGTGGAACCGATGCGCAAGTTCCAGCTTGCCGCCGAAGGCCATGGCGAGCGCCAGCCGCCTGAGCATCTGCGCCAGCGGGTGAAGGACGTGATGGACCCGCTGCCGATCTGGTACGAGACCGACCAGCAAGGCAACGAGGGCTTCACTGTCAACGCGCTGACCCAGCGCCCAATGGCGATGTACCACTCTTGGGGCACTCAGAACGCCTGGCTGCGCCAGCTGCACGGCCGCAACCCGCTTTATGTGCCGACCAAGCTGATGCGCGAGCACGGGCTGCAGGACGGCGACTGGGCCAAGGTCAGCTCGCCGCACGGGGAAATCACCGTGCCGGTGATGGAAATGGCGGCGCTGAACAGCAACACCGTCTGGACCTGGAATGCCATCGGCAAGCGCAAGGGTGCCTGGGCGCTGGAAGAGGATGCGCCGGAGGCCACCAAAGGCTTCCTGCTCAACCACCTGATCCACGAGCTGCTGCCTGCCAAGGGCGACGGCATGCGGTGGGCCAACTCAGACCCGATCACCGGCCAGGCAGCCTGGTTCGACCTGAAGGTCAAAATCGAAAAGGCCGCGGCCCCGGCAGACCTGCAGGAAAGCCAGCCCGCTTTCCCCGCGCAGGAGTCGCCCGTCGGCACCGGCCCCAAAGAACTGAAGTGGAAAGTCGGCAAATGATCCGCCCCCTTCCTCTTGCCCGAAATATCCCGGGGTCTGGGGCAGCGCCCCAGCCTGCCCTCACCACTATTGCGGAGGTATGCTGACATGACCCAGCTCCCCAACTCCACAGACCGCAAGATGGGCCTGGTCATCGACCTGGACACTTGCGTCGGCTGCCATGCCTGCGTGATCTCCTGCAAAGGCTGGAACACCGAAAACTACGGCGCGCCGCTCAGCGATCAGAACCCCTATGGCGGCGATCCCTCGGGCACTTTCCTGAACCGGGTGCATTCTTATGAGGTGCAGCCGCAGCAAGGCCACGCGCAGCTGATCCATTTCCCCAAATCCTGCTTGCACTGCGAGGATGCGCCCTGCGTCACCGTCTGCCCCACCGGCGCCAGCTACAAGCGCGCCGAGGACGGCATCGTGCTGGTGAACGAGGACCACTGCATCGGCTGCGGCCTCTGCGCCTGGTCCTGCCCCTACGGCGCACGGGAACTGGATCTGGCCGAGGGGGTGATGAAGAAATGCACCCTCTGCGTTGACAGGATCTATAACGAGAACCTGCCGGAGGTGGACCGCATCCCCTCCTGCGTGCGGACCTGCCCTGCAGGCGCGCGCCATTTCGGTGATCTGGGCGACCCGGACAGCGATGTCTCCAAATTGGTGGCAGAACGCGGCGGCATGGATCTGATGCCGGAAATGGGCACCAAACCGGTGAACAAGTACCTGCCGCCCCGCCCCAAGGACACGATCGAAGAGGAAATCGACATCCTCGCACCGCTGCTGGCGCCGGTCGCTGAGGAGCCGCAGGGCTTCATGGGCTGGCTGGACAAAGCTCTCGACAAACTTCCGGGAGGAGCTAACTGATGCATCCCGCACCCTCAGTCATCATCTTCACCACCCTGTCGGGCCTGGGCTTTGGCCTGTTGTTCTTCCTTGGCCTCGGCCAGTCGGCGGTGACCGGCACGGTGGCCTTCGTGTTCTATGCCATCGCCTTTGGCCTGGCCTGCGGTGGCCTGTTGGCCTCCACCTTCCACCTGGGCCACCCGGAGCGCGCCTGGCGTGCCTTCACCCAATGGAAAACCAGCTGGCTCAGCCGCGAAGGCGTCTGTGCCGTTGGCGCCTTGGCCGTCATGGGCCTCTATGCCCTTGGCGCCATCTTTCTGGACAGCCATTGGACGCTGCTGGGCTGGATCGGCGCAGCACTCAGCCTCGCCACCGTTTTCACCACCTCGATGATCTATACCCAGCTCAAGACCATCCCGCGCTGGAATATGGAGCTGACGCCTGCGGTGTTCCTCTCCTTCAGCCTGGCAGGCGGCGCACTGCTGGCCGGGGCCGAGGCCGTGGCCCCCTGGCTGCTGGCCGTCGCAGGCGCGGTGCAACTGGCCTATTGGGCCAAGGGTGACAAGGCGCTGGCGGCCTCCGGCACCGATCTGGGCACTGCCACCGGCCTTGGCGACCGTGGCGCGGTGCGGGCGTTTGAGCCGCCGCATACCGGCTCCAACTACCTGCTGCGGGAATTCGTGCATGTGGTGGGCCGCAAGCATGCGCAGAAACTGCGGATGATCGCCTTTGTCCTGGGCTTTGCGCTGCCGCTCCTGCTGATCCTGACCCCGGTTCAGGGCGTGGTGATCAAGCATCTGTTTGCCGCCCTTGCGGTGCTTTCGCATCTGGCGGGCGTCTCCACCTCGCGCTGGCTGTTCTTTGCCCAGGCCGAACATGTGGTCGGCCTCTACTACGGCAAACGCTGACAATTCCCGGGGCGCCCACTGCGGCGCCCCGAACTTTTTTCCGGAATTTTCTTCCGGCCCTGTCACAAACCGCCTGGCTGCCTCGTCCTGTTCCTGAAGCCATCAACAAAGGAACAGACAGATGACCCCGCGCCTTGACTACTTTTCCATCGCCTCCGACCTGTTTCAGCCGATGCTGGAGCAGGAAAAACTGTTCAAGGAGAGCACTCTGGAGCACAGCCTGGTGGAGCTGGTGAAACTGCGCGCCTCGCAGATCAACGGCTGCGCCTACTGCATCCACATGCACAGCCACGACCTGCGCGCCCATGGCGAAAGCGAGGACCGGATGCACCTGCTGAACGCCTGGCGCGAGTCGCCGCTGTATTCGGACCGGGAACGCGCTGCGCTGGCCTGGTGCGAGGCGCTGACCCGCGTTGAAACAACCTCTGCGCCCGATGCCGATTATGCGGCGGTGCAGCAGCAATTCGAGCCGCGCGAGCAGGTGGCGCTGACGCTCTTGATCTCGGCCATCAACGCCTGGAACCGGATTGCAATCGGCTTCCGCACCCCGCATCCTGCCGCCGGGGGGGCAAGTGCCGCATGAAACCGCAGCAGCATCTAGAAGCAACTGATGCGTTCCTGGCAGCCCGGCCGCGATTGTTCGCGGCCGCCTACCGGATGCTGGGCACGGTAAGCGATGCCGAGGACATCCTGCAGGAGGCATTCCTGCGCTGGCAAGGAGCACCGCAGGCACAGGTCCAGGATCCAACCGGCTATTTGATGCGCATCACCACGCGGCTGTGCCTGGACCAGCTGAAATCGGCCCGCGCCCGGCGCGAGACCTACCCCGGAGAATGGCTGCCCGAACCGGTTCTGACCGAAGATGCCACCGAGCTGCTGGACCATGACGTGACGGTAGCGCTTCTTTTGGCGCTGGAGCGGCTGTCGCCGCTGGAGCGCGCAGCCTTCCTGCTGCATGACATTTTTGACGGCGCCTATGAGGACATCGCCGCCGCGCTGGAGCGCACGCCCGAAACCTGCCGCCAATTGGCGGCCCGCGCCCGGCGCAAGGTGCAGCAGCTGCCGCCCAAGGCGCCGGACAGCCCGGAACAGGGCCTGGAGCTGGCCGAGGCGTTCTTTCATGCCTCCCGCACCGGCGACATGGCGTCTCTGACCCGGATGCTGACACAGGACGTGCAGTTGATTTCCGACGGCGGCGGCAAGGCGATGGCGGCGCTGAACCCGATTTACGGGCGCGCCAAGATTCTGCGTCTGATCGAGGGCATTGCGCGCAAATACGGGCAAGGCGACCCGGACTGCTGGCGGACCTGCCAGCTGAACGGCCTGCCCGCCATCCTGCACTGGGCCGAGGACGGTATCCTGCAGGCAACCTCCCTGGAAATCCGGGACGGGCGGGTGTCCCGCATTTATGTGACCCGCAATCCGGACAAGACCGCGCATCTGGCCGAAGCGCTGGCGTAGAGCGGGCGGGAGGGGCCAGCCCCTCTTGCCCCTCCGGGGCAATTCACCCCGGGGTATTTGGGACCAGAAAGAAGCAAAAAGGGCGGCGCTCCAGTGGAGGCCGCCCTTGCTGTTTGGATAGGCTCGTGCGTCTTACAGCAGGCCAGCGTGCACCATGGCGGCGTCGATGGCGGCTTTGGTGCTGTCTTCCAGCGTAGTCAGCGGCGAGCGGACCTCTTCGCTGCACATGCCGAGCTTGCTGAGGCCGTATTTGGCGCCCGCCAGGCCGGGCTCGATGAAGATCGCCTCATGCAGCGGCATCAGCTTGTCCTGATATTCCAGCGCCTTGGCGTAATCGCCTGCCAGGGTGGCGGCCTGGAATTCGGCGCAGAGCTTCGGTGCCACGTTGGCGGTTACCGAGATGCAGCCCACGCCGCCATGGGCGTTGAAGCCCAGCGCGGTGGCGTCTTCCCCGGACAGCTGGATGAAATCCGCACCGCAGGAGGCACGCTGCTGGCTGACGCGTGCGATGTCGCCGGTGGCATCCTTCACACCCACGATCCGCGGCAGCTTGGCCAGCTCACCCATGGTGGCGGGCGTCATGTCGACAATCGAGCGGCCCGGGATGTTGTAGATGATGATCGGGATCTCGGCGCAGTCATGGGCTGCGGTAAAATGCTGCAGCATGCCGCGCTGGGTCGGCTTGTTGTAGTAAGGGGTCACAACCAGCGCGCCATCGGCACCAGCTTTCGCGGCAAACTCGACGAATCGAATCATCTCGACGGTGTTGTTGGAGCCCGCACCGGCGATCACCGGCACCCGGCCGGCGGCTGCCTTGACGGTTTCCGCGATGACCAGCTCATGCTCTTCGTGGGTCAGGGTCGGGCTTTCGCCGGTGGTGCCGACCGGCACCAGGCCTGTGGAGCCTTCGGCAATCTGCCATTCCACCAAGCGTTTGAGCGCATCCAGATCCAGCTCGCCGTTCGAAAACGGGGTGACGAGTGCTGGCATAGAGCCTTTGAACATGGGCACGCTCCCTTCGCTAGTGGTGCAGGCGGCAATCCGCCGCCGTCAAGATACGGAATGCCGGGGATTTGAGTTGATACCGGCACGCCAATGAGTAACGTTCAAGCCTCTATCCCCGGACTGCTGGAAAATGCAAGAGATGACACGCATCCTGGCCCTGTTTCTGCTGATTACCGCAGCTTTTGCCGCGGCGCCTGCCCAGGCGCGCGGGCTGGGCGAGGCATTGGAATTGATGCGGGCCGAGAAATGGGATGAGGCCGGGCGCGAGGCCGGGAAGCGGCAGAGCGTGTCCCGCGATATCATCGAATGGCACCGGCTGCGCGCCGGTCTGGGCTCGGCCCGCGATGCGGTGGCATTCCTGGAGCGGCGGCCGGACTGGCCCGGGCTGGCCTATTTGCGGCGCCAGAACGAGAATGCGATTGCCAGGGCAGGCCGGGAGGCGGTTCTGGCCTTCTATGCCAAGGAACGCCCGCAGACCGCCGAGGGCGCGCTGAGCCTGGGCAAGGCGCTGATCGCCTCCGGGCGGCGCGGCGACGGCGAGGCGGAGATCGTGCTGGCCTGGCGCACCATGGCGATGGGCAGCGCCATTCAGAAGGACTACATGCGGGATTTCGCCAAGCTGCTGAAACCGCATCACACCGCCCGGCTGGACCGCTTGCTGTGGGACGACCACCTGGTCAGTTCCAAGCGGATGCTGCTGCTGGTGCCCGAGGGCGAGCGCAAGCTGGCCGAAGCTCGTATCGCGCTGCAGGACCGCGCACCGGGGGTGGATGGCAAGATTGCCGCCGTGCCCGCCCGGCTGAAAGGTTCGGCAGGCCTCGCCTATGACCGCTTTGCCTGGCGCGACCGCAAGCGGCTGCAGGAAAGCGCTATCGCAATGATGATGGAGCGCAGCACCAGCGCCAAGGCCTTGGGCGAGCCCGGCAAATGGCTGCGCCGCCGCCGCGACCTGGCCCGGCAGCTGATGCGGGACAAGGACTATGAGCGCGCCTATCAGCTGGCCGCCTATCATTTTGCTGCGCCCGAGGACGGCTATGGCTATTCGGACTGCGAATGGCTGGCGGGCTACATCGCGCTGCGCAAACTGCGTGATCCTGAGTTGGCCGCCGTGCATTTCAAACGGTTTCTGGCTTCGGTCGAGACGCCGATCTCGGTCAGCCGCGGCGGCTATTGGCTGGGCCGTGCCCAGGCGGCGATGGGCGAGGCCGACAAGGCCTATGAAGCCTATGCCCAGGCGGCGGAGTATCAGACCGCCTTTTACGGGCTGCTGGCCGCCGAGCAGCTGGGCCGCCCGTTTGACCCGGCGCTGACCAAGCCGGCAGAGCTGCCGGATTGGAGCACCGCGGAATTTGCGAAATCCTCGGTCACCCATGCCGGTCTGGAGCTGTTGAAGGCCGGCGAACTGGCCTTGGCCGAACGCTTCTTCACCCATCTGGTCGAGACCCTGCCGCCAGTGCAGGCGCGCCAGCTGGGGCAGATGGCGGTAGAGCTGGATCAGCCG
Organism: Leisingera sp. ABD4_442; assembly: GCF_056160905.1. Classification (NCBI taxonomy): domain Bacteria; kingdom Pseudomonadati; phylum Pseudomonadota; class Alphaproteobacteria; order Rhodobacterales; family Roseobacteraceae; genus Leisingera; species Leisingera sp. ABD4_442. The sequence continues at coordinate 19,475 of NZ_JBSWYB010000039.1, read as the reverse complement.
CATTTGGCAGTGATGATCTCGAAACGCGCAGCACGGCGCGGGCTGGAGCTGGAGGGCGCCTATTACCCGCTGCACCCGGTCGCCAAGCGGCAGCTGCCGATGGCCGAGGAGATGACCCTGGCCATCGCGCGGCGCGAAAGCGAGTTTGACCCGGGCGTGATCAGCCACGCAGGCGCGCGCGGGCTGATGCAGGTGATGCCCGCGACGGCCAAGCTGGTGGCGACTGAGCTGGGCATTCTGGCAAACCACAAAACCTCCCGCCTGACCGCAGAGTGGGATTACAACGCCAAGTTGGGCGCCAATTACCTGGCCGGGCTGGCAGGCGCGTTCCGCGGCAATGTGGTGATGATGGCCGCGGGCTATAACGCAGGGCCGCACCGCCCCAAGGCCTGGATGGAGCGTTATGGCGACCCGCGGGATGGCGATCCGGACATTATCGACTGGATCGAGCACATCCCCTTCAACGAGACCCGTAACTATGTGATGCGGGTCACCGAAAGCCTGCCGGTCTACCGGGCCCGGCTGGGCAAGACGCCCTTGCCGGTGCCCTTCTCGCAGGAGCTGAGAGGCTCAACCCTTCACGCGTTCGCGCCATAGGGTGAACAGGCCGGCGCCGATGATGATGGCCGTGCCGATGGCCACGTTGGCACGGATCACCTCGCCAAACACGGTAACGCCCAGGATGGCCGCCCAGATCAGGTGGAAATAGGCAAAGGGCTGCACGGCGCTGGCCTCGGCCATCTCGTAGCACTTGATCAGCAGCCAGTGGCCGGTGACGCCGGACACGCACAACAGCCCCATCCACAGCCAGTCATCGGGGCTCATCGGCTCCCAGTACCACATGCCCACCGCCGTCATGAAAACCATGCCGGAAATGCCGGTCCAGAAGAAGCTGGTGGCGGTGCTGTCCTTGCGCGCGGCATAGCGGGTTACCAGGCCGTAAACCGCAAACATCAAGGCCGAGATGAACGGGATGATGGCGGCCACGTCAAACACCCCTGCCCCGGGCTGCAGGATGATCAAAACCCCGACAAGGCCGACCCCGATCGCCGCCCAGCGCCGCCAGCCGACGCTCTCGCCCAGCACAGGGCCACTGAGGGCCGCCACCAGCAGCGGATAGCAGATGAAAACCGCCAGGCTGTCGACAAGCCCCAACAGGGTAAAGCCGTAAACCGCAACGCAGATCTCACCCGCCAGCAGTACGCCGCGGAAGATCTGCAGCCCCAGCTGTTCCGTCCGCGCGGTCTTGCGGATGCCGCCGGGCGCGCGGGCGGCCAGCGACAGCACGAACAGCGCAAAGAACCAGTAGCGCACCATGATCACCATGAAGGTGTTGTACTCGCCCGCCAGATGCCGCGAGATGCCGTCCTGCAAGGCAAAGACCACGGTCGCCGCGATCATCAGCAGGATGCCGGCGGTCACATTGTTGGTCTGCGCCTGGCCGGTCCGGGTCTGTGCAGGGGCTGCCTGGGTCATGCCTTTGTCGCCTTTGTCATATGCCGCTTGCGCCCGTAGCCGGGGATGCGGGCCACCTCGAATCCTGCCGCCTCCAGCCCGCGGCGCACGAATCCGGCCGCGGTATAGGTCGCCGCCGAGCCGCCCGGCGCGGTATGCGCCGCAACTTCCGCCATCAGCGCCTCCTCCCACAATTCGGGATTCTTGGCCGGAGAGAACCCGTCCAGAAACCAGGCATCTGCCTCACCTGTCCACTCCGGCAGCGACATGCGGGCGTCGCCCTGGATCACCTCCAGTTGCAGAGTTCCCAGATCGCACGTGCCCGTGCCCTGCCACTTTGCCAGGAACCTCTCTGCCCAAGGGGCCACGGCGGGGAAGGCTTCCAGCGCCTTGCCCATATCTTCGGGCGCCATCGGAAAAGCCTCGAAACTGGTGAAACGCAGCGGGCCCTCCTGCCCCGCCGCTTCCCAGGCTCGCCAGGCCGCCAGCATGTTCAGGCCGGTGCCGAACCCCAGCTCGGCTATGTGAAACCCCGGTGCAAACCGTGCGGGCAGATCGTTGCCCGCCAGAAACACATGTTCCGTCTCCGCCAGCCCGTCGTGGATAGAGAAATAGGGATCATCGAACTGATCCGACACCGGAACGGTGCCGTCGCGCCAGCTGAGGCGGGCCTGCTGGTCTGCCATGCTATAATCCTCTAAGCGGTTGTGCGGAACGGCGCGACACTGGCGAAAGGAACGGCAAATGGCAATGGCAGATATCACGGTGCGCGGCGCAGGCATCTTTGGCCTGTCGATTGCCTGGGTCTGCGCCCGGCGCGGCGCAACTGTGCAGGTGGTGGACCCGTTTGGCGCCGGTGCGGGTTCCAGCGGCGGGCTGGTCGGCGCCCTCGCCCCGCATGTGCCGGAGAACTGGAACCCCAAGAAACAGTTCCAGCTCGAAAGCCTTTTGATGGCCGAAGCGTTCTGGGCAGAGGTCGAGGCCACCGGCGGCGTCTCGCCCGGCTATGGCCGCACCGGCCGGCTGCAGCCCATCAATGACACCCGCACCCTGGAGCTTGCCCGCCAGCGGGAAGCCACCGCGCAGGAATTCTGGCAAGACGCGGCTGAATGGCGGGTCTGCGAGGCCGCCTCCCTCGGCCCCTGGGTGCCGCCCAGCGCCACCGGCTATGTAATCCACGACACTCTCAGCGCCCGCATGCACCCCCGCCGCGCCTGCGCCGCGCTTGTCTCCGCCCTCGCCGTGATGGGCGTAGAAGTGCAGCCCGAAGTGCCCGATCGAGGAAAAGTAGTGCATGCCAAAGGCTATGCGGGTCTCCTGGAGCTGAACGATATCATCGGCAAAACCATCGGCGGCGGCGTCAAGGGCCAGGCTGCCCTCCTGCGCTTCCACGAGGGCGAGGTGCCGCAGCTCTATGCCGATGGGCTGCATATCATTCCCCACGCCGACGGCACCCTGGCGATCGGCTCTACCAGCGAACGCGATTTCGAGGACGGCAAGGCAACGGACGAACAGCTGGACGATGTGATCGAACGCGCCCGCACGGCAGTGCCGGTGCTGCACGGCGCTGAGGTGATCGAACGCTGGGCCGGCGTGCGCCCCCGTGCCAAATCCCGCGCCCCGATGCTGGGCGCCTGGCCAGGGCGCGAGGGCCACTTCATCGCCAACGGCGGCTTCAAGATCGGTTTTGGCATGGCGCCCAAGGCAGCCCATGTGATGGCGGACCTGCTCTTGGAAGACAATGACAACATTCCGCAGGGCTTCCGGGTGGAAGACAACCTCTGACCGGCGCGCACCTCCTGCCCTTTGGCGGGTCAAGGGCGGCGCAGCCGCCGCGCGGCACGCGCGGTTAACCCTTGAGGCGTCAAAGGGCGTTTCACAATTGAGTCGGCGCCTTGAGGGGCAGCGTTGCCCATCAAGCGCTTCTCAGCAAAATCCCCTGCGCTGTGCAGCAGCGCCACGCCCAAGCCCCTAATCTGCCCGCCAGGGCAGCTTGGGGCGCGGGAGCACCTCCTTCAGCCGCGCGGCACTGCAATTGCACTCATGCATTGCCGCCCGTCCGGCCCGCGTACCCACAGGTCCCGGCCGTTGCGGCACAAAACAGCGGTTTCGAAATGCATCAGGGGAGACGTCGCCCGGAAGGAAAACTCCGCCAGCGGGCTCATCAGCTCCTCTGCCAGCAGCATCAGTTGCTGCGCCAATAGAGGGCCATGCACCACCAGCCCTTCGTACCCTTCGACATCGCGGGCATAGTCCAGATCATAGTGGATCCGGTGCCCGTTGAAGGTCAGCGCCGAATAGCGGAACAGCAGGGTTGAACTGAAGGAAACCTGCCGCGCATCTGTCTCATCCCTCCGCGCCGCCGGCGGCACCGGCCTGGGCGCAGCCGGGTCCGGGTCCCCGCGGTAAACCAGGTCATGCCACTCGGTGAGGCACAACCGCCCGTCTTGCCGGATCTCATGGCGCAGGGTCACCAGGCCCAATTGGCCGGTGCGGCCGGCTTTGCGCTCCGCCTTCTCTAATACGGACATCTTTTCGGCCGCAACACCTGCCCGCAAAGGCGCCTCAAACCGCAAGCGCCCGCCAGCCCACATCCGCCGCGGCAGGCCCAGGTCCGGGATCAGCCCGGCACCGCCCACCTTTGGATGGCCGTCCCGCCCCAGGTTTCCGGGCGGCAGCGGCGTCCAGAAATAGAGCTGGTGAAAGAAAGGCGGCAGCGCGCTGCCCGCGCCGATGTCCGGCTCCAGCCCCAGCGCGGTTTGAAAGGCAGCGGCCCGGGCCGGATCCATCATGTCCGTCAGCCGCTGCTGCGGCGGTGCGCTTGCAATACTCATGCCGCCACCTTAGCCGCGGCCGGCTGCAAGGCAAGCTTAGTGCACGGCTTCCGCGCGCAGCTTCTGCATCAGCTTGGTGAGCGTGCCTTCATACTGTTCGCTGATCAGCCGCCCGGCTTCGTCGAACTCCTTGCCTGATCCGGCCAGATGCACCCCCGGCCCGGCAATCACCCGCGGCTGGAAAGGCACCAGAAAGCCGCGCAGCAGCGCTTGTGCCTGCTCGCCACCGGCCCGGCCGGCCGCCGCCGACATCACTGCGACCGGCTTGTCCGCCCAGGGGTTGCCTTCGGTGCGGCTGACCCAGTCGAGCGCGTTTTTCAGCACGCCGGAGGGCCCCTTGTTGTATTCCGGGGTGGAAATCGCGATGGCATCCGCCGCCGCAATCTGATCCGCAAGCGCTTGCACCGCGGCCGGGATGCCTTCCGCGGCTTCGGCGTCGCCATCATAAAGCGGCAGGTTCAAATCCGCCGCCACCACAGTTGCGGGCCCGAACACGCGGGCAGCTTCCGCCAGCAGCTTGCGGTTTGTGGCCGCGCTGCGCAGCGAGCCGGAAATGGTGAGCAATACGGGGTCGGCCATCGGAAGCTCCTTTTTGTGCGTCTCCTTGGTGCGCATCATGTATGCGGCGTGCCTTGTCTGAAAACATCCATGAACGCGCAGGTCATGTGCAAGGCTACAGCAGGAGACCTGCGGCATGAAAAAGCCCGCCCCAAACGGGGCGGGCCGTGAAGTTCCGCAAGTGCCGGGGGTCAGGCCGCCTGCGGGATCACCACCACCTCGACGCGGCGGTTGCGGGCCTTGCCCTCCGGCGTCAGGTTGGAGGCCACTGGCTGCTCTTCGCCGCGGCCGATGATGCGAATGCGGTGATAGGGCACCCCGCCCGCCTGGATCTGGTCGGCCACCGCATTGGCGCGGCGCTCCGACAGGCCCTGATTGTAACCGGCATCGCCATCGCTGTCAGTATGGCCGATCACCTGGATGGTGCTGCTGGGGTAACGCACCAGGCTGTCGGCAACCCGGCGCAGATCGCCCTGCACCGCCGGCGCGATTGCATAGCTGTCGGTGGCAAAGGTCAGATCGTTAGGGAAGGACAGGATCAGCCGGTCGCCAGTGTTGACGATGGTGATCGAGTCATTGGCCAAGGTCTGGCGCAGTTCGCGCTCCTGCGCGTCCAGCTGGTTGCCGATCACCCCGCCGGCAGTGGCACCAACCAGCGCGCCGGTCACAGCCCCCAGGCCGCGGTCGGAATCATTGGCAATGGCTCCGACACCGGCACCGATGATGCCGCCTAGGATAGCGCCCTGCTGGGTATTGCTGCCCGGCGTGCCGATGGTTGCCGGATCGGTACAGGCGCTCAGGCCCAGCGCGGCGGCAACAAATCCTGCCGTGGTGAGTTTCATCTGCATCATCAAATCTGCCTTCTTCTTTCTCAAATCCGGGCCGCGCCCGGCGTTCCGCTCAAATATCGTGCCGCTGTGCCGCCTTCTCAAGGCAGGATTGCCTCACATTGGCGAAATACCGCGCAAAGCCGCCTCAGGGCGCAAAGGCAAAGTCCCAGCCTTCCTGCTCAATCCACAGCTTTCGCAGCGTTGCGGCCTCAGGCGCAAAACCGTCCTCCAGCATTTCTGCTGCGAACATCCGGTCGGTCCGGAAGTGGCGGAAACCGCTGCGCAGCTCGCACCAGGCGGCCAGCATGGTGCTTTCTATGTGATAAATCAGCGCCAGCGGGCGCAAGGTGCGGCAGGTCTCGCCGCTGTCCGGGCTGACATAAGAGATCCGCAGCTTGCGGCTTTCCCGCACCGCCTGGCGCAGCAGCGCCTTGGACACGCATCCCTGGTCCGGATCATCCAGCGGCGCACCCCAGGGCGCCACTTGCAGCCAGTCGGCAGTGGCATGCACGTCGGTGATCTTGCGGCTGACCCGTTCTGCCGCCTGTTGCAGCGCACCATCCCCGGTGCGTATCAGCATTGCCAGCCCCACATGCAACGCTTCCAGCTCCTCCTCATCAAAGTTGAGCGGCGGCAGATCATATCCCTTGCGCAGGATATAGCCGACCCCAGCCTCGCCTTCGACCGGCGTACGCATCGCCTGCAGCGCCGCGATGTCGCGGTAGATGGTGCGTTTGCTGACTTCCAGCATCTGTGCCAGATCCTCTGCCCGCACCGGTGACGCAGCAGAACGCAGGATCTGGATGATTTCGAACAGGCGTCCGGTACGCGGCATGGGCAGGCTCCAGTGACAGTCTGCTGACATCTTAGCACAGGCCACTGACAGCAGCCTGTCAGCAGTGGTCTGTTTTTCTGCCCTCAGAAAAGGAGAAACTAATGCTGACCTATGACTGGATAACCATGATCACCCTGGGCAAAGACCGCTGGGACACCCGGCAACGCCTTCCAAAACCTTATGAAGCGGAGCGGGACGCTGCCCGCCTGCGCCACGAGACACAGCAAGCCGCCGAACGCCCTGCCGCCGGCCTGCTGCAGCGCCTGTTCAGCCGGCAGCGCGCATATCATCTGCCGCAGCCTCCTCATCCCGCGCAGCCTCATAGGCAAGCATCGCGCGTTTGACAGGCAGGCCCCAGTGATAGCCGCCCAGTGCACCGGACTTGCGCAAGGCACGATGGCAGGGGATCAGCCAGCTGACCGGGTTACGCCCGACTGCGGTACCAACGGCGCGCACCGCCTTGGGGGCGCCGATCGCCTGGGCCAGTTCGGAATAGGTGGTGACATGGCCTGTGGGGATGCGCAGCAGCGCCTCCCACACCTTGATCTGCAGGGGCGCGCCGATCATGTGCAAGGCAGTCTCGCCCTTCTGGGCAAAGGCTGCCTCGGCCAGCGGCCGCAACGCGGTGGGGTCCTCGATGAACTCCGCCTGCGGCCAGCGGGCGCGCATGTCCGCCATCGCCGGTTCCGCCCCGGTCTCAGCGGCAAAGGCCAGACCGCAAATACCTTTTTCCGTCCCCATCACCAGGGCCAAGCCAAAGGGGCTGTCGAACCAGCCGCAGAAGATCCGCAAGCCATCACCCTTGCGGGCGTATTCGCCGGGGCTCATCGCTTCCCAGCGCAGAAACAGGTCGTGCAGCCGGCCGGACCCTGACAGCCCCACCGCATGGGAGGCCTCCAGCGTGGTGAATCGCTCGCGCAGCAGCGCCTTGGCGTGTCCGAGCCGCAGATACTGCTGGTAGCGCTTGGGCGAGACCCCGACCCAGGCCGAAAACAGCCGCTGGAAATGCGCCGGGCTCATGTCCATGCGGGCGGCCAGCTGTTCCAGCGTCAGATCTTCGCCGCCATCGTCGATCAGTTCGATCGCCCGGCGCATGACGCCGTAATGATAGGTGTTTTCCCGTGCTTCGATATTCATCGGCCCAACCTGTTCTGACTTGCTCCTCAACCTACTGCGCAAAGCGCTGGCAATCGACCCGGAAGTTGCGGTTACCTGAGCCTCCCTCTTGTCAACTCAATTGACTAATAGCCCTCCTGCACCTACCCTGCCGCCATGACACAGGCATTGGATCAGCTCTACGAGGCCGTGCAGGCCACCCGCCCGCTGCTGCGCGGGATCACCGCCGCGGTCGAGCAAGGCACCCTGCCGCACGGCATCACCCTGGGCCAGCGCGCGCTGCTGGAAGGGCTGCTCAATCGCCCTGGCGCCACAGCGCCGCAGCTGGGCAAGGATCTTCAGCTGAAACGGCAGTTCGTGTCGCGCACCCTGAAGGAGCTGCGGCAGGAGGTGCTGATCGAGGCCAACCCCAACCCGGCCCGCAAGGGCAGCTCCTGCTACCGGCTCACCCCCCGCGGCGCGGAGATCATCCAGGAGATCCGGACCCGTGAAACTGCGGTTCTGCAAGACTTTGCCAGAGGCTTCTCCGACGCGGACATCGCCACGCACCACCGGGTGCAACTGGCGCTCACGCGTTTCTTCCTGAACCAGGCGCAGGAGGGCTGACATGATTGTTCTTTGGATCCTGGGCGGCATGGGCCTACTGGCCGCCGCTTATACGGCCTGGGGGATCCGGCGGATGACCGCTCCGACCCGCGGCCCCCGCATTGACCCCGCCAAACGCCCCGGCACTGCGCTGCTGGTGATCGACATGCAGGAGGATTTCACCCGGCTGCAAGCAGGGCGGGACTGGAGCGAGGCAGATCTCCTCGCCGCCATCAGCTGCATCCAGCAGCTTGCCCGCAAAGCCCTCTCCCGCGGCGAACCGGTGATCGTGATCCGTCACGTCATGAAGGGCTGGTGGACCAACCGGCTGAACAGCTGGGCCAACCAGGGCCTGGGCAACCGCGACTCAGCAGGCCTGGGGCTGGACCCGCGGCTGCAGCTGCCGGTGTCGGCTGAGTTCGTGAAACATATTGGCGACGCCTTTTCCTCGCCGGCGCTTGAAGACTATCTGGCAGAAAACCGCATCGGCACACTGCAGATGACGGGCCTTGATGGATGCCATTGCGTCAAGAATACAGCCTGCGGCGCCCTGAACCGCAGCTTTAAAGTGGACATCATTCCTGCTGCAGTTCTAGCTGCCGACAAGGCAGGCTGGAAACGCGAGCAATCCCGGCTCGCAGAAGACGGTGCAATATTCCAGGCCTGTAATTCGGAGTAAGGTCTTGTACCCGGGTTGCACCAGCGCCGCAGGGTTGCCAAGCTTCCCGCACCCGGCTCGCTAAATCATTGCGCCCGCGGGTGAGAACAGGCCATAAGCGCAGCCATGGCAAAGCAACTCGATTATCATACGCTCCGCGAGATCTTTACGCGGTTCCAGGCAGCTGAGCCCGAACCCAAAGGCGAGCTGGAACATGTCAACGCTTATACGCTGGTGGTGGCGGTGGCGCTGTCAGCACAGGCCACCGATGCCGGTGTGAACAAGGCAACCCGCGAGCTGTTCAAGATCGCCGACACCCCGCAGAAAATGCTGGATCTGGGCGAAGAGCAGCTGATCGAGCATATCAAGACCATTGGCCTTTACCGCAACAAGGCCAAGAACGTGATCAAACTGTCGAAGATCCTGGTCGAAGACTACGGCGGCGAGGTGCCGAATTCCCGCGCTGCTCTGCAGTCACTGCCTGGTGTGGGCCGCAAAACCGCCAATGTGGTGCTGAACATGTGGTGGAAACAGCCTGCGCAGGCGGTGGATACCCATATCTTCCGGGTCGGCAACCGTTCCGGCATCGCGCCGGGCAAGGATGTGGACGCCGTGGAGCGCGCGGTGGAGGACAACATCCCGGCGGATTTCCAGCAGCACGCCCATCACTGGCTGATCCTGCACGGGCGCTATCACTGCAAGGCGCGCAAGCCGATGTGCGGCAGCTGCCTGATCCGCGACCTCTGCATGTACGAAGACAAGAATCTGTAAACTTTTTTGGCGGCATAGTGGCCACGACCAAAACCGCTCCGGAACCCCCGAGGAGGGACCATGACCAAAACCTATCAGCTCGTCGGTATTGGCAATGCCGTGGTCGATGTGATCGCGCAGTGCGAGGACAGCTTTCTGGCCGAACAGGGCATCGAAAAGGGCATCATGCAGCTGATCGAACGCGACCGCTGCGAAGATTTGTATGCGGCGATGGGCAACCGGGTATTAACGCCGGGCGGCTCAGTGGCCAATACAATCGCAGGTGCTGGCGCGCTGGGGCTGGAGGCTGCGTTTATCGGCCGGGTCCGGGACGACGCGCTGGGTAAATTCTATGCCGATGCGATGAACAACGAGGGCGTCGGGTTCGTGAACCCGCCGGTTGCGGACGAAGAGCTGCCAACCTCGCGGTCGATGATCTTTGTCTCACCCGATGGCGAGCGGTCCATGAACACCTATCTGGGCACCTCGTCCGAGCTAAGCTCCACCGACGTGCCGGAGGAGGTTGCCGGCAATGCGCAGATCATGTTCCTGGAAGGCTATCTGTTCGACAAGGACAAGGGCAAGACTGCCTTTATGGAAGCCGCCCGGAAATGTCGCGAGGGCGGCGGCCGGGTTGGCATTTCGATTTCTGATCCGTTCTGCGTTGAACGCCACCGCGCGGACTTCCTAACCCTGATCGGCGAAGAGCTGGATTTTGTCATCGGCAACCAGGACGAAATTTGCGCCCTGTTTGAAACCGATGAACTGGAAAAGGCGATGGCCAGGACCGCGGCGATCTGCCCGTTGGTGGTCTGCACCCGGTCCGGCGACGGGGTGACTGTACTGAACGAAGGCGTGCGCATCGACGTGCCCGTTGAGATGATCACCCCCGTGGACGCCACCGGTGCCGGCGACCAGTTCGCCGCCGGTTTCCTGTTCGGCATGGCCACAGGGCGCAGCATGGAAGTCTGCGCACGCATGGGCTGCATCTGCGCAGGCGAGGTGATCCGCCATATCGGCCCGCGCCCTGAAACCAATGTGCGCCACCTGCTGGAAGAGGCCGGGCTGGTTTAAACCTGCGCAGCCCTCCCGCCCGCCGGAACCGCACCTAACGGTGCGCTTCCGCCCGATGGGCACAGCGCGGCGCGGCTTTGCCGCCTCGCGCACCCTGCCTGCCTGCGGCGGGCAAAGCAGATGTTCAGACTGCAATCTCAGCCGCCGGCCGCCTCCAGGGCTCTGCCCAGAAGTGCCGTGAACGCAGCAACTTCCTGCGCGTTCATATCCTCCAAAAGCCGCGCCTGGGTTTTTACATGCTCAGTAACCGCCTTATCGATCAAGGCGCGCCCCTCTTCTGTCAGCCCGACCAGAAAACTGCGGCTGTCCTCCGGGTTCACCTCCCGTTTGACCAGCCCGTCTGCCTCCAGCCGGTCGATCCGGTTGGTCATCGTTCCCGATGCCACCATTGTCGCCTTCAGCAGATCGCCCGGTGACAGCGTATAGGGAGCCCCGGACCGGCGCAGCGTGGCCAGCACATCAAACTTGGCCGCATTCAACCCGAATTCCGCAAAGGTCTTATGCATTTCACGCTGATAGGCCAGATACAGCCGCGCCACCCGGCCAATCACGCCCATGGCCGTCACATCCAGGTCCGGCCGCTCCCGCCCCCATTGCAGGGTGATAAAATCCACATGATCCATGCCGACGGTGTAGACCTTTACATCTTGACGTCAAGATAAAATCCATTATCTCGACATCAAGATAAGGAGATCTACATGCCAATCCGGACCCTTCTGCTGACCGCGCTGGCCCCCGCCATCTGGGGCAGCAGCTACATTGTGACGACCACCCTGCTGCCCGGCCACTCACCGCTGGTTGTGGCGCTGCTGCGGGCTCTGCCCGCCGGGCTTCTTCTGCTGGTGCTGGTGCGCCGGCTGCCGCCCCCCAACTGGATGCCACGGCTGATGGTTCTCGGTGCGCTGAACTTCTCGCTGTTCTGGGTGCTGCTGTTCCTGTCCGCCTACCGCCTGCCGGGCGGGGTTGCCGCAACGCTGGGAGCGGTGCAGCCGCTGATCGTGGTGTTCCTGTCCGCCTTGCTGCTGCAGACGCAGATCCGCGCCGCTGCCATTGCCGCCTCGCTTCTGAGCATGGCAGGTGTCGCCCTGCTGGTCCTGACCCCAGCCGCCCAACTCGACACTTTAGGCGTTCTTGCCGGCCTCGGAGGAGCGCTGTCGATGGCCGCCGGCGTTGTTCTCACCCGCAAGTGGCAGCCGCCGGTGCCGCCCCTCACCTTCACCGCCTGGCAGCTGACTGCAGGCGGGCTTCTGCTGGTGCCTGTTGCTTTGTGGATAGTGCCTGAGATGCCGGTCTTCACGGCTGCCAATATCCTGGGCCTTGCCTACATGAGCCTCATCGGCGGCGCGCTGACCTATATCCTGTGGTTCCGCGGCCTTGCCCGGCTCGACCCATCGCAGGTTTCGCTCCTGGGTGTGCTCAGCCCGCTGTCTGCCGTGATCCTGGGCTGGCTGCTGCTGAATGAGACCCTGACGCCGAACCAGATGCTGGGTGCCGTGCTGGCCCTGTTCAGCCTGTGGCTTGGCCAATCCCGCCTGCGGTTGCGCAAACCGCTGACCGCTCCGACGGAGTAACCCGGATCACTGCGGCAGGGCAGGCTCGCACGCTTTACCGCGGTGGCAATCTAGCACCTGCCGCCGCACTTCCGGTGTATCATCAAACGCAAGCCCGCCGCAGGCATTCGCCCGGACCACCAGCGCCTTCCCGCGCTGTTCGGCAAAAAACACATAGCCCGCGCCGGACTTCATCCCACCGCACCAAGGGCCCAGGCATTCCACCTCCAGCGTCACCGGCAGATTAACCCGGCCTGAGAAATACTTGCCCTCCAGCAGCTTGCCCGTCAGCTGCGCCGGGACGCGGGTCAGCGGCGGCGTGTCATTGGGATTATCAGCATGCGACTGCGGCAGCAGGGTTTCGTCAAACCGCAGCTCGCCTGCGATGACGTTGTAGACGCTGTCCGATTTTGCGGCCTGCAGATAGGCGTCCGCCGGACCCCAGGCCAGGCAGCTGAGGGCCGCAGCCGGGCCGGCCAAAAACATCAGGAAGCTCACGGATAGGGCAGCGCCCGCTCCGCCGGGGAGGAAGCGAAGCACCTGCCCAGTGGGGGGCGGGACGTGCGCTGCCCGGTCTATAAGACGGGCGGTGACATTCAGCAAACCATACAAGAACCGCATCTCACAAATACTCCCGGAACTCTGCCACCACCCGCGCATAGACCTCGCGCTTGAACGGCACGATCTTCTCCACAAGGCTCTCCACCGGCTGCCAGCACCAGGCCGAGAACTCCGGATCATCAGTCTCGATATTGACCTGGTCATCCGTGCCGAGGAACCGCATCAGATACCACTTCTGTTCCTGCCCGCGGTATTTGCCGCCCCAGAAACTGGGCACCACGTCATGCGGCAGATCATAGGGCAGCCAGCCGTTGCTTTCGGCGATGATCTCGACCAGGTCAGGCGCTACACCGGTTTCTTCCTCCAACTCGCGCAGCGCCGCAATCCGCGGGTCCTCACCCGCGTCGATCCCGCCCTGCGGCATCTGCCAGGCGTCCTTGTAGCGGTCCTTGCGCTGACCGACGAACACCGCTCCCTCGGCATTGATCAGCATCACCCCGACGTTGGGGCGGTAGGGCAGCTTGGCAATCTCTTCCGGCGTCATCAGGCTCTCCTAGGCAAAGGTTTTCACAACCTTAGACCGCTTGCCGCCGGGGCACGCAAGGGGGTGACGCGGCGTTTGCCCGTGACAAGGCGGCCCGCGCCCTTGATCCTAGGGGCAACTGCCAGGGAGAGTTTTACGATGACAGCGTACCCCAATCTGCTTGCCCCGCTGGATCTGGGCTTTACCCGGCTCAAGAACCGGGTGCTGATGGGCTCAATGCACACCGGGCTGGAGGAGACCGGAGACTGGAACCGGGTTGCAGAATTCTATGCCGCCCGCGCCCGCGGCGGGGTGGCGCTGATGGTGACCGGCGGGATCGGCCCGAACCTGGAAGGGTCCGTGCTGCCGGGGGCCTCGATGATGACCTCGCCCAAGGATGTAGAGAACCACCGCGTGGTGACGGACCGGGTGCATGCGGCGGGCGGCAAGATTGCCATGCAGATCCTGCACGCTGGCCGATATGCCTATGGCCCCAAATGCGTCGCCCCCAGCCCTGTGAAATCGCCGATCTCCCCTTTCCCGCCGCATGAGCTGGACGAGGATGGCATCGAAAAGCAGATCGCCGACATCGTGAACGCCGCCCGGCTGGCGCAGGAGGCAGGCTATGACGGCGTCGAAATCATGGGATCGGAGGGCTACTTCCTCAACCAGTTCCTGGTCACCCACACCAACAAGCGCACCGACCGCTGGGGCGGTTCCTATGAAAACCGGATGCGGCTGCCGATCGAAGTGGTGCGCCGCACGCGCAAGGCCGTGGGCCGCGATTTCATCATCATCTTCCGCCTGTCGATGATCGACCTGGTGCCGAACGGCTCCACGCATGAGGAAGTCGTGCAACTGGCACAGGAAATCGAAAAGGCCGGCGCCACAATCCTCAACACCGGCATCGGCTGGCACGAGGCCCGTATCCCGACCATCGCCACCTCGGTTCCCCGCGCGGCCTTTGCCTGGGTCACCAAGAAGCTGATGGGCAAGGTCGGCATCCCAGTGATCACCTCCAACCGCATCAACACACCCAAGGTCGCCGAGCAGGTGCTGGCCGAGGGCTGCGCCGACATGGTGTCGATGGCCCGGCCGATGCTGGCGGATGCCGATTTCGTGGCCAAGGCCGAAGCCGGGCAAGCGGACCAGATCGCTCCCTGCATCGCCTGCAACCAGGCCTGCCTCGACCATACCTTCAGCGGCAAGCTGACCTCCTGCCTGGTCAATCCGCGTGCCTGCCACGAGACTGAATTGGTGATCGACCCCGCGGCCACGTCCAAATCCGTTGCCATCGTCGGCGCCGGCCCCGCAGGCCTCGCCACAGCCCTAACGGCTGCCCAGCGCGGCCACAGGGTCACCCTGTTCGACCGCGCCGGTGAAATTGGCGGCCAGCTCAACATGGCCAAACAGGTGCCGGGCAAGGAGGAATTTTGGGGACTGGTGGATTGGTACAGGGTGATGGTGGCTGATGCCGGCATCACCTTGGAGCTGGGCCGTGAGGTTGCGGCAGAGGACCTGACCGCCTTCGACGAGGTGGTGATCGCCACCGGCGTCACCCCGCGCGATCCCGCCATCCCCGGCCAGGACCGGGACAATGTGCTGAGTTACATCGACGTGCTGCGCCACAAGAAGCCGGCGGGCCGGCACGTTGCTGTGGTCGGCGCGGGCGGCATCGGCTTTGACGTCTCCGAATTTCTTCTGGAAGAGGGCCACAGCCCCACCACCGACCTGCCTGCCTGGCTGAAGGAATGGGGCGTGGCCGACCCGGCTGAACACCGCGCAGGCCTCGCCCCCGACGGTCCCCAGCCCGCAGCCCCTGCCCGCCAGGTGACGCTGTTGCAGCGCAAGGCCGAACGCCACGGCAAGCGGCTGGGAAAGACCACCGGCTGGATTCACCGAGCCGCACTCAAGATGAAGAACGTTGAGTTCGTCGGCGGCGTCAACTACGAGCGCATCGACGCTGAAGGCCTGCATGTTAGCTTTGGCGAGGCTAGGGAAAATCCGCGGGTGATCCCGGCAGACACCATCGTGCTGTGCGCGGGCCAAGTCTCCGAACGGTCCTTGGCTGATGATCTCGCAGACCGCGGCATCACCGCTCATGTGATCGGCGGGGCCGATGTGGCCGCGGAACTGGATGCCAAACGCGCCATCAATCAGGGCACCCGTCTGGCTGCCAGTCTCTAAGGCGGCCGAAGCTCTCCCGCCTGCGTCACCCGGCCCTTTCTTTCAGGCCTGGACCACAGTTGGGCCAGGCGCCGCGCCGGCGGCGCGGCGGAGGGCACTGCGTCATGGCGCAGTGCCGTGCCCAACGGGTGCAGGAGCATTTCAATGCGCCTAAGCCGGGCGGGAGCCGCCCGCTGCAGCAGTTGGGACAAGCATCAGCGCAGATCTTTCAAAATTCTTTGCGGCAACTCTGGCTGGCACAAAGATCAGCCGTGTACGGCCACGCTGTCCCGCGGGGCCTCTGCCCGCGCCTCCATGCCGTAATCGCGGATCACACCCGCGACGCGCAGCCGGTAGTCCGCAAAATACTCCCCGCGCCCCTTGGCCTGCGCCGCCGGTGCGCCGGAAGCTGGCGCCAGGCCGCCAGTGCCTCCTCGCTTTCCCAGAACGACAGCGACAGCAGCTTGCCCGGCGTTGCCAGGCTCTGGAAGCGCTCGACCGAAATGAAACCCTCGATCCCTTCAAACAGCGGCCGCAGCCCGGCCGCATGTTCAAAGTAACTGTCCTTCATGCCTTCAGCCGGCTCGACCTCAAAAATAACGGCAATCATTCCGCTCTGCTCCTATCTCTCGCCATGCGGCTCCGAAACCAGCTTCAGCCAGGTTCGGTCCTCGCGCAGCAAAAACCTTTCCTTTTGCGCGAACTCGTAATTCTCCCGCCCCAGCGGATCGGCCGCCAACCGCGCGCGATAGGCCTCGTATTCCGCCAGGCTCTCCACGTTGTAGATGCCATAAGCCAGTGTCGAAGACCCCTCGTGCGGGGCAAAATACCCGATCAGGTCCGCCCCGCAGCGCGGAATCGCCTGCCCCCAGTTGCGGGCGTATTGTTCGAACTGCGCCTTCTTGGCCGGGTCGATTTTATAGCGGATGATGCAGGTCAGCATGGAAGGTCCTCTTGTTTTGGGTCCTCCTGCCTAACCTGTGCCGCCGCCCGGATGTTTCGCTCCGGGCTGAAGCGTCACTCTACCGTGATCGTAATCACCTCAGAAATCACCGGCACCGCGTGCGGCACATGGCCCGCATCGCCCAGCACCAGTTGCAGCGTATGGCGGCCCGGAGACAGTTCCAGCGTCACCTCGGTCTGGCCGCCGCCAAAATGCAGATGGTTTTCGTCAGAAGGCAGGCCATAGGCCAGCTCATCTGCGCCCTCCTCCCCTTCGCCCAGCGGCGGCCGGTCGATCAGCAAGTGGTGATGGCCGGTGTTCTCCTTCGCCACCCCGGCCGGCGCCACCCCCATGCCAGACAGGCCAAAGACCAGCGTCACCGGCGACGTGACCGTATCCCCATCTTCAACATTGGCGAAATACACCTTTGCCCCTGGGTTCGAAGGCGTCTCCCCGCCCGCCAGCAAGGGGGCCGCCAGGCAGGCAGACACCGCAGCCGCAATCAGCAGTTTCATCTCGCTTCCTCCAGCACTTCGCTCTGCTATCACGTTAAAGCTAGCTGTGCATGGGCTGGCGGCAATCCGACCGCCTTTCCAGGATGCACAAATTTGCGTCAGCAAAGCGCCCGGCCCATGCCGGTCTCATGCTTTTGCTTGCCTGCCGCACCCAGCGGCGCCACTGTCGCCAGCGTAAAGCAAGGCAGGGGGCCGCCGTGGTTTTTGCAGTCATTCTGATGGGTCTTACCCCCAGCTTCCTGATGGTCGCACTGGGCGGCCTGGTGCGCAGGCGGCTGGCACCGCAGGCCTGGCAGGGTCTCGACAAGCTGAATTTCGAGGTGCTGTTTCCGGCTCTGCTGTTCTTTGCAGCCTGCGGACGGCCCATCGCGGCAGCCGATTTGGGCCGTATCGGCCCTGCAGTCTGGAGCATCCTGGCCCTGGCACTGGGCCTCGGCCTGCTGGCACGCAGTTTCAGAGCAAGCAGCTTTCTCGACTTTGCAGGTGCCTGGCAGACCGCCTGGCGTTTCAATACGGCCATTGCGTTTGTCGCCCTGCCCGCGATCGGCACAGAGCTGACCGGCCAGATGGCTGTTGCCATCGGCATGGCGGTGCCGGTCGCCAATGTGCTGGCCGTCACGGCGCTGTCACGCGGCGGCAGCCTGTCGTTGCGGGAAACAGTGCTGAAGATTGCGCTGAATCCCTTCCTGCTGGCCTCCATTGCAGGCGTCGCAGTTGGCTTGTCCGGTTATAAAATCCCGGCCCCGATCCTGGCCCCGGCCGAAATGCTGGCCCATGCCGCCATTCCGATTGCGCTGCTCTCCATTGGCGCCACGATGAACTGGCGGGCCCTTGCGCGGCTGGATCTCTTTAACGGCTATCTGTGCCTGGTGCGGCTGGTGCTGGTTCCGGCGCTGGTCCTGGCGGCCTGCCTGCTGCTGCGCGCGGAGGCCGGCCTGGCCGCTGTTCTGGTGCTGTTTGCTGCTCTGCCTACGGCCTCCGCCGCTCATGTGCTGGCTTCCGCCTTTGGCGCCGACCGGGAGCTTGCTGCCACGCTAATTGCGCAATCCACACTCCTCAGCGCAATCACCCTGCCCCTGTGGATTCTGGTGATAAAACTCACATTTTAAAGGTATTTTAACCTTCCTACTGCCGTCCCGCCGGCCAAAGCCGCCGCCGTTTCCACAGCGCAAACGATCCGCACGAAACCTCGCAATTATCCCAAGCCTGCCCCGATCTTGCCCGATTTCACCTGCAACACTGAGGGCAACAAGGAATTGCGAGGACGGGTGAACATGGACCGACTGACGGAAATGGAGGCCTTTGCCAATGTGGTGGACCAAGGGGGCTTCACCGATGCGGCGCGGAAGATGGGGATTTCGAAATCTGCCGTCTCCAAACATGTCTCCAGCTTGGAGGCCCGCCTTGGCGCGCGGCTCCTGAACCGCACCACCCGCCGGGTCTCGCCCACCGAGATCGGCCTGGCCTATTACGACCGGGCCCGCCGGGTGCTGAATGACGCAGGCGAAGCAGACGCGCTGGTCACCTCGATGCAATCTGCGCCCTCCGGCCTGCTGCGAATTTCGGTCGCCACCGATTTCGGGGTCAATCACCTGTCGCCGGTGCTGTCGGACTTCCTGCGCGATTTCCCGGACATCACTGTCAATATGGTGCTGAACAACCGCTATGTGGAGCTGATTTCCGAAGGTTTCGACATGGCAGTGCGGATCGGCGAGCTGGAAGACAGCTCCCTGCGCGCCCGCAAGCTGACCGAAACCACCAAGCGGATGATCGCCTCTCCTGCCTATCTTGAGAAATACGGCCGGCCCCAGAAAATCGACGAGCTGAACAACCACAAGCTTTTGCATTACTCCAGCCAGTCCAGCGGCAATGTCTGGAAGATCACCGCACCGTCAGGCGAAAAACGCCAGGTGCGTACCTCCGGCTGGCTGTCGGTCAATGACGGGCAGTCGCTGCTGAACGCGGCGATCTCGGGCCTCGGCATCGCCTATCTGCCCAGCTACCTCTACTCCGAAGCGCTGGAGGAAGGACTGGTCGAGGACGTGATGCCCAGTCTGCCGATGGAAACCCAAGGCATCTACGCGGTCTATCCGCCTGGCAAATTCACCCAGCCCAAGGTGCGCGCCTTCATCGACTTCCTGGTTGCAGCTTTTGCCGACCGCGATCCTTCCGAATGGAAAACCTGAACCGGTTCAACGGAAAACCGGACCAAGACATCCCTCGAAGACCTGCCCCCGCGCCGCGCGCGGGGGCTCTTTTGCGTTTCCATTCAGCGGCCGGGTTCAGAAGGGGGAAATCTCCCGCCCGGACCGGATCAATCAAAGATTGCCCCGCTCCAGTTGGGCCTGGCGCCGCTGTGCGGCGCGGGGGGGGGGGGAGGAGGGGGGGGAGGGGGGGGAAGGGGGGGGGGGGAGGGGGAGGGAATGAATATCACAGATTTGGCAATCAGCCATAAGGTGCGGGCTTTGGAGCCATTCGGTGGCGCTCCGCTGCTCCAGCGCGGCAGCGGCCAGCAAGCAGAG
>NZ_JBSWYB010000038.1:0-41016 GCF_056160905.1 Leisingera sp. ABD4_442 | reverse complement strand
GTGGTGTTTTTGAAGAAAAAGCAAGGGTTTTTTTCCACCCACCCTTCTTCCTTTTACGCTAGCCGCGACGAAAAGCATGGGCGCGGAACCGAGGTTTCCACGCCCGCCCTGTTCAGCCTTACCTGACCGCCTTATTCAGCTGCGATCTGCCCTTCGATCTTCTCGACCTTCACCGCCGAGAACTTGAACTCGGGGATCTTGCCATAGGGGTCCAGCGCCGGGTTGGTCAGGATGTTTGCCGCTGCCTCCACATAAGCGAAGGGTACAAACACCATGTCCTCAGCAATCGCCCGGTCGGCCCGCGCCATGATCTCGATCGAGCCGCGGCGGGTCGAAAGACGGATCATCTCGCCGGGCTCGATCCCCATAAGCTTGAGCGTGCGCGGGTTGAGCGAGCAGTTCGCCTCCGGCTCCACCGCATCCAGAACCTTGGACCGGCGGGTCATCGACCCGGTGTGCCAATGCTCCAGCTGGCGGCCGGTGGTCATGATCATCGGGAATTCCGCATCCGGTGCTTCATCCGGTGGGATCACAGATGCCGGGGTAAAGCGGGCACGGCCCTCGGGGCGCGGGAAGCCGTCACCGAACACAATCGCCTGACCGGGGTCGGTCTCATGCAGCGACGGATAGGTGATGGTCTCGGTTTCCAGACGCTCCCAAGTGATGTTGTTCAGGGACTTCATGTTCAGCTTCATCTCGGCAAAGACTTCGCTGACATCCTTGTAGTCCCATGGCAGGCCGATGCGCTGCGCAAGCTCGACAGTGACCTGCCAATCCTCACGCGCTTCGCCCGGAGGGGCCACGGCGGGGCGAACACGCTGAACCTGACGGTTGGTGTTCGACACGGTGCCGTTCTTTTCATAGAGCGCCGAGGCCGGCAGGATGATGTCGGCATAGTTCGCCGTTTCGGTCAGGAAGATGTCCTGAACGATCATCAGCTCCAGCTTGGCAAAGGCATCGCGCGCGTGATCGGCATCCGGGTCTGACATCGCCGGGTTTTCGCCCTGGATGTACATCCCCTTGATGTTGCCGGCATAGGCCTGGTCGACGATCTCGGTCACGGTGAGGCCCTTCTCGTTCGAGAAGTCGCCGCCGCCCCAGACGTCTGTGAAGCTCTTGCGGACATCATCCGAGGTCACGGTCTGATAATCCGGCAAGAACATCGGGATCAGGCCCGCGTCGGACGCGCCCTGCACGTTGTTCTGGCCGCGCAGCGGGTGCAGGCCGGCACCCGGCTTGCCAACGTTGCCGGTCATCAGCGCCAGCGAAATCAGGCAGCGCGAGTTGTCGGTGCCGTGAATATGCTGAGATACACCCATGCCCCAGAAGATCAGGCCCGCTTTGCCCTTTGCAAAAGTGCGCGCAACGCTGCGCAGCTGCTCAGGCGAGACACCGCAGATTTCAGACATCTTTTCAGGCGTGAACTGCGCCAGATGCTGTTTCTCCGCTTCCCAGTTCTCGGTGTACTTGTCGATGTATTCCTGGTCGTACAGGCCCTCCTCGACAATCACGCTCATGATCGCGTTCAGCATCGACACGTCTGCGCCGGGACGGAACTGCACCATCTCAGTGGCGAACCGGCGCAGGCCGACGCCGCGCGGATCCATCACGATCAGTTTGCCGCCGCGCTTGGTGAACTGCTTGAAGTAGGTTGCCGCCACCGGGTGGTTCTCGATCGGGTTGGAGCCGATGACGATCGCCACATCCGCGTTTTCGATCTCGTTGAAGGTCGCGGTCACAGCGCCGGAGCCCACATTTTCGATCAGCGCCGCAACCGAGGATGCGTGGCACAGACGGGTGCAGTGGTCGACGTTGTTGTGCTTGAAGCCTTGGCGGATGAACTTCTGGAAGAGATAGGCCTCTTCGTTGGTGCACTTCGCCGAGCCAAAGCCCGCAACCGATTTCGGGTCTTCGTTGCGTAGCTTGATCAGGCCCTTAGCGGCCAGATCCATTGCCTCTTCCCAGGTCGCTTCGCGGAAATGGGTCGACAGGTTGCCCGGATCGACGTTCAGCCCCTTAGCCGGCGCGTCATCGCGGCGGATCAGCGGCTTGGTCAGGCGGTGCGGGTGGTGAATGTAGTCAAAGCCAAAGCGGCCTTTCACACACAGGCGGCCTTCGTTTGCCGGGCCGTTGATGCCCTCGACGTGCTTGACCTTGCCGTCCTTGACCTTGAGCGAGACCTTGCAGCCGACGCCGCAGAACGGGCAGACGCTTTCGGTCTCGGAGTCGTAGTCCTTGCTGTCGCCAACCTGGTTTTCGTCCAGCACGGTTGCAGGCATCAGCGCGCCGGTCGGGCAAGCCTGCACACATTCGCCGCAAGCCACACAGGTGGACTGGCCCATCGGGTCGGCGATGTCGAAAGTCGGATATGCATCGTGGCCACGGCCGGCCATGCCGATCACGTCGTTCACTTGTACTTCACGGCAGGCGCGCACGCACAGACCGCAGGAGATACAGGCGTCCAGGTTCACCTTCATGGCGACATGAGAGTCGTCCAGCAGCGGAATGCGGCCCTCTTCCAGCTTGGGGAAGCGGCTTTCGGTGACGCCGTTCAGCTCAGCCATGTCCCACATGTGGGAGGACTTGTCGTGCGCCTCTTCCTTCTTGGGCTGGTCAGCCACCAGAAGCTCCATCACCATCTTGCGGGCGTTTTCGGCGCGCGCATTGTTGGTGGTGACAACCATGCCCTCGGCAGGTTCACGGATACAGGAGGCGGCCAGCGTGCGCTCGCCCTCGATCTCCACCATGCATGCACGGCAGTTGCCGTCCGGGCGGTAGCCCGGCTGCGGCTTGTGGCACAGATGCGGGATCTTCAGCCCGCGGCCGTTGGCGACTTCCCAGATGGTCAGGCCCTTTTCTGCCGTGACCTGTTCGCCATCGAGTGTGAATGTGACTTTATCGCTCATGGCTCAAACCTCTTCGGGGAAGTGTTTCATGGTCAGGCGGATCGGGTTCGGCGCAGCCTGGCCCAAGCCGCAGATCGAAGCATCAACCATTGCGGTGCTCAGCTCTTCCAGCAGGCCCTGATCCCACTTCTTCTCGCTCATCAGCTTGACGGCTTTTTCGCAGCCCACCCGGCAGGGGGTGCACTGGCCGCAGCTTTCGTCTTCGAAGAAGCGCAGCATGTTCAGCGCCGCATCGCGGGCCGAGTCCTGATCGGACAGGACCACCACGGCAGCGGAACCGATGAAGGTGCCATGCGGCTGCAGCGTGTCAAAGTCGAGCGGCACGTCATTCATCGACGCAGGCAGCAGGCCCGAAGAGGGGCCGCCCGGCTGATACGCCTTGAAGGCGTGGCCATCCAGCATACCGCCGCAGGCCTCAATGATGTCAGTGATGGTGGAACCGGCGGGCAGCAGGTGCACGCCAGGGTTCTTCACCCGGCCCG
The DNA here is from genome assembly GCF_056160905.1 of Leisingera sp. ABD4_442. Classification (NCBI taxonomy): domain Bacteria; kingdom Pseudomonadati; phylum Pseudomonadota; class Alphaproteobacteria; order Rhodobacterales; family Roseobacteraceae; genus Leisingera; species Leisingera sp. ABD4_442. Next base: position 37,628 of record NZ_JBSWYB010000038.1, on the reverse strand, counting down.
ACACCGAATAGCTGCGCAGGCCCTTGCGGCCGTTCTTTTCAACCGAGTTCAGGCATTCCGGGCCTTCACGGTTGATCTTGCAAACCCAGTACAGAGTCTCGACATTGTGGACCAGAGTCGGGCGGCCAAAGACACCCACCTGCGCCACAAACGGCGGCCGGTGGCGCGGTTCGCCGCGCTTGCCTTCGATCGACTCGATCATCGCGCTTTCTTCACCGCAGATATAGGCCCCTGCCCCGCGGCGCAGGTCAATATAGCCTTCCTCTACGATACCGGCATCTTCCAGCGCCTTGATCTCGCGGCGCAGGATCTCCAGTACTGCCGGATATTCATCGCGCATGTAGATGAAGGCTTTCTCAGCCTCTACAGCCCAGGAGGCGATCAGCATACCTTCCAGGAAGACATGCGGCGTGCGCTCCAGATAGTAGCGGTCCTTGAAGGTGCCGGGCTCGCCTTCGTCGCCGTTCACGGCGAGGTACCGCGGGCCTTCGTTGGCGCGGACAAAGCCCCATTTGGTGCCGGACGGGAAGCCTGCGCCGCCAAGGCCACGCAAGCCGGCTTCTTTGACTTTCGCCTGAACCGCTTCCCAGTCGCCATTGGCACGCAGGTCTTTCAGCGTGGCATAACCGCCTTCGGCCTCGTAGGCTGCGAAGGTTTCATACTCGGGGACATGCGCGTGGGTGTCGTCTGCCGCAATCGCCGCTTCCACTTTCTCCACGGTCGCGTGGTCGATGTGGTTGTGGCCGATTTCCAGAACCGGCGCGGTGTCGCAGCGGCCCATGCAGGGCGCGCGCAGCACGCGGACCTGGGAGGCATCCAGACCGTCTTCCAGCGCCTTCTGCAGTTGCTGGGCACCTGCCAACTCGCAGGACAGCGAATCGCAGACCCGAATGGTCAGCGCCGGCGGCGGCGTCTCGCCTTCTTTCACCACGTCGAAGTGGGCATAGAAGGTGGCCACTTCGTAAATCTCCGCCTGGCCGGTGCGCATCTCCTCGGCCAAAGCCCGGATATGCGCCGCGCTCAGGCAGCCGTATTTGTCCTGAATCAGGTGCAGGAACTCAATCAAGAGGTCACGGTTGCGCGGGCGGTCCCCCAGCAGTTCCTGAACCTCGCTCAGCGCAATGTCGTCGACCTGGCGGCCTTTGGGCGTCTTGCGCCCTTTGCCTTTGCCGGACTTCCATACGCCCTTGCTATCATCCAATGGTGCCATGGGGTCCTCCAGTCAGCACGTCTTTCATCCCGGAATGCCATCAAGAATGAATATCGTCAAATCTAGAAAACCGATTGCACGATAAGGATTGCTTATCACGCCATTTGCGGCATCCCATCGTCCACAAACGTCGCAACCACCTCTTTCAGCGCCTGAACCGTGACCAATTCCGGTGTCCGGTCCAAGGTTGCAATGCAAATCGGCCGCGATTGCTCAGGCTCGACCAGCGACAAAACCCGGGTTCCGCCCAGCCCGCCCAGCGCCTGCATCAGCGCCCGCGGCAGAATCGTTGCCACCGACCCCTCCCGCGCCATCACCATCGAGGCCATGAATCCGTTGGATTCGGAGACGATCTCCGGCTTCAGCCCCAAGTCGGCGAAAATCCGGTCCAGAATGCGCCGGTTCTGCATCTGCTGGTCCAAAAGGCTCAGCGGCAGCTCCGCCGCCTCGGCCCAGCTGATCGCATCGCCGCGGCCCGCCACCATCTCCTCGGGCGCCAGCAGCACATAGCTTTCCTCGTAAAGCGGCTGCACCGTCACCAGGTCCCGGCCCATGCTGTCGGCATAGGTAATCCCGGCGTCGATTGTACCATCATAGAGCCGCTGCTGGATAGCCAGCGAGGTGGTGACTTCGACCTGGGCCAGAATCCGCGGATAGGCCTGGCGCACCTGATCCACCAGCTGCGCCGCCCAGGCGGTGGCGGTCGGCACCACCCCCAGCACCAGGTTGCCGGTCACCTCGCCGCGGGAGGCCGCAATCTCCTGCTCCAGCGCCTTGGCGTCATCCAGGATCGACCGCGCACGGCGCACGATCATCATGCCCTCTTCGGTCAGGCCCTGGAACCGGTTGGCGCGGCGCACGATAGACAGGCCCAGCCGCTCCTCCAGATTGCGGATCCGCATGGAAAACGCAGGCTGCGACATTCCGCAGTCAGCGGCCGCCTTGGCAAAATGCTGATGCCGCGCCAGCGCGGTCAGCAACTGCAGGTCCTTGAGCTCAATCATGGCCAAACCTTACGCCGCGCTGCACGGCGCGCGCAACGGGGCTGCCGCCTTTCACGCAGAGCTGTGCGCTTCCGTCCTGCGCAGCGCCTCGTCGTAGAGAGCTGCCAGCTCCTCCATCGCCTGCGAAACCGTTTCCAGCTGCGCTGCAAGCACAGGATGCCCGCCCAGCCTTTGCAGCAGCAGCGCTTCGCGATTGGCCAGAATTGCCTGCTCTGCCGCGCGGCCCTCATCCGTCAGGCTGTAAGTCACCCCGGAACGGCCGGCCCCTTGCTTCCTGGTCAGACCGGCGGAGGCCAGCTTGCGCAGGGAATACTGGATATTGGGAATATCCGTCCGGTTGGTGGCGCGGGCCAGTTCCTTGATCGTCTTTGACCGCCCGCCGCTGCCGATCAGCAGCAGCAATGTAACCTCGGCTCCGGCAAGCCCGGCGCCGCTGACCTTGTCAAAGCAGCCCGCTTGCCAGCGGATCAAACCTTCCTGCGCTTTCTGAATCGCCAATTCAAGACTGTACAAAGTGCCGCCAAGCCCCGAAGAACTCTCAGCGGCCGGAACGGAGGTGTCTGCTGCAAACGGGGAAAGAACGGCTTTTTTATCCAACAATCAACTCCGGCAAAAATCAGTTTTAATGCCCGCAACGGGCCAAAGATACTGCGGATCAGAAATGCAGCCACCGGGCCTGCCTGTATCCTGCAGCACCGGAAGAATTTCTGAAAATCCAACTCAAATCGGCCCAACATATCCAACCAATTCCGCTGAACTTCAATACCTGGCGGAAAACTCTGTTGCGGCTCCAATTCCGCAAGTCCGCCATTTTGCGGTAAATTTACGATCCGGACAGCCTCGCACAAACGGCTGCCCTGCAGGGACTCGCGGGGGCTTCAACTGCCGCTGCGGTGCACCTGCGCATCCCTTGCTGGCACGAAAACCTCCGCGATTTCCTGAACCAGGTTGTCGACGATTGCCTGGGCCTGAGCCTGTGACCGTTTGGCGCGCAGCCTGCGGGCAAGAGCGGAACCGCGCACCCCCGCTTCCTGCACCAGAAGCAGCAGCGCGATTTCCCGCAGCTGATGCATCGTCTGATCCGCCGCATCCTCAGGCAGGCCCTGCTGCAGCCGGTCAGGCACCGGACTGTTACCCAGCAGGCGCTTGATATCTCCGCCGTGTTTTGAGGCCTCTGCCTGGGCAAAACAAAGTTCTGCCATCGGGGCCATTTCCGACAAGAAGACCGCGGCAGGCAGCCGCGTGCTCTGCCGGGAATAGCCTGCCTGCCGCTCGATCCCAAGGTCTGCACGCGCCGGATCAAAGGCCAGCGTCAGGCCTTCCGCCGAAAACTCCGCAGCCCGGTGAAGACCAAAACTCTGATCCAGGCTCAGACCTTCTGCAAACAGTACCAGCCGGGCCAGCGCTGCAGGCGGCAAATCGCAGGACAGGCGCTGAATGCCGCTTTGGCCGGTCTGTTTATACTTCAGAACCAGGCGCGCCCCGCCGCCATCCCGCGCTTCCATGGAGAAACTTCTTGCAGTCATGCTGCGAGTTACAAGGGATTCCGCCAAAGCTTCAAGCACCGCTTGAACCAGCGGCAAATCTCCGCGGCCCCAAAGCGGCCTGCGCCTCCGCTGCATTGACCTAAGGGGCACTGGCCCCATCCTTAACCTGTGCCCGCCAGCCTGATCAGGACCCCTAGCAGCCTGGCAGCAGCGGCCCGGACAGAAAGGCGGCCTATGCCCAAGACGCCAGTAAAGGAATATATGCTGGACACGCACCGGCTTTGCGATCCGGCGCAGACGCTGGCTTCGGTCAGGCCGCATCTTGCGGCGATGGGTATCACCCGCATTGCCAACCTCACCGGCCTCGACCGGGTCGGCCTGCCGGTCGTCATGGTGAGCCGTCCCAATTCCCGTTCGGTAGCCGTGGCCCTCGGCAAGGGGCTGACCCTGGAGGCCGCACAGGCCTCAGGCGTCATGGAGGCCGTGGAGACCTGGCACGCGGAACGGGTGATGCGGCCTTTGCGGGTGGCAAGCTTCCGGGAGCTGGAGCAGACCGCCCGTGTTGCCGATGCCCGCCGTCTGCCGCGGGTGACCGGCGGACGCTTTGATCCGGACCTGCGCCTGCTGTGGGTCGAAGGGGAAGATCTTGCAGACGGCGGCAAGGCCTGGGTGCCGTTTGAGATGGTCGACACCGACTACACCGGCCCGCCCTGCGGCGGCCAGGGCGTCTTTCCCCGCACCACCAACGGGCTGGCGTCCGGCAACAGCCGGGCAGAGGCGGCCTGCCATGCCATCTGCGAACTGATTGAAAGAGACGCGCTGACCCTGTGGCACCATGCGGCGCCCGGGCCGCGCCTCGATCCGGAGACGATTGATGACCCGCGCTGCCAGGCGGCGCTGGACTGTTTTGCCGCAGCGGGCCTCAGGACCGGGGTCTGGGATATCACCTCAGATACCGGCGTCGCCACCTTTCTGTGCATGGCCTGCGGCGACGGCAGCCACCCAGGCCATATCGGCATAGGAAGCGGAACCCATCCGGACCCGGGCATCGCCCTGCTGCGGGCGCTGACAGAGGCGGCGCAAACCAGGCTGACCTATATTTCCGGCGCCCGGGATGATCTTGACCCGCTGGAATTCACGCCCAGCGCCGCCGCCGAACGGGCGAAATATGTCAGCCGCCTGCTGCAGCAAACGCAGCCGTCGCAGAGCTTCCGGCACTGCCCCGCTTTCACCTCGCCTGCTTTCGAGGAGGATTTGTCCTGGCTCCTGAAACGGCTGGCGGCAGTTGGAATCACCCAGGTGCTGCTCGTCGATCTGTCCCGCCCGGGCTTAGGCATCTCTGTGGTGCGCGCGGTGATCCCGGGCCTGGAGGCGCCGCATGATGATCCCGATTTTGTACCGGGCCCGCGCGTTTCGCAGCTGTCAGGAGCACGGGGATGAAAGCCATTGTCTTTGCCGGCCCTACGATCAGCGCAGCGGAGGTTCAGACCGTGATGGATGCCACGGTTCTTCCCCCTGCCGGACAGGGCGACCTTTACCGTGCGGCCCGGCAGGACCCGCCGGCAATCGGGCTGATCGACGGCTATTTCGAAGGTGTCCCCTCGGTCTGGCACAAGGAAATCCTGTGGGCGCTGGAACAGGGGATTGCTGTCTTTGGCAGTGCCAGCATGGGCGCCCTGCGTGCGGCCGAGCTGGCACCGTTCGGCATGATTGGCGTCGGGGATATTTTCGCCAGCTACTTGTCCGGTTCGCTGTGCGACGACGACGAAGTCGCCGTCCTGCACAGCCCAAAGGAACTGGGCTTTGCAGCGCTCAGCGAGCCGATGGTCTCAATCCGGGCAACCGCGGCCCGCGCCGAACAGGAGGCGGTGCTGGATGCGGAACAATCCCAAGCGCTGACCCGCGCCGCCAAGCAGCTGTTTTATCATGACAGAACCTGGGCGCAAATCCTGGCCGGATTTGCCGGCGCTGACTGGCATCCCCGGTTCTCCGCCTGGCTGGCCACCGGACGGGTCGATGCCAAACGGAAGGATGCGCAGGAAATGCTTGTGCGGATGGCCAACTATTTGAACGGCCAGAACGAACCTGCTGCAAAGCCGCCGCAGAAGCTGGAGCCGTCGCTGGCCTGGCGGGAGCTTGTCAGACGGGCCGGAACAGAACAACACCGCCCGCCCCCCGCAGACCTGCGCGTGCTGGATGAACTGCGCCTGGAGCCGGACCGCTACCAGGAATTCCGCACGCGTGCTGCGGCCCGCTGCCTGGCGCTTGGCACCGCCGAACGGGCCGGGCGGCAGGCAGAACGCGCTGCCATCCTTCGCCAGCTCGAGGACCACCGCGAAGCCCATGGCCTGTTCCAAAGCCGCGCGCTGCAGCGCTGGCTGGCAGAAAACCGGCTCACTCCGGCGGGCTATGAGGCCTTGCTGGCCGAGGCCGCGCTGGCTGGCAGCACGGTGGAGGAACTGGGGTCGAGCCTGGATGCGCATATGCTGGCTGAGCTCCGCCAGGCCGGGGCTTACGCCCGACTGCAGTCCCGCGCCGCCGCCAAGGCGCATCTGCGCGAACCGGGTGCGCAGGGGCAGTCTATGCCGCCGCAGCACCGCCTGCATGTCGCGGCCTGGTACTTTGAGGACCGGCTCCAGCGCAATATCCCCGACGATCTGGCGGGATACGGCAAATCCCTGGGCCTCGACGGACTGGAGGCATTCTATGACCTCATATGGCATGAATTCATGTACCATACGTCGGGGCAACCCCAGCCTGCACAAAGAAACAGGGAATAGGCAAGGCAAACAGGCGGAACCTCCGCGGAAGGGAGGTCTTGCATGAACAACGGCTATGATCCGGCGGAAGAGCCACCGGGAACACGCTTCCTGCTGTTTCCACAGTCCCCGTTCCGGACAGCGGATCCGGTGCCGGAACTGGTAGAAATCTCTGCCCCCCCCGGGACAATCGGGGCCGGGCCCTCCGGGCCGCGGATGTATGCCGTAAATCCGCAGGGAAAAACCATCCCCTTTGGCGCCATTGTTCCGGGCCCTTCCGGGCCGGGGATGTATCTGCCGCCCTGGCATGGCGAGCTGCTGCCACCGCCGGAACCGGATGAGGACGGCCATTTCACCCATATCCCCCCTTCGGACCCGCGGTTCGAGGCCGCGCATCTGTTTGCAGCGGCCCATTTCACGCTGGACGTCTGGGAGGAATATTTCGGCCACCCGATCCCCTGGCACTTTGCCCGGGACTACGACCGGCTGGAGCTATCCCTGCTGCCCAGCCTGGACAATGCGCATATCGGCTGGGGCTTTCTGGAAACCGGCGGCACCTGGGAGCACGGCGGCGAGTACCGCGCCTACAGCCTCAACTTCGATGTGGTCGCCCATGAAATCGGCCACGCCATCATCTACAGCGTTGCTGGCATGCCGGAGACAGCAGAGGTGCCGGGTGAATATTACGGCTTTCACGAATCCGCAGCCGATATGGTGGCGCTGATTGCCGCCTTGCATTTCGGTTCCGTTGTCGACGAGCTGCTGGAGAGCACGCGGGGCAATCTTTACACCTTCAATCAGCTGAGCCGCTTTGCCGAGCTTTCCGGCAACGCCCAGATCCGGATGGCGGCCAACACCCGGACGCTGCAGGAATTCGCGCAGGGCTGGAACAGCGAACACGCGCTGTCGGAACCGCTGACCGGCGCCATGTTCGATACCTTCGTCGATATCTTCCACGAACGCCTTCTGGTGCACGGGCTGATCACACCGGAAATGGAAGATCTGTCGGACCAGCTGGAGGAAACCCCGTTTTACAGCGACGTCATGCAGGCGCTGTTCGATGCGCGCTATGCGCTGGATCCCGAAGGGTTCCGCGTTGCGCTGCTGGAAGCGCGCGACTTTCTCGGCGGCTACCTCGCCGCTGCCTGGAGCCTGCTCGACGCCGGCAGCCTGACCTACGCGGCCGTCGAGGAGGCCCTGCTGGCCGTTGACCGCGAAACAACCGGCGGCGCCTTCCAATCCATCATCGAAGGCAACTTCCGGATGCGCGGCATCGGCCTGGTCCAGCCAGGCCCCCGCCTGCCGGAAGCGGATGAGGACAGCCACGCCCATTCTGTGAGGACACGCGTTCCCGGCGGTTAAGGCCCAGACGCTGGGAACAGGAGCTTCAGACGCCTATTGGCTGTAATTTGCAGCCAATTTGTGCTATTTTCACCCTAAGGGGGACTTTTCCGGAAATTGTAGTCGCGCATTTTGCGCGCGGCAATTGCGAAGAGAACGCCTGGTGTCGTTTCCATAGCCACAGGAGTGTGTACGGTGGCCGAGTCTTTACTGAGTTTTTCCGAAGTGCTGTTATTTGGACGTTTGATCGACGATATGACGGTGACCCCCAAGACTTATGGGGCCGCTGTGGGCACAACCGGCAATGTTGCAAATCTTGCAGGCACGTCGGTGAATAACCAGACCGTCAAGGCTGGCGACAAGATCCTGGTGATGGCCCAGACCAACAACCGCCAGAACGGCCTCTATACGGTTTCAAATTCTGCCGGAAACCCTTGGGTGCATCAGTTGCAATTGCCCGAAGGCACCCTGGTCGAGGTCGCCCGCGGCAACCGCCGCGGGCTGTGGAAACAGGACGGTGATTACGAGGCCGGGCAGCAGGAATTTTCCGCCCCGGAGTCGCGGCGGCGGAGAAGACGCGGAAAAGGCAACAACAATTTCCTGGGCGATCAGCTGAGCGACGATCCCAAACTCGCCCGGATTTACGGGTTCTCCTACGAAGGCACGTATTTCGAGCTGCCGGAACCGGTGATCTTCCTTGTGCATGGCGACGGGGACAGCGCGACCGGTGTGGTTCCAAACTCCAATAGCGTGCAGGTTTCCCGCGCGCCGCTGGATCCCTCGGTGACGGGCGTCGCCTCCGCGGAGTATCAGATCGCAAACGGCATCTGCGTCTGGGAATATGACAAGGCGGATTACTCGATCCGGATGGATGTGATGACCGGTATGCTGGAACAGGTGCTGCTGGATGTCTATTTCGGCGGCGGCGGCCCGGCGGTCAGCGGCGCCAAAGTGAGCGGTGCAAAGGTCAGCGGGGCCAAGGTCAGTGGCGCCAAGGTCAGCGGGGCCAAAGTGAGCGGCGCCAAGGTCAGCGGGGCCAAGGCCCGCGGCTCCGGCGACTGACCCGGGCACCCCAGCGAGTCCTGCCGCCCCCGAAAAAGCAGGGCCTGACCCTAGAACCCCGCCTTCTTCAGGCCCTCGACAAAGTGATGGGTGTCTTCCTCCAGCTTGTCCGGCTGGACCTTGGCCCAGCGCTCCAACGAGAAATTCGGATGCGCCTCGCGGTGCCGATCCGCCATGTCGCGGGCCAAATCCATCTTGCCCAGTTGCGCATAGCTGGCCGCCAGCATCCGCTGGCCCTCGGTCGGGTTGTTCATCCGGGTCAGCGTGTCGATGACGGCATCGTATTCCTTGAGATTGTAATAGGCCCCGCCCAGGTGCCACAGGTACTGATCCGGGAAATACGGGTTCAGCCGCATCGCCTGCTGCAGATTGCCGATCGCGGCTTGGTTGTCGCCGGAATGGGCCAGCGCATCTGCATAATCCGACAGCAGGTCGGCGTCATTCGGATTGAGCGCCAGGGCGCGCCGATAGGCGCCGATCGCCGCGTCATGCTCCTTGCGGTACAGATGGACGAACCCCAGTTCGCCAAAGCCCCGGGCATCGGTCGGGTCCAGTTCCACCGCCCGCTGCGCATAGGACAGGGCCGTATCCAGCGCGTGCTCCGAATCCTTGGCCCAGGAATACCGCCAGTCGATATTCAGGGTGCGCGAAATGGCGGCCGAAGCCCTGGCATAATCCTGGTCACGGGCCAGCGCCCGCTCATACAGGGTCTGGGCTTCGCGGTTGTCCTGCCGGGTATAGCGGAAAATGAACTGCTGACCGCGCAGCACATAACCATAGGCGGCCAGATCCGAAGGCGCCGTCTGCGCCATGCGCCGCCGCTCCTGCGCTTCGATCAGCACCGCCGTCGCGGCCACAATGGCATCCGTCACTTCGTCCTGAATGGCGAAGATATCGTCGATCTCCCGGTCATATCGCTCGCCCCAGATGGTCCTGCCCGAGGCGGCGTCTATCAGCTCAATCGCCACCCTGACCCGCGCCGCCGCGCGCCGGACACTGCCGCGCGCGACATAGCGCACGCCAAGCTCCCGGGCGGCCTCCTGCGGGGACATCGACTGGGTCTTGAAGAAAAAGGCAGAATTGCGGGCAATGACAAAGAGGTTCTTGAATTTGGACAGGTTGAGGATGATGTCCTCGGTTAGCCCGTCCGCGAACCAGCTGTCCGACGGATCGCCGCCAAGGCTGCTGAAGGGCAGCACCGCAACAGAGGGGATGCCGGGGGGCGGCCGGCCGGCCGGCTGGGCTTCGGGCGGCCGCCGTGTTGCTGCCATCGTGGCCCCCGCCACTTCGCTGCGCACGCAATAAGACGCCACTGGCTCTGCAATATTCTTGAGCTGCTTCGGCCCGAGAAACTCGAACCCGAAGCGCAGCCGGTTGCGTATCTGCTCATAGACGGCGGCACTGATATAGACCCGGCCCGGCTCCGCAATCTCTTGCAGCCGGGCTGCGATATTGACGTTGTCGCCATGAATGCCCCTGTCGTCCACCAGGATCTCCCCCAGGTGCACACCCGCACGGAACCGGAGCTGCTGGCTTTCCGGCCGCGAGAAATTGTTCTGTTCCGCGATGCGGTGCAGCTCAACGCCGAACCTGACGGCATCTGTTGCGGTTTCGAACAAGGCCAGCACCCCGTCGCCGCGCACCGCGACCACCCGCCCGTCCAGGGCATTGCAGGCCGCCTCCAGTTGCTCCAGCAAGGATTTCAGGGCGCTGTAGGTGTCGAATTCATCATTGCCCATCAGGCGGGCATATCCGACCACATCAGCAAACAGCACAGCCCCGAGCTGCCGCCTGACTCCTGTTTTGCTGCTGTCGCCGCTCACAAGCTGTCCTCCTCCTGTGAGTGCCGGCAAGGCCTGCCGCAGACGCCGGCCATGCCTGTCTTCATTTGCCAGTCAGTCCGCTGGCGGGTCTTGCGGGCCTGGCGGCCAGGCCCATCCTGCAGTTCCGGCACCGCGGAACCCAATGCGCAAGCCGGCATCAAGCGCTTGTGCCAGCGCACCGCGGCAGGCCTCCCATTCCGTCCGCAACAGCCCCACAGTTATCATGTCGAAATACCGGCCTTCCGCATACCACGCAGCCCGCATTCTGCCTTCGGCTGCAAAGCCCGCGCGTGCGGTCAGCTCTCCGCTGCGGGTGTTGTCGGCACGGTAGTAGGATGTAACGCGATTTAGCCCGATCTGCCGGAATGCAAAGTCCAGAGTCAGCGCCAGGGAGCGGATGCCAATGCCCTGCCGACGCCTGGACTGTTCGATGAACAGCGCAACCACCGCATCGCGGTTCACCGGCGAGATACTCTCAAGACCGGTGATCCCACACAGCTCCCTCGTGCCGGAGGTGATCGCGAACCAGCACTTGCGGGTGTCCTCCGCGGTGCCCAGCGCCGGCGCCCATGCCTGTTGTATCGAAGCCAGGCTGAGCGGTGCCCGTGCGGTCCGGTCAAAACAGGCGAGATCGGCAACATTCTGAAACCAGCCGGCCAGCGCAGGAAGGTCGTCTTCTTCCAGCGGTCTCAGCTGGAAATCCTCTGCGGGCCGTTCCGGCATCTGCCGTCCCTTTCTGCTTTGCTGTTTGCACTGCCGCGCGGGCGGGAACACGTATCCCTGCTGCCTTATAGCACATTCCGGCACGGTATGGGCGAACCAAAGACGGTCCAATTCACCCTGCCCCGCCCGCGGCAGCTGCCAAGACCGGTAGTTCTGCCTGCAAGAAATGCCGACGGGCCTCCTTTTTGGGCTTGCGACTCTGCAAGGCTAAGATTAAACCCCGCCGCAGTGGACCGATAGCTCAGCTGGATAGAGTACTTGACTACGAATCAAGGGGTCGGGGGTTCGAATCCTCCTCGGTCCGCCACTTTCCCTTTTGTTGGACGACGCATAGTTTTGCCATTTGGCACCCATAGTCGTTCCATTCCCCGTCCTTTCGGTTCAATACGCTCGCGGCTGAATTGCAGGTCAGACGCCGAAGGCGCCTGTTCCAACTGATCTGCCACGTGGCGAACGAGGGAGAGGTCGAGGCATTACTAATCGACAGGGTTGCTGATCTTCCAGCCGCTCGCCCAGTTCAGCAGAGATGCAACTCGACCCGTTAGCGCTCAGCAGCCGTGGCTTGTGCCGTACGGCTGCCTGATCGCAGCCCGAGGCCCGCAGCGCCAGGTCCAGAGTGCCGGTCACGTCGCCCGCTTTCATCGTCGTGCAGAGTTTCCAGGCGATGATGTAACGGCTGTAATCGTCGCGGAACATAGACAGGTAAAACCAGCCCCAGCCGATGACCTTAAGGTAGAGAATGTCGGTCTGCCAGAGCTGGTTCGGCTGTGTGGTCTTGTCCTGGCACTCGTCAGCTGCCGACACCACCGCAAAGGCGGGCTGGTGATCAGGTCGTAGGATTTCAGGGTGCGATACACGGAAGCCTCTGACATCGAGCCATTGGAACGCCATTGATCCGAGAGACAATGGGCGAGGGTACTTTTCCGCATCTGTGAAGCGCATGGCCAACTCGCGCGGCGACGGCTCGCTTTCCTGCAGGGCGAGCCCCTTGATCTTCTCTCGAACCGGCTCGTGAACAGCAGCAACCTTCTGTTTCCCCGGGCCGTCAACAATCACATTGCCGGACATGTCAAAAACTTGCCGGGCTTATTCAGGCCTTTGCCAATCAAGCCGCCTTCCTTGATATCAGCTTTGATCCAGGCCAGCTATCGCCGGTCGAGCCGCCGGTTTCGCCAGGCGCAACCGTGCCTTCGCGCAGCCCGGTGCCATAAACGGTGCCGCCGGGCTTGAACGCACGCCCAAAAACTGCCTTTGCAATTGTTGAGAAACTGCATTTGAATCTCTCATTGGCGGCCAGCTCCGCAGCATTCTTCTGCTGCCTGCAGTCCGAATTTGCCAAAGACGTTCATCTGTTTCGGTGCCATTCCGCACAGATTGAGCTGCAACGCGGATCCCGGCACTGTATAGCCAGGCGGCAGCAGGCCTTAGGGCAAGCAGACTGAGGCCCCTCAACTTCTTTACTCTTACCTAGGCGGCCCACAACTTTGTTTCACAAGCTGGATGAAGGTCTTGACCACCAGGTTCGGCTCCACACCGCGTTTGCGCACCAGTTTGATTTCGGACTTCAGATCAAACATGCCGTCGCCCACTGACCGGACCCGGCCTTCCCGCACCCAGATATTGGCAAAGCTTTCCGGCAGATAGCCGATGTAGCGGCCGGTCAGCACCAGCATCGCGATACCTTCAATCTGATGCGCGCTGGCGTTGGACGGCAGCCCGCGGGAAACCGGTGCGACCAGATCCTCGTTCAGATAGGCCCGCTTGCAGAAATTGGCCTGGGGCAACAGCTCCTCAACCTGAGCAGGTGTGTCAGCCGTGAACAGCGGATGCCCGCGGCTGCAATAAAGTCCGATCCGTTCGAACCCCAAGGTCTCATAGATCAAACCGGGCTTGTGCTTGTGAAACACCCCGACCCCTAGCGCGATCTGGCCGTCCTGCACCGCCATCTCGATGTCATCCGGGGCAAGGGAATGCATCTCGATCTCGACCTCCGGCGCAATCCGGGTGAATTCGGCCAAGGCCCCCATGACCGGCGCTTCGTTGTTGAACACCCAATTGTCGATTGCGGCCACCGGCAGGCGTCCGACCAGCTTGCCGCGGGTGCCGTCCACCGTCTCGCCGAACTGGTCCAGCGCCGCAAACAGCTTGTGCGAGGCGGCATAGACGATCTCGCCCTTGTCAGTCAGCCGGAACCCCTTGCGGCCGCGCTGGCACAGCCGCATGCCCAGCCGGGTCTCCAGATCGGCAATCTGCCGCGAAATGGTGGACGCCGAGACATTCAAGGCAATCTGCGCCGCTGAAAACCCGCGCGCCTCCACCACCGCGCAGAACACGTAGAGCAGGTGAAGGTCAGCTTTGGACAGGGCGGGTGGCAGCATGGTCTCACCATACTTGCATAAGTGTAAAAGTTAAGTCCCTTAGTTTGTAGTTTAATAAAAGCTAATCCCGGCCAATCCTATCGCCCAAGCATGTAATGACTGGGAGGTTGAGCAGCATGGATGCAAGCATTGCAACGGCCAAGCGCTGGGGGATCAACAACGACTATGCCAAGCTGACGGATGTTCTGCTGGGCAAGCCGGAGTATTTCAAATGGGTCGAGGCCGGCCCGCTGATCGGCCGCACCCTGGCCAATGCGCATAAGACCGGGGTGCAGTTCGACCTGCAGCTGGCGATGAAACAGCACTCCGAAATGGTCTCGATCTACGAGGAGGCCGGCGTCACCTGCCACTACCTCGACAGCGACGAAGTTTTGCATCGCAATTTCTTTGCCCGCGACAGCTCGGCCATGACCCCTTGGGGCGCGCTGATCTGCCATATGCAGCTGAAATGCCGCCGGGCGGATTACGCGACCGCGATCAAATTCTACCAGGACAACGATATTCCGATTTGGAAGTTCGCCACCGCGGGCCACTTCGAAGGCGGCGACTTCAACATCATCGAGCCGGGCCGGGTGCTGATCGGCTATTGCGGCGAGCGGTCCGAGAAAGAGGGCTCTGAACAGGTCGCCGAATTTGTCCGTGCAGAGGGCTGGGAGGCCGTGGTGGCCCCGATCAGCCGCGAGTTCGTGCATATGGACGGGCTGATCGTGCCGCTGGCCGAGAAGCTGGCAGTGGCCTGCATCGACGCGATGGAGCCCTGGCTGGTGGATATCGTCAAGGGCTGGGGAATCGAGATCGTCGATGTCTCCTATGCCGAGGCCAAGAACCTGGGCGTGAACTTGGTGGCCTTGGGCGATGGCAAGGTGCTGTCGATGGCCGGCGCCAAGGACCTGAACGCCAAGATGCGCGCGCTGGGGTTCGAGGTCTTTGACCCCGACATGTCGATGTTCACCCTGGGCGGCGGCGGCGTGCATTGCCTGAGCCAGGCGCTGTGCCGCGAAGACGCCCCCCAAAGCGCATGAGCAGCAACCATCGCATAGACGGCGCCCGGCTGTGGCAGAGCATCATGGAGATGGCCAAGATCGACGCCTTGCCGGGCGGCGGCTGCGGGCGGCTGACGCTGACGGATGGCGACCTGGAAGCCCGCGAGCTGTTTACCCGCTGGTGCGAGGATGCGGGCTGCACCGTCACCTATGACCGGCTGGGCAACATGTTTGCCCGCCGCGCGGGACGTGATCCGGACGCCCTGCCCATCGCCATTGGCAGCCACCTGGACACCCAGCCGCACGGCGGCAAGTTCGATGGCGTCTATGGCGTTCTTGCGGGCCTAGAGGTGGTGCGGACGTTGAACGATCTGGGGCTGGAGACCGATGCCCCGATCGAGATCGTCAACTGGACCAATGAAGAAGGCGCGCGCTTTGCCCCTGCCATGCTGTGCTCCGGCGTTTATGCGGGGCTGTTTGATCTGGAGTTTGCCCTCAGCCGCGAAGACGCCGAAGGGCTGCGGTTCGGCGATGAGCTGGAACGGATCGGCTATGCCGGCTCAGAACCCTGCGGCGCGCATCAGTTCGGCGCCTTTCTGGAAGCCCATATCGAGCAGGGCCCGGTGCTGGAAGCCAATGAGGAGGTGATCGGCGTGGTCACCGGCGGCCAGGGCCAGCGCTGGTATGATGTCACCGTCAAGGGCCGCGACGCCCATTCCGGCTCCACCCCGATGCCCGGGCGCAGCGACGCGCTGGTCTCCGCGGCGCGCCTCATACAAGAGGTGCAGCGGATCGCCCTGGCCTATGGCCCCGATGGCGTCGGCACCGTGGGCGAGCTGCACGTCAGCCCGAATTCCCGCAACACCATCCCCGGCGAGGTGCGGTTCACCATCGACTTCCGCCACCCTGACGACGCGGTGCTGAGCGGCATGGACAACGCCATCCGCCGCGCCGCCGCCGAAGAGCAGGAAGCCGGGGTCGCTCTTGACATGATCTGGCACAACCCGCCGGTGAACTTCGATGCCGTTTGCGTCGGCGCTATCGAGGACGCGGCCAAGGACAGCGGACACCCCTGGCGCCGGATGGTGTCGGGCGCGGGCCACGACGCCTGCCAGGTCGCCCGCAAGGCACCCACCGCAATGGTCTTTGTGCCCTGCCGCGGCGGCCTCAGCCACAACGAGGCTGAATGGGCCGAACCTGACCACCTTGAGGCCGGCTGCAACGTGCTGTTTCAGGCCGCCCTCACGCTTTCAAAACAAATGGCCCCGGCAACGTGATCACGCGCCGGGCGCTCAAACAAAAACAAAGTGATCATCCAACAAGGGAGACTAACATGAACAAGACCAAAACACTGGCCAAACCTCTGGCCGCCGCCGCACTGGCCGCCACCCTCGGCAGCACCGCCATGGCGCAGGATGTGGTGATCGGGGTGCCAAACTGGGCCTCAGTCCGCGGAACCGCGCATATCCTAAAGGTGGCGCTGGAGGACAATCTGGGCCTCTCGGTAGAGCTGCAGAACGGCACCAATCCGATCATCTTCGAGGCGATGGATTCCGGCGCCATGCATGTGCACCCGGAGGTCTGGCTGCCAAACCAGCAGAACCTTCACGACACTTTTGTCACCGGCAAGGGCACGGTGGACTATAACCCGAACGCGGTGCTGTCCGACCAGCAGATCTGCGTCACCAAGGACACCCAGGAGCGCACCGGCATCTCGGCCCTCAGCGATCTGACCGACCCTGAGATGGCAGCGAACTTCGACACCGATGGCGACGGCCGCGGCGAGATGTGGATCGGCGGGGCCGGCTGGGCCTCCACCAATGTCGAGAAGATCCGCGCCAAATCCTATGGCTACTCCGAGACCATGAACCTGATGGAAATGGACGAGACCCTGGCGCTGGCCCAGGTCGACAACGCGGTGGCGCAGGGGCAGAACATCGTTTTCTACTGCTACACGCCGCACCACATGTTCTCTCTCTACGACCTGGTGCCGCTGACAGAGCCTGCCTATGACGCCGCCGAATGGGATGTGAAACAGCCGACCGACGATCCGAACTGGCTGGAAAACTCCAAGGCGGGCACTGCCTGGGACGCGGCCAAGCTGCATGTGTTCTATTCAGCGGGCCTCGCTGACAGCCAGCCCGAAGCGGCGGCGATGCTGGGCAAGGTCAAGCTCACCACCGAGCAGGTAAACGCCGTGGTCTATGCACTGTCCGTTGATGGTCAGGACCCGGCAGAATTCGCCCGCAACTGGGTCGATGAAAACGCCGATCTGGTGGACTCCTGGTTCCAGTAAACTGCCGGAACCTAAGGGCCACAGGCGGGCGGCACTGCTGCCCGCCAAACGAACCGGGACATCCGGAGACTGAGCATATGACTGACAATGTGATCACGCTGGACGGCGTGTGGAAAATATTCGGGCCGAATGCCGATGCCGCGATGGCGGCAATCCGCGAACGCGGCCTGGGCAAGGCCGAGGTGCTGGAGGAATTCAACTGCGTGGTCGGCATCGCCGACGTGTCCTTCGAGGTGAAACGCGGCGAGATCTTCTGCGTGATGGGGCTGTCGGGCTCCGGCAAATCCACCATGGTGCGCCACTTGAACCGGCTGATCGAACCGACCGCAGGCAATATCTCGGTGATGGGCCGGGACATGCTGACCCTGTCGGACGCGGCCTTGCGCGAGATGCGGGCGATGAACATCGGCATGGTGTTCCAGCACATGGCGCTTCTGCCGCACCGCACCGTGCGCGACAACGTGGGCTTTCCGCTGCAGGTGCGCGGCGAGCCGAAATCCACCCGCTGGGAAGTCTCGCAGCGCTGCCTGGACAAGGTGAACCTGACGGGATTTGAGGACCGTTTCCCGCGGGAACTCTCCGGCGGCATGCAGCAGCGGGTCGGCCTGGCGCGCGCGCTCGCCTCGGACCCGGATGTGCTGTTGATGGATGAACCCTTCTCAGCCCTCGACCCGCTGATCCGCCGTCAGTTGCAGGACCAGTTCATGAAACTGTCGGCTGAGCTGAACAAGACCACCGTCTTCATCACCCATGACCTGGACGAGGCGATCCGTATCGGCAACCGCATCGCCATCATGAAGGACGGCCGCATCGTGCAGATCGGCACGCCGGAGGAGATCGTCACCCAGCCCGCCGACGACTACGTGCGCGATTTTGTCGAGGGCATCTCGAAACTGAAACTGGTCTTTGCCCATTCGATCATGGTGCCGATCAGCGAGTACCGGCCCACCCGGCCGGTCAATTTCGACGAAAGCCCGCGGGCGCATCACGGCACTGACCTGGACCAGCTGATCGACATCGCGACGTCCACCGAAAACGTGATTGTCATCACCGGCGACGATGGCGCCGTCATTGGCGTGGTCGACCGTGCAACGCTCTTGAAGGGCATCCAGGGGGGCAAGGCATGAAGGATACTGCTATCGAAACGCACAGCCTCAGCGTCGAAGAATTTGCCGTAGAAAACGGCTCCTACTACGCCTGCGAATTTGCCCGCATCCAGGGCAAAACCGGCTTTGCCTGGTCCTGGAACACCATGGCCGCCGTCTGCGGCCCCCTGTGGGGGGCGGCGCGCGGGGCCTGGGGCTTCTTCTGGATGTTCCTGGTGCTGGAGCTGTTTGCCCTGGTCCAGATCGGCCGCGGCTTGTGGGGAGAGCTTGGCGCCGACCAACTGGCCCGTTACGAACGCCTGCTGACCAATATCGCCAAGCGCGAGGCGCAAGCCGCAGACCTGACCGCCGCGGGCGACGCCGCCGGCGCGGCCTCGAAACTCAAGATCGCCGACAACCTGCGCGCTGCAGCCGACAAGGCGCTGGAGGCCGCCAATGCGGCCAGCAGCACCGCGCTCGCAATTCTGCTCACCGGCCTTGCCCTGATGGCCGTGATCAAGCTGGCCGAAGGTTTCTATGCCAATACAGCCTATGAAGCGCAGTACCTGCGCTGGCGCTCGGGCCAGAAGGCGCAGTCGGGCCTCAGCCGCAATGGTCTGATCTTTGGTGCCATCGGCATGCTGGCGATCTGGCCGCTTACCCTGGTGCGCTTCACTGTCGCCAAACCGGATGAGGCCATGGCCGGCGTCACCGGCGGCCTCTTGGGTGAGCGCCTGCCGATCACCGAATTCCCGGTCGGCAAGGATTACTTCGCCGCCCTGTCCAAGAAAGGCGACGCAGGATTTGACTGGCTGGCCAACAACTTCGGCGATGTCTTCGATGGGGTGACCGCCGGCATCCGCTGGGTGCTTGACGGGCTCGAGGTGCTGCTGATCCAGACACCCTGGCCGGTGGTGATGTTTGTGACCGTGGTCATGGCGCTGCGCCTGGCCGGGCCGCGGGTGGCGATCTTTACTGCTGCCTCGCTTGCCTACCTCGCCTTCATGGGCCTGTGGGAGCTGGCGATGATCACCGTGGCGCTGATCGGTGCCGGCGCCTTCCTCTGCGTGGCAATCGGCATTCCGCTCGGCATCTGGTTCGGCAAGTCCAAACGCGCCTATGCCATCGCAGAACCGGTGCTGGACTTCATGCAGACCATGCCGGCCTTTGTCTACCTGATCCCGATCATCGCCTTCTTCGGCACCGGCAAGCCGCCGGGGGTTCTGGCCACCCTGGTCTTTGCCATGCCGCCGGTGATCCGCCTGACCGCCCTCGGCATGCGCGGCGTACCCGAGGCCACCAAGGAAGCTGCTATCGCCTTTGGCTGCTCACGCCGCCAGCTGCTGTTCAATGTCGAACTGCCCCTGGCGCTGCCTTCGATCATGACCGGCATCAACCAGACCATTCTGATGTCGCTGTCGATGGTGGTGATCGCCTCTCTGATCGGTGCCGAGGGCCTCGGTGCCCTGATCCTGGAAGCGCTGCAATACGCGGCCAAAGGCCAGGGCCTCTTGGGCGGTCTCGCCATCCTGTTCTGCGCCATGGTCATCGACCGCATCGCACAAGGCGCCTACCGCAGGAAAACCGGCGAAAGCTAGACCCTCCCCCGGGGCTGTCCCGGACTGCCCCGGTGCTGCAACTTTGGCATCGGGGCCTTTTTCTTCTCTAACCCGGAAAGGCTGCACATGGCTGATGAACATCTGAAATCCATGATGGAGAACCTCTATTGGTGGGGCATCCCCACCATGTTCCGCTGCCCCAACGAAGGTCCCGAAAACCAGGACATCGCCCTGGTAGGCGTTCCGCATTCCACCGGCAATGGCACCACCGAGCGCGACCAGCACCTGGGGCCCCGTGCGCTGCGCAACGTCTCGGCCGTGGGGCGCCGGGTGCATGGCAGTTTCGAACTGAACCCCTGGGAGGCCGCCAGAATTGCCGACATCGGCGACGTGCCCTTCCCGCGCGCCAACGACAACGAGGACTGCATCGAGCAGATCACCCGCTTCTACCAGGAGGTCGACGCAGCCGGCGCCCGTCCCGTCTCCATCGGCGGCGACCATTCGATCACCGGCGGCATCGTACAGGCCATCGGCTGCGGCAAGATCACCAAGGGCGAGCCGGTCTGTTTCCTGCATTTCGATGCCCATACGGATGTCTTTACCAAGGTCGACCACTTCCTCGGCGCAAAGAAATCCGCAGCCCATTGGGGCGCTTACCTGGCCGACCAGGGCAAGGTCGATCCGCATCATTCCATGCAAATCGGGTTGCGCGGCCACCCGCGCACACTGGACTGGCTGCAGCCGTCCTATGATTACGGCTACAACATCGTCACCATGAAAGAGTTCCGCAAACGCGGAGTCGAGGATGTGGTGGCTCAGATCAAGGACGTGATGGCAGGCAGACCTGTTTACATCACCTTCGATCTCGACTGCCTGGATCCGACAATTGCCCCCGCAGTTTCAAACCTTGAACCGGGCGAGAAAGGGTTCGACATCGACGAAGCCGTTGCCCTGCTGCACAGCGTGCGCGGCATGAACATCGTCGGCGGCGATATCGTCTGTATGATGCCGACCAAGGACAGCCCGAACCAGATCACCGCCCTGACCGCCTCTGCTATCATGTTCGAGATGATCGCGATGATCGCGGAAAACGTAAAGAACGGAGCAACCGCATGACCCCAAAAGGTGATGACTTCTTTCAACCGGTTTCTGCCATGGACCTGCCCCGTTTTGCCGGGGTGCCCACCTTCATGCGGCTGCCGTCGCTGACGCCGGACCATCCCCGCTATGACGAGGTGCAGATGGGGCTGGTCGGGGTGCCCTGGGACGGCGGCACCACCAACCGGCCCGGTGCCCGGCACGGGCCGCGGCAGCTGCGCGACTATTCCACCATGATCCGGGCGATGAACCCGGTGACCGGCGTGAACCCCTTTACCACCGTCAACTGCGCCGACCTGGGCGACGTGCCACCCAATCCGGTCGACATCCAGGATAGCCTGGAACGGATCACCGCCTACTACAGCGGCTTCAAGGCGGCAGGCATCACCCCGATGACGGCGGGCGGCGACCATCTGATCACCTTGCCGGTCCTGCGGGCGCTGGCTTCGGACGGGCCGCTGGGGCTGGTCCAGTTCGACAGCCACACCGATCTCTTCGACAGCTACTTTGGCGGCTACAAATACACCCACGGCACCCCGTTCCGCCGCGCGGTGGAGGAAGGGCTGGTCGACCCCAGGCGCTTTGTTCAGGTCGGCATCCGCGGTACTGCCTATAACACCGAGGACATCGAATGGGGCCTCGAGCAGGGCATCCGCATCATCCGGGTGGAAGAGCTGTTCGACCGCGGCATCAAGGACGTGATGGAAGAGGTGCTCGGCATCCTCGGCAGCCAGCCGGCCTATTGCACTTATGACATCGACTTTGTCGACCCCACCTATGCGCCCGGCACCGGCACGCCCGAGATCGGCGGGCCCAACAGCTTCCAGGCCCAGCAGGTGATCCGCGAGCTGGCCGGCGTCAATCTGATTGGCGCGGATCTGGTCGAGGTGGCACCGCCATTTGACGAGAGCGGCGGCACAGCCTGGCTGGGCATCTCGCTGATGTTCGAACTGATGTGCGTTCTATCCCAGGCGATGGCGCGGCGAAAGGGTTGAGCCGCAACAGGCTTTGCAGCCAAAAGATGGATCCCGCATTGAGCGACCGGTCAAGAGACATTGAACTCGAACGCCCACACTTTGGATGCGGTTTTTTAAGAAGGCCAAACCTGCGGGGCAGCTCCCCTTGAGCCGGTGCTGTCTCAGCCAAAGACGGCCTTGCGCGGTTTCTAGTCTTTTACGTCTCGAGCAGCGTTCAGCGGTTCGAAAGCAGCGGCTGTTTCCGGCCAACGATCCGGCCCTGTTTCCAGGCTGTGCGTTTCGGGGTAACGGCGGGAAGGTAGTCAATTGTCATATTGCGCCCGAAATCCAGTTTCCGTCTTGAAAAATTTCCGCAAGGCGGCAAATGCATTGCGAAGGAGCGTCACTCAATTGTAAATGTATTGCATGACAAATTGGCTGCCTGATCCCTCCGCCCTTAGCTCCCCTTTGCATACCAGCCTTGCCATTGCCATTGCGAAGGCGATCTCGGAGGGGAAACTGCCAAAAGGCACCCGGCTGCCGACTCACCGAAAGCTGGCCGAGGAACTTGGCCTAAGTGTTCACACGGTAAGCAAGGCCTATGAAAACCTGCGGCGGCAGCGGTTGATCGACGGCCAGGTCGGGCGTGGCAGTTATGTCCTGGATCCGGACACTCCGGATGATCAGCCGTTTCAGCTCAGTTCCGAGCGCGGCCGCAATTTCGATCTGTCGATTTCACGGCCTGCCTTCTCCCAGCGCCATGCAGAGCTGTTTCAGCAGACGCTGACAGAGCTGCCTCAAGGGCTGGACCCCAGCTATTTTCTGGCCTGCCGTCCGAATGTCGGGCATGATGCCCATAGGGCTGCCGGGGAGAGGTGGCTGCAGATTTGCGGGCTGGATGCACCGGCAGAGCGGATCATCATGACCAATGGCGTCAGCCATGGCATGTCTGCTGCGCTGTCCGCGCTTACCCGGCCAGGCGACACAGTTGTGTCGAGCCGGATCACGCATCACCTCCTGGTTTCCGGCTGCTCCTACCTTGGGCTCAATCTCGCCGGAGTTGACTGCGACGAAGATGGAATCCTGCCGGACGCCTTGGACAGGCACTGTTCTGAGAGCAATGCTAAGGTATTGTTCCTGCTTCCATCTTTAGCCAACACAACAGCAGAGATGATGCCAGAAGAGCGCCGTCTGGCATTGCTGAAGATTGCCCGCAAACATGACCTGCACATTATCGAAAACGATGCTTTCGGCCCCGTTGCCGAGGACCGGCCCATTCCGGTTGCGGCCTTGGCGCCTGAACGCACGATCTATCTGACGACCTTTACCAAATGCACCGTTTCCGGCTTGCGGGCGGGCTACATGGCGGCGCCTGAACACCTGCTGCCGGCACTAACGGGGCGGATTGTCGTATTCGGCTGGATGGCAACGCCGCTGATGTGTGAGATCGCCACCCGCTGGGTACAGGACGGTACCGCGCTGGAGCTGGCCCGCTGGCAGCGGCGCGCCTTGGCGGAGAGGTATGAAATCGCGTCGCAAGCGCTGCAAGGCCGCCAATGGCGGGGACATCCGTCAGGGCTGCACCTCTGGTTGCCCCTGGACTCCGGCTGGACCACTTCCAGCTTTGTGTCTTATGCCCGCGAACTCAAAGTTGCTGTCGCTCCGGATGCACCGTTTCTGACACCCAAGACTCCGCCTCAGAACGCGGTACGGATTTCCCTGGGCAGCGTCCAGGACATAGGCCGCTTCAAACAGGCCATGGAACTGCTTGGCGGCATGCTGAACCGCCCGCCTGAGGGAGTGGCGCCGCTGGCCTACTAGCATTGTCATGCGACAATAAAAAAATTGACATGCAGTACAATTCCTAACAAGTCTGTCGCAGCGGTGCGCAGGCACCCATGAGACTTGGGAGGAAATCATGGCTCAATCCATCACATTCACCTTTGGGGCCATTGCGGCCGCGGGGATTGCACTGACTGCCGGCACAGCTGCTCAGGCAGACACCTGGCGTTATGCCTTTGAGGAGGCGATGACCGACGTTCAGGGCGTCTATGCTCAGAAATTCAAAGAGGAAATCGAGGCGAACTCGGATCACGAGATCCAGCTGTTTCCCTATGGCACCCTGGGTGAATCCGCCGATATCATGGAACAGACCCAGGACGGCATCCTGCAGTTCGTGGACCAGTCGCCGGGCTTCACCGGATCGCTGATTCCCGAGGCGCAGGTGTTCTTTGTGCCCTACCTGCTGCCCACCGATCAGGAGCACTTGGCGCGCTTCTACAAGGAGAGCAAAGCCATCAACGGCATGTTCAAGCCGCTGTATGCCGCACAGGGGCTGGAGCTTTTGAACATGTTCCCCGAGGGCGAAGTGGCGATGACCACCAAAACCCCGGTCACCACCTGCACCGACCTGAACGAAGTGAAGTTCCGCGTCATGACCAATCCGCTGCTGGTGGAAAGCTACAAGGCCTTTGGCGCCACCCCGACGCCGCTGCCCTGGGGCGAGGTGTACGGCGGGCTGCAGACCAATGTGATCCAGGGGCAGGAAAACCCGACGTTCTTCCTCTATTCGACCAAGATTTACGAGGTGACCGACTATATCACCTATGCAGGCCACAACAATTTCACCACCGCAGTGATGGCCAACAAGGACTTCTATGACGGCCTCAGCGCCGAAGATCAGCAAGTTGTCCAGAACGCGGCGCAGGCCGCCTATGACCACACGGTGGTCTATCAGCAGCAGGCGGCGGAAACTGAGCTTGCCAAGATCATGGAGGCCAAGCCGGAGATGAAAGTCACCGTGCTGACCGATGAGCAGCGCAGCTGCTTCAAGGATGCGGCGGCTGAAGTCGAAGCCAAATTCATCGAGATGACCGGCGACAGCGGCGCTGCGATCCTGGAGCAGATGAAGGCAGACCTGGCGGCAACCGCAAACTGACGCCAGCACTGCAAACGCCGCTGAGCAGGTGCTGTCTGCTCAGCGGCCCGCGGACCTTCGGAGGAAGCTATGCTCACGCATGAGTCAGCGCTGCCCGGCTTTCTGGGCGTGATCGACAGTGCCATCAGCCGTACAGAGTCATTCCTGCTGGCAGCTGGTGTGCTGCTGATGGCCGCCAACACCGTGGCCAATGTGGTGGGCCGATTTGTGCTGGGACACTCGATCTTTTTTTCCGAAGAGCTGAACCGGATCCTGATCATCCTGATTACCTTTGCGGGCATCAGCTATGCGGCGCGCAACGCCCGCCACATCCGGATGTCCGCCATCTATGACCTGCTGCCGCCGCATCTGCGCAAGGTGATGGTCGTGGTGATCTCGCTGGTCACCGCGGGCTTTATGTTCCTGCTGTGTTTCTATGCGGTGAAATACATCGGTGCGCAGGCCTCGCGCGGGCGGGTGCTGCCCGCGTTGCAGATACCGGTGTGGACTATCCTGGTCTGGGTGCCTGCGGGATTTTTCATGACCGGCATTCAATACCTGCTGACTGCGGTGCGCAATCTGACCTCTCCCGGCATCTACCTCTCGACCCACGTGCAGGAAGGGTACGAGGACGCCGAAGAAATCGAAATCTGAGGACCTGCCCATGGCTGCTGCCATCTTCCTGACCATGATTGTCCTGCTGCTGCTGGGCTTTCCGATGATGATCCCGCTGATTGCCGGCGCCTTCATCGGCTTTCTGATGCTGTTCGGCGACCTGGCCCGGACCGAAACCATGGTGCAGCAGATGATGGCCGGCATCCGGCCCGCGTCGCTGATTGCGGTGCCGATGTTCATCTTTGCCGCCGACATCATGACCCGCGGCCAGTCGGCCGGGCGGCTGATCAATGTGGTGATGGCCTATATCGGTCATATCCGCGGCGGGCTTGCGATCTCCACCGCTGCGGCCTGCACCATGTTCGGCGCGGTCTCGGGATCGACTCAGGCGACGGTGGTGGCCATCGGCTCCCCCTTGCGGCCGCGGATGCTGCAGGCAGGCTACAAGGACAGCTTTGTGCTGGCGCTGATCGTGAATGCCAGCGACATCGCCTTTCTGATCCCGCCCTCGATCGGCATGATCATCTATGGTGTGGTGTCCAGCACATCAATTGCAGAGCTTTTCATTGCTGGGATCGGGCCCGGCCTGCTGATCCTGGTGCTGTTTTCCCTCTATGCCTACATCTATGCAGTGCGCAACAACGTGCCGACAGAGCCGAAAGCCACTTGGGCCGAGCGTTTGCAGACGATGCGGCAGGCGCTGTGGCCAATGGGGTTTCCGGTGATCATCATCGGCGGCATCTATGGCGGCGTGTTCAGCCCGACAGAGGCCGCCGCAGCCTGCGTGCTTTATGCCCTGATCCTAGAGGTCGGCGTGTTCCGGTCGATGACTCTGGCCAATGTCTATGACACGGCTAAATCCACCGGGCTTGTAACGGCCATCGTGTTCATCCTGGTGGGGGCAGGCGCTGCGTTCTCCTGGGTGATCTCCTTTGCGCAGGTGCCGCAGCAGATCCTGGGGGCCATCGGCATTGCCGAGATGGGGGCCATCGGCGTGCTGTTCGTGATCTCCATCGCCTTCTTCTTCGGCTGCATGTTTGTCGACCCCATCGTGGTGATCCTGGTGCTGGTGCCGGTTTTTGCTCCGGTTGTGAAATCAGTTGGCCTTGATCCGGTGCTGGTCGGCACCATCATCACGCTGCAGGTCGCCATCGGATCCGCCACGCCCCCATTTGGCTGCGATATATTCACGGCCATCGCGGTCTTCAAACGCCCCTATGCCGAGGTCGTGCGCGGCACGCCGCCGTTCATCCTGATACTGCTGGGCGTGTCGGTGGCGCTGATCTTCTTCCCGCAGATTGCGCTGTTCCTGCGCGACCTGGCCTTTGCCAAGTAAGGATGCCCGGATGTTCACATCTATTCTGGTGCCGTATGACGGTTCGCAGGGAGCTGAGGCCGCCTTGGTCAAAGCGACAGAGCTGGCGCGGCTGTGCGATGCCGGTCTGACACTGCTTTCGGTCTACCGCCACCATTCACTGCTGGAGGCCTCCATGCATATGGTGGGTCCCGATCAACCGGATGATCTGGACGACATCATGCGCCGCCATGCCACCGAAGTGGCCGAGCGGGGCAAGGCACTGGCGGCGGCCAGCGGCATTACCGCCCCCCGTGCCTTTGTCAAAGCCGGCCCGGTTGCCCGCACCATCACCAGCTTTGCCAGGGAACACGGCAATGATCTGATCGTGATCGGCAGCCGGGGTCTTGGATCGCTGGAAGGCGTGCTTTTGGGCAGTGTCTCGCACAAGGTGACCAGCCTGGCAGAAACCCCGGTTCTCATAGTTTAGGAACGAACATGGCTCTAGATATCCGCTCCACACCGTCGCGCATTCCCGCCCGGCTGGACGCCCGCCCGGTAAAAAAGCAGATCGCCTTGGTGGCACTGGCCACCGATCATACGTCTGAGCGCGACTTCGCCCGCATCTGTGATCCGGATCAGGTTGGCGTCTATGTGAACCGCATCGAATTCGAAAATCCGACCACCAAGGAAACGCTTCTGAAGACCGGGCCGCGCCTGACGGCGGCCGCAGCACAGATCCTGCCGGATGAACAGGTGGATGTGGTCGCCTATGGCTGTACCGCGGCGTCTATCGTGCTGGGCAATGATGCCGTGACCCGGCATTTGAACGCCGCCAAGCCAAATACGCCCTGCGTCACGCCGAGTTCTGCTGCCTTTGACGCCTTTGCAGCCCTTGGCGCAAAACGGGTGTCCTTGCTGACTCCTTACAGCCCGGACGTAACCGATGAAATGGCGCAGTACTTTGCGGCGCATGGTCCCGAAGTTGTCAGCGCAACCTGCTTTGGGCTGACCGACGACCGGCAAATGGCTCGGATCTCCGAGGACAGCATCGTTGAGGGCGCGATTGCGGCCTGCGACCCGCAGGCAGACGCGCTGTTTCTCTCTTGCACCGCCCTGCGTGCAGCCACCTGCGTGCAGCGGATCGAGGACCGCCTCGGCAAGCCCGTGGTCTCCTCGAACCAAGCGATGATCTGGCGCTGCCTGCGTCTGGCAGGAATTACCGATCCTGTGCAGGGTTACGGCAGGCTTTTTGAACTATAATCAGGCTGAACAGGTCCAATGACAAAGAATATCACTCTTCAGGACAGCGTCCGGGCCCGGGCCCGGATTGCTGGCCGCATCCGTCAAACGGCGTTGCTTGACTCGCCCTCCCTCAGCAGGCTGAGCGGCGGGCAGGTGTCGCTGAAGCTGGAAAGCACTCAGATCACCGGCAGTTTCAAGCTTCGCGGCGCCACCAATGCGGTGCTGTCCCTGACAGAGGAACAGCGCGCGGCAGGCGTGGTGGGCGTCTCCACCGGCAACCACGGGCGCGGGCTGGCCTATGCGGCGGCGCAGGCCGGGGTACGCTGCATCATCTGCATGTCGGAATTGGTGCCGCAGAACAAGGTCGAGGGCATCAAGTCCCATGGCGCCGAAGTGCGCATCCTGGGCCGCTCGCAGGATGATGCGCAGGTGGAGGTCGACCGGCTTGTAGGTGAAGGCATGACCATGCTGCCGCCCTTTGACCACCCCGATATCATTGCGGGCCAGGGCACCGTTGCGCTGGAGATGCTGGAGCAGGCGCCGGATCTGGAGACCGTTCTGGTGCCCTTGTCCGGCGGCGGGCTGATTTCCGGCGTGGGCATGGTGCTGAAAGCGGCAAACCCGGATATCCGGGTCATTGGCATCAGCATGGAGCGCGGCGCGGCGATGTATGAATGCCTGAAGGCGGGCAAGCCCATACTGGTCGAGGAAAAGGCAACACTGGCCGACTCTCTGGGTGGCGGGATCGGGTTGGACAATGCCCATACCTTTGAGATGACCAAAGCGTTTGTTGATGACGTGGTGCTGGTCACTGAGGCTGAAATCGCCGCCGCAATCCGCCATGCCTATTTCGAAGAACGCCAGGTGATCGAAGGCTCCGGCAGCGTCGGCATCGCAGCGCTGCTGGCGGGTAAGATCGAAAACCCGGGGCGTTGCGTGTCGCTGGTCAGCGGCCAGAACATCGCCATGGACCTGCATAAACGCATCATCGACGGTGAAGACGTAGATGTGGAAGCCGAGACAAAGGGAGGCGCAGATGCCTGACATCAGAATCCTGACCGAGGCGGAGCTGCGCGATCTGGTGCCGCTGGACCTGGACGCGGTGGATTGTGTCGAACAGGGCTTTACAACGCTGGCCGGGGGCAAGGTGGTGATGCCGCCGATCATGACCCTGCCGGTGCCGGATCATAACGGCGAGGTTTGCGTGAAGACCGCCTATGTGCCGGGCATTGACAGCTTTGCGATGAAGATGAGCCCCGGTTTTTTCGACAACCCCAAGATCGGCCTGCCCAGCACCACCGGGCTGATGGTGGTGTTTTCCAGCAGGACCGGCCTTCTTCAGTCGTTGCTCCTGGACAATGGCTATCTGACGGATGTGCGCACCGCTGCGGCCGGCGCTGTTGCCGCACGCCACCTTGCGCGCGCGGGTGCGGCGCATGTCTGTATCATCGGCGCAGGTGTGCAGTCGAAGATGCAGCTGAAAGCAATGACTCTGGTACGCGATATCAAAAGCGCCGTGATCTGGGCGCGGGACGGGGCCAAGGCCGAAGCCGCGGCCGCCAGCCTGCGCCAAGAACTGGGGATCGAAATCACCGTCAGCGCGGATATCGCCCAGGCGGTTGCATCGGCGGATATCGTGGTCACCACAACGCCCGCCGCTGACCCTGTCCTTCAGGCTGACTGGCTGCAGCCGGGCCAGCTGGTTGTCGCCATGGGCTCGGATCAGGAGCACAAATGCGAGCTGGAGCCTGCCTGTCTGGCCAGGGCGGACCTGTATGTCCCTGACAGCCAGTCCCAATGCGCCGTCAAGGGCGAGCTGCGCAGCGCCATCGAAGCCGGGCTGATTGCCCCGGAACAGAGATTTTCGGAACTTGGCAGCATCACCGCCGGCCAGGCCGCCGGACGCCGCTCGGACAGCGACCTGATCATTGCCGATCTGACCGGCACCGGCGTTCAGGACACCGCAATCGCAACTCTTGCTGGCCACCGCGCAGATGCGGCGGGGGCCGGTGCCTCTTTCACCAGCTGATCAATCAGGAACCACGCATATGGCAGACCCCAAGCTGTATTTCTCCCGCGCGGAATATCAGGCGCGCCTCGACAAGACCCGGGCCGAAATGTCCCGCCGCGGGCTTGATCTTCTGATCGTCACGGACCCCTCGAACATGAACTGGCTGACCGGCTACGACGGCTGGTCCTTCTATGTGCATCAATGCGTTGTCCTGGGCCTGGAGGGAGAGCCGCTTTGGTACGGCCGCGGCCAGGACGCCAACGGCGCGCTGCGCACATGCTTCATGGATCCCGCCAATATCATCGGCTACCCGGACCATTACGTGCAGTCGACCGAACGCCACCCGATGGATTACCTGTCAGCGCAGCTGAAGGACCGCGGTCTGGACGGCGGCACTATCGGCGTCGAGATGGATAATTATTATTTTACCGCTGCGGCATATGCCTCCCTGCAGGCGCATCTGCCGAATGCGCGCTTTGCCAATACCAACTCTTTGGTCAACTGGCAGAGGGCGGTGAAATCCGAGGCCGAGCTGACCTACATGCGTCAGGCAGGCAAAATTGTTGAGCGCATGCATCAGCGTATTTTCGAGCGTGTCGAGCCGGGGATGCGCAAATGCGATCTGGTGGCGGATATCTATGATGCCGCCCTGCGCTATGACGCGGATCTTGGCTTTGGCGGCGACTACCCTGCAATTGTGCCGCTGCTGCCTTCGGGGCCGGATGCCGCCGCACCGCATCTGACCTGGGACGATCTGCCGATGAAATCCGGCGAAGGCACGTTCTTTGAAATTGCCGGTGTCGTTCACCGCTACCATTGCCCGCTGTCGCGCACCGTGTTCCTGGGCAAGCCGACGCAGACCTTCCTGGACGCGGAAAAGGCGGTGCTGGAGGGCATGGAGGCAGGGCTTGAGATGGCCAAGACCGGCAACACCTGCGAAGATATCGCCAAGGCGTTTTTCAAGGTGCTGAAGAAATACGGCATCGAGAAGGACAACCGCACCGGCTATCCGATCGGCGTCAGCTACCCGCCGGACTGGGGTGAGCGCACCATGTCGCTGCGTCCGGGCGACACAACGGTTCTGGAAGAGAACATGACCTTCCACTTCATGACCGGCCTCTGGATGGAGGATTGGGGCTTTGAGATCACCGAAAGCATCCGTATCGGGGCTGACGGGCCGGAATGCCTGTCCGATGTGCCGCGCAAGATGTTTGTGAAGGACTGAGCCATGAAGCCAAACCCGATTTCCCCCACCATCCCGCTGGATCAGGATGGGGTGCACCACGGCTTTCTGAAACTGCCCTACAGCCGGGATGACTCGGCCTGGGGGTCTGTGATGATCCCGCTGACGGTGATCAAGAACGGCGAGGGGCCGACCGCGCTCTTGACCGGCGCCAACCACGGCGACGAATACGAAGGCCCGATTGCGCTGCACGAACTGGCCGTAAACACCAAGGCAGAAGACGTGACCGGCCGGCTGATCATCGTGCCGGCCTTCAACTATCCGGCCTTCCGCGCAGGCACGCGCACCTCGCCCATCGACAAGGGCAACATGAACCGGTCGTTCCCGGGCCGCCCCGACGGCACTGTAACTGAGAAAATCGCCGATTACTTCCAGCGTACATTGCTGCCGCTGGCGGATCTGGCGGTGGACTTCCATTCCGGCGGCAAGACGCTGGACTTCGTGCCCTTTGCCGCCGCGCATATTCTGGAGGACAAGGCAACGCAGGAAGCCTGCTTTGCCGCGATGAAGGCATTCAATGCGCCCTATTCGGTGGAGCTCTTGGAGATCGACAGCGGCGGCATGTACGACACCGCTGTTGAGGAAATGGGCAAAGTTCTGGTCACCACCGAACTGGGCGGCGGCGGCTCTTCCACGGCGCGCAGCAATGCGATTGCCAAAAAGGGCCTGCGCAATGTGCTGATCCATTTTGGCATCCTCCAGGGTGAGATGCAGCTGGATGAGACCGTGAAGCTGACCATGCCGGACGATGACTGCTTTCTGTTCAGCGAGGGCGATGGGCTGTTTGAGATCATGGCGGATCTGGGCGAACCAGTTGCCAAGGGCGATCTGCTGGCCCGCGTCTGGCCGCTGGACCGCTCCGGCCAGCCGCCGGTGGAATACCGCGCCCGCCGTGCAGGCCTGGTGATCAGCCGCCATTTCCCGGGGCTGATCAAATCCGGCGACTGCGTTGCGGTTGTCGGTGTCTCTGGCGTCTGACGGGACCTGGATTATGCAACTGGACCAGCGCGATCTCGAAATTCTGCGTGTGCTCTCGACAGAGGGCCGCATCACCAAGACCGCGCTGGCCGAACAGATCGGCCTGTCCCCTACGCCTTGCTGGGACCGGTTGAAAAAGCTGGAGCAGGCCGGGCTGATCGAAGGTTACGGCGCCCGCATCAACCTGAAAAAACTGGCACCGCATGTGACGGTGTTTGTGGCGGCAGAGATTGCCGACCACACCGCTGCCAGCTTCCGTGCCTTTGAAGCGGCAATGCAGCGCTATGACGAAGTCACCGCCTGCTGGGCCCTGGGAGGCGGGTTTGACTATCTTTTGCAGATCGTCACCCGCGACATCGACGCCTATCAGCGGCTGATCGACGAGATGCTGGACGCCCGTATCGGCCTCAGCCGTTACTTCACCTATGTGGTCACCAAACCGGTCAAAGGCGCGGGCGCGCCGCCCTTGGATATTCTGCTGGGGCAGGCATGACGCCGCGGTGCTTTTCTTATGCCAGTTGCCGGGGCGCAGCTGTTTCTTCTGCCCGCCCGCCGAACTTCAGTCACATTCTCTGCTGCGAGCAGGCAGAATTCTCTGCATGATCTGAGGAGGATATCATGACGGAGACCGCCCTCTCGGCCCGCGGCGACATCGCTGACAAGGCACTAATTCGTTCTTTTTCATACATTAATGGCAGGTGGTGCGGCGCTGGAAACGGCGAATGCTTTCCCGTAACCGATCCGGCGGATGGCTCTGAGCTGGGACATGTCGCGAGCCTCCCGGCAGAGGAATCCTCTGTTGCGGTGGATGCAGCGCAGTCCGCGTTTCCAGCCTGGGCGGGGATGCTGCCGCAGCAGCGCGCCGCCATCCTGCGCCGCTGGTATGCGCTTCAGCTGGAGCACAAGGAAGATCTGGCCCGCATCATGGTTCTGGAACAGGGCAAACCCCTGTCGGAGGCGCGCGGCGAGATCGATTACGGCGCGGCCTTTGTGGAATTCTACGCCGAGGAAGCCAAGCGCCCTAATATCGAAGGCGTGACCAGCCACCTGCCTGATGCTGAGGTGGAGCTGTGGCGCGAACCGGTGGGGGTGGCAGCGCTGATCACGCCCTGGAATTTCCCCTCGGCGATGCTGACCCGCAAGGCGGCGGCGGCACTGGCGGCAGGCTGCACCGTGGTGGCGCACCCGTCGGGCGAAACCCCCTTCAGTGCGCTGGCGCTGGCGGAGCTGGCAGAGCGCGCGGGCTTTCCGCCCGGCGTGTTCAACGTGGTGACCGGCCACGCACCCGCCGTCGTGGAACCCTGGACCCGCGACCCCCGCGTGCGGGCTCTGTCCTTCACCGGTTCGACCAGCATTGGCAAGCTTCTGTACCGGCAATCTGCGGACACCGTAAAACGGCTGGTGATGGAGCTGGGCGGCCACGCGCCGGTGATCGTCTTCAAGGGATGCGACCTGGACAAGGCGGTGGGCGAAGCCATCAAGGCCAAGTTTGCCACCTCCGGCCAGGACTGCCTGGGCGCCAACCGGATCTTTGTCGAACGCCCGGTCTATGCCGAGTTCTGCACCAGGTTCACCCAAGCCGCCAAGGCGCTGACCATTGGCCGGGGGATGGATGATTGCGACCTCGGCCCGCTGATGAATGAAAAGGCCGTGCAAAAGCAGGAAGAGCATGTTGCAGACGCATTGGCCAAAGGCGCCACGCTGGCCTGCGGCGGCAAACGCCATGTGCTGGGACCGCTGTTTTTTGAACCGACCGTGCTGACAGATGTGCCGGCCGATGCGCGGATCATGTCAGAGGAAACCTTTGGCCCGGTCGCCCCGATCACCCCCTTCGACACCGAGGAGGAGGTCATCGCCCGTGCCAATGACAGCGAATACGGGCTGGTGGCCTATGTCCACAGCCACGATCCGCGCCGCATCTACCTCCTCAGCCGGGCGCTGCAATACGGCATGGTGGCGGTGAACCGCACCAAGGTGACCGGCGCGCCGATCCCCTTTGGCGGTGCAAAGCAATCCGGCCTGGGGCGCGAAGGCGCCCGGCTGGGCATGGAAGAATTCACCGAGATTAAATACGTCTGCCGCGACTGGGCCTGAACCTTCCGCGGAAAGGAAAGGAAGCAAAATATGCTGAAGAACGATCAACTCGACCAGTGGGACCGCGAGAATTTTTTCCACCCTTCAACCCATCTGGCCCAGCACGCTCGCGGAGAAAGCCCGAACCGGGTGATCAAGACCGCCAGCGGTGTCTTTATCGAGGACCGGGATGGCAACAAGCTGCTGGACGCCTTTGCCGGCCTATACTGCGTGAACGTGGGCTATGGCCGTCAGGAAATCGCCGAAGCTATTGGCGATCAGGCCAAGGAACTGGCCTATTACCACTCCTATGTGGGCCACGGCACCGAGGCCTCGATCACGCTCGCCAAGATGATCCTGGACCGGGCGCCCAAGAACATGTCCAAGGTCTATTTCGGCCTTGGCGGCTCTGACGCCAATGAAACCAACGTCAAGCTGATCTGGTACTACAACAACATCCTGGGGCGGCCTCAGAAGAAAAAGATCATCTCCCGCTGGCGCGGCTATCATGGCTCCGGCCTGGTCACCGGCTCGCTGACCGGGCTGGAACTGTTCCACAAGAAATTCGATCTGCCGGTAGAACAGGTGATCCATACCGAGGCACCGTACTACTACCGCCGCGATAATCTGGAGCAGAGCGAGGAACAATTCGTCGCCCATTGCGCGGCTGAGCTGGAGGCGCTGATCAAACGCGAAGGCGCCGATACCATCGCCGCCTTCATCGGTGAGCCGGTACTGGGCACCGGCGGCATCGTGCCGCCGCCTGCGGGCTACTGGCAGGCCATTCAGGCCGTGCTGAAGAAACACGACATTCTGCTGGTGGCGGATGAGGTGGTGACGGGCTTTGGCCGCCTTGGATCGATGTTTGGCTCTGATCACTATGGGATCGAGGCGGATATCATCACCATCGCCAAAGGCCTCACTTCTGCCTATGCACCGCTTTCGGGCTCCATCGTCTCGGACAAGGTTTGGAAGGTGCTGGAGCAGGGTACTGATGAAAATGGCCCGATTGGCCATGGCTGGACCTATTCCGCACACCCGATTGGCGCGGCGGCGGGGGTTGCGAACCTCAAGCTGATTGATGAGCTGAACCTTGTCAGCAACGCCGGGGAGATTGGCGCCTATCTGAACGCCACAATGGCAGAAGCGCTTTCCGGCCATGCACATGTTGGCGAAGTCCGCGGCGAGGGGATGCTCTGTGCGGTGGAATTTGTGAAGGACAAGGACAGCCGCACCTTTTTTGACGCCACGGACAAGATCGGCCCGCAGATCTCCGCCAAGCTCTTGGAGCAGGACAAGGTGATTGCCCGGGCCATGCCGCAGGGCGACATCCTGGGCTTTGCCCCGCCTTTCTGCCTCAGCCGCGCTGAGGCAGACCAGGTGGTTGCCGCCACCCTGCGGGCCGTCAAAGCAGTGCTAGGCTGATTGAGCCCCCTGACAGGGAAAGGGCCGGCGGACGCCGACCCGATTCACGTTTTTCTGCAGGCTGCCGGATGTAAAAAGATGCGCCTGGCAGGAATTCACATATTTAAACCCGAAAATGCCCGCTACTCTCGCAAAGCGCTGACATCTGCCGTTGGAACAAATCTGAGGAACTTACGCTTTGTCCCGCGCTGTGCAGGTCCGGGTCCTCTTCCTCGCTGCGGACGGCACAAAGGGCCAGTATTCCCGCTGCGCGGCATCCGCGCGCCCGCGATCGCAAACCGGCACCGAGAGCTTCCGGCTCAGCCCTGTTTCCGCCTGCCCGGTCCGCAATCTGGCGATCCGCTGAAATCCGGCACGTGCTTTTCTGCCCAAGGGTCTAACTGCCCGCGCGCACTTCCCGCAGCCCTTGCAGCACCTGCCTGATCTGCTCCAGCGCCGGATTGTCCGGCAGATACAGCGCCTTGCAGCTGAGGTGTATCGCCGGCGCCTCCTCCACTGCGTAAACCTGGCCGGCCGCCAGCGCCTCTGCCGCCATATAGGCCGGAAAATACCCCATGCCGCCCCGTTTCATCAGGTAACGCAGCCCCATCGGCGCATTGCCCAGCACGATGTGCTGGCGGCTGCGCTGCGGCAAAACCTCCTGCAGCTGCGCCGCATATTCGCGTCCGAACTCCAGATTGATGAACAGGGGCAGCGCATCCCGGCCCAGCCGCAGCGGCCGGTCCGCCACCAGCACCAGCGCTTCCGGTGCCAGTTCCTCGACGCCCAGCCGGGTGCCCGCCGGCACCTCGTTGACAATGGCCAGGTCCAGCAGCCTGCGCGCCACCGCCTCGGCCATGTTCAGCCCGTGATCGTAATTCAGGGTAAAGGGCACCATGCCCTCTGCCCGCTCCAGCCAGACCGCCACATCCACCAGCAGCGGATCCCAGACCGACAGCTGCGCCCCCAGCCGCAAGGACACCCGCCCCGCCAGGCTGGCCCGCAGATCACCGGAGACAAACTCCCAGGTGCGCATCATCTGCTCTGCATAGGGCAGGAACTGCCGGCCCGCCGCCGACAGCCGGGTGCCGCCAGGGCCGCGCTCGAACAAGCTGGCGCCCAGCGCCTCCTCCAGCGCCTTGATCCGGGCACTGACCGCGGTCTGGGTAATGTTCAGCGCCCGCGCTGCACCGTGAAAACTGCCGGCGGCCTCGATGGCCAGAAAGGTTTCAAAGGCGTTGATCTGCATGTTGATCAATATTTCCGATCAGTTTGAGCAAATCAATTCGTTTTCCTGCTCAGAATGGACAGGCTACGCTGCTGACAGATCAACCAAAGGACACGCGCCATGCTGGACAAAAGCCACAAGCCAAACTGGACCAGTTTCGAAGAAGCCACGCCCGAGGACTGGGCCGCGGTCGAAGCCTATGAGGAAGCCTATAACGCCGCCCTGCCCGACCGCATCCTGGATGCCATCCGTTCGCTGGACGAGGACTGGACCCCCTACCCGGTGAACCGCTACCAGCACTCGCTGCAGGCCGCGACCCGCGCTTGGGAGGACGGCGCCGACGACGAGATCATCGTCGCCGCCCTGGTGCATGACACCGGCGACATCCTGTCGCCCTACAACCATGGTGAATTGTCGGCGGCGATGATGAAGCCCTATGTCAGCGAGAAGACATACTGGATCCTCAAGCACCACTGCGTGTTCCAGGGCTTCTACTACAACCACCACTTCGGCGGCGACCGCAACGCCCGCGACAAATACCGCGACAGCCCCCATTGGGAAGACTGCCGCTATTTCTGCGAGAAGTATGACCAATGCGCCTTTGACCCGGACTACCCGACCAAACCGCTGGAGTTCTTCGAGCCGATCCTGCGCAAGGTCCTGTCGCGCGGCTGGGGCCACATGGAGCTGGCGGAGACAGCTGAGGACTGAGGCCGCCACTCAGGTTTTGCGCCGGGCTGCGCCCGTCGCCACGGGCCAGGGGGGGGGGGGAGGTTGTGGGGCCTTGCCTGCTCCCCAAAGGACGCCTCAGTTTTTTCTCTCCCCAGGCAAGAGGGGGGGGGGGGGTGTTTCGAAA
>NZ_JBSWYB010000037.1:0-47015 GCF_056160905.1 Leisingera sp. ABD4_442 | reverse complement strand
AGCCGAGGTCTTCGAAACCAACCTGATGGAAATTCAGAACCGATTGGAATAAAACAGGATATCAGAAACTGCACTTCGCCGTGAGTTCACAGGGTCATCCATCGCAGGATCACCCGTGCATCCAGGCTTGAAGGCTGCCATAGAGGGCCGCCTGAAACCTGGCTCTGCACCTGAAGAAATGCGAGTGGCGGCGGGGCACAGACCCCGGTACACTCTGCCAAGAACTCAAGACGTTACTGGTCTGAAGCCATTAGAAAATGTGATCCGGGATGACACAGGATACCAGAAAAATTGCCGTCATTGGCCTGGGCTATGTCGGGCTGCCTCTTGCGGTGGAATTTGGCAAGATCCGCCCGGTTGTCGGTTTTGACATCGACGCAGGCCGGGTCCGTGAGCTGGCCTCAGGCTATGACCGCACCCGGGAAGTGGACGCGGAAGAGCTGGCTGAGGCCAGCCAGCTGCAGTACACATGCAGCCTGCAGGATATCGCCGGCTGCCAAATCTATATTGTGACTGTCCCGACACCGATTGACGCCCATAAGCGGCCTGACCTTACGCCCTTGATCAAGGCGTCGGAAACGGTGGGAAAGGTGCTGGGCCGGGGCGATATCGTGATCTATGAAAGCACGGTTTATCCCGGCGCTACGGAAGAGGACTGCGTGCCCGTTCTGGAGCAGTTTTCGGGGCTGGCCTTCAACAAGGATTTCTTTGCCGGCTACAGTCCGGAGCGGATCAACCCGGGCGACAAGGCTCATCGCCTGCCCAATATCCGCAAGGTGACTGCAGGTTCGACCCCGCAGACGGCCGCGGCGGTTGACGCGCTTTACAGCGGGATAATCACCGCGGGCACTTTCAAGGTCGGGAGTATCCGTGTCGCCGAAGCGGCCAAGGTCATCGAAAACACTCAACGCGATCTCAACATCGCCCTGGTCAATGAGCTGGCGATGATTTTCAACCGTATGGGGATCGACACCCAGGCGGTGCTGGAAGCGGCCGGCACCAAGTGGAACTTCCTGCCCTTCCGCCCCGGGCTGGTCGGCGGCCATTGTATCGGCGTGGACCCCTATTACCTCACGCATAAAGCTGAGGCGACCGGCTACCGGCCGGAGGTCATTCTGGCGGGACGGCGGATCAATGATGGCATGGGCGCGTATGTCGCCTCGCAACTGGTCAAATCCATGCTGCAGAAGCGCATCCATGTGAACGGGTCGCGGGTGCTTGTGATGGGGCTGGCATTCAAGGAGAACTGCCCCGATCTGCGCAATACGCGGGTGGTCGATGTGATCGGGGAATTGCGTGAGTTCGGCGCCGAAGTCGATGTTTTTGATCCTTGGGTGGATCCTGACGAAGCCCGCAAGGAGCATGGCATTGAAATGGTCAGCGCTCCGCAGGACGGGATCTATGACAGCGTTGTGATCGCGGTGGCCCATGATGCATTCCGGGAACTTGGTGCCAGCGGCGTGCAGAAGCTGCTGCGCGGCATTCACGTCGTTTTTGATGTGAAAGGGCTGTTTCCAGAGCTTGATGGGGCTTTGCGCCTGTAAATGAGGCGCCGGCGGCTATGCAGGTGAAACGCGCTTCTTTGGCGTTTCCGGATGGCATGTTTCCGGATGGCACAATGGGATGGGGAGAGCGGCTGATCCTGGCCCGCGCGGTTTTTTGGGCCGCACTTCAGGCCTGGTCTGCCGCGCCGCAGGTCACAGGCGGCGCAGGCTGGCGGCGCGCAGCGCGCTCAGCCCGTGGCGGACAACCTCCCATTCCGCCCGGCCCAGCCTGGGATTGCGGTATTTCAGCTGCCGCCGCCAGTGCAGCAGCCGCACCAGCAGGCCCGGGGGCGGCACTGCGGCCGGGGGTGGCACCCCCAGCAGGGTCTCCAGCATCCTGAGCTGCAGTCCGAAGGCCAGCCGGAAGCGCCAGTCGCGCTGCTTGCTGCAGAGCCAGTCCCAATCGGGCGGGTCCTGGGCATTCCGGAGCTGCGCGGCCAGCGGCAGCAGGTAGCGCAGGTTGGTGGCGCCGCTGGCCAGGGCGGTGTGATGCAGCATGTCATGGGCAATATTGATCAGGAACCGCAGGCTGGCGTCAGGCACCCTGAAGCGCAGCCCGTCCCGCTCCATGAGGATCAGGCGCTGGCGCAGCTCGGTGCTGTCCAGCAGGCCTGCGATGCGCTCCGGCAGGGCGCCGTGCAGATCCAGCGCCGCCACTTCGCCCGGGCGCCAGTAGCTGCCGGGCGAATGGTCATAGGCGCTGTCCTCCAGCGCTTCAAACCCGGCCCGCTGCAGCACCTCTGCGGCGGCGGCCAGGTCGGCGGGATCGGTCAGCATATCGGCGTCGATCAGCATCCGGGCATAGTCCTGCGGATCGGGGAGCAGGGCCATCTCCCCTGCCCCCTTGATCAGCACCGGGGTGATGCCGGTGGCATTGAGTTCAGCCGTGACGCTGCTGACCAGCCGCCACAGGCGGCGGTTGCGGGTGCGGTTTGCCTCCGCCAGCTCTGCCAGATAGGCCAGCGCATCCGGTTCTGCCCGTGCGGCCGCGCCGGTTTCCGTCAGGCTGCGGTACAGCGCGGGGGCCACGAATTCCGCATTGGCGGTGGCGATCAGCTCAAACCAGTCGGCCCCGCTGCCGAACCGGCCGCGCAGGCAGTCCGCCAGCCGTTCCAGCGGCGCGGCCGCGCTCATGGCCCCGGCCCCGCCCCGGCGGCCGCAGCCGGGGCCAGGCCGCACAGCTGCTGCAGCGCCGCCACCGCGCCGGCAAGATCCGAATAGCGCAGCCGCAGGCAGGCGGCGCGGTCCGCGCAGGCGGCCAGGGCGCTGAATTCCCCGGGCGTCAGATCGCTGTCGCCGGACCAGGCGGCCCCGATCAGGCCCGACAGCGTATCGGGCGCAGAGACCGGCTCCAGGCTGGCCGGGCCGCTGCCCCGGCGGTCGAGAAAGACAATCCAGCCGGCCGGCAGCGGCTGGCGGGCGGCGGCAGCGTCCACCGGCAGGTAGCGCACATGCTGGGCGTCCGGCCGCAGATGGGCCGGCGCGGTGGCCAGCGCGGCGGTACAGTTGTCCAGCAGGGGCCAGGAGCCGGTCTTGAGAGTGACGGGGAACGGCAGCGCGCGCAGCTGCCCGCCGGGATCCAGCGCCGCCAGATCATCGCCCGCCAGGATAAAGCCCGCACCGCCCAGGGCGGCCGCCAGGGTGCTTTTGCCCGCCCCCGGCCCGCCGGTGAGCAGCAGCGCTTGCCCCTGGCACTGCAGCAGGGCCGCATGCAGAAGGAGATCGGTAACATGGTCCATCACCGCATCGGTGATGGCGATTTTCAGCACCGGCGCGGCGCTGGCGGCGGCGGCCCGTTCCACGGGGCCGTCCCGCAGTGCGATGAGGGCATCCCCGCCGGCAGGCTGCACCGAAACGCAGTCGTCGCAGGGCTGGTCCAGGGGGATTTCCATATGGGCGAATTCCGGTGCCAGCTGCGCGTGCAGCTGCGCATCGCCATAGCAGATCAGCACCGTTCCGCCGCCGGTATCCACCGCCTGCAGTGCCGCCACTGCGGCCGGTCCCGTTTCGGTGGCGAGCGGTTCCAGGGCGCCGGCCTGCCGCAGGCCTGCCACTGCCGTAGGATCGCAAAGGCCGGCTTCACAGGGCTGATCGCCGCTGCAGAGCACCCCTGCCTCGAACTGCGGCCAAGCCGCGGCGGCGTCCTCATTCAGGGCAAAAACCGATTGCTGTTCTGCAAGGAAAAGATAGGCTTGCCCGCCGATCCGGGCCATCCGGCTCCCGCGGGCTGAAATCAGCAGCTGAGTTGAAATTGCGCGCGCTCCTCATTGCCACGGCTGTTGGAGGCCACGGTCATTGAGTGCCGCAGCCCTTGCCCCGCTCCCGGCCGCCGCTGCGGCCGGCCAGGCTCTCAATCCTTTTTCAAAGACCTGCCCGCCCCTTCGGCAAATGACCGGAGGGGCGGCCCGCCCATCCGGCGGGCGCGGCCGGTGTTACCAGCGCCGCCACTTGCGGTGCCAGCGCTTCCACTGCTTCCACTTGCGCTTGCGGTAGTACTTCTTATGCCCGTGGCCGCCGCCGGATTTGAAAATACCGGTGGCATCGGCATCTTTTGCCGTCGACAGCAGCACCAGAACCGCGGCCGGTGTTGCCGCGGCAAAGCGGCCGGCCTTGGCCAACAGGGCGCGCCGTTCAGGTGATTCGGGCAGCTCGCTGGAATTTCTTTTCTCTTCTGTCACTTTCAACCCCCATACTCGTAATGCTGTTAAGTGTTGCTCATTTGCGGTAAAAAATCAAGAAAACGGCGCGTTCTGCGGCAAAGCGGAGCACTGCTGCCGCCGGGGAAGACCGGGCTATATCATCTGGGAAACATGTCTTTGCCTTTGTTTACAGGGTGTTTGCCGGCAGGTGCGCCGGAGGATCGAGGGGGGTGATGGGCGGCAGGGTGAGTTCTGAAAATATCGGTGCCAGCATCCGGAACATCTTCTGGGCCTATGCGTCCTTTTTTTGCACCAAGGTGCTCAACCTGGTCTCGGTTGTCATTCTTGCCTGGTATCTGGAGCCTGCGGAATTCGGCCTGATGGCCATTTGCCTGGCGGTGATGAGCTATCTGGAAATCATTTCGCAATTCGGCATGGGGGCGGCGCTGATTTCGGCCCGCAGCAAGGTGGAGGAAACCGCCAGCGCGGTGCTGCTGTGCGGCCTGGTGTTCTCTGCGGCGCTGTTTGCGCTGATCTGGCTGAGTGCGGAGCCAATGGCCGCCTGGTACGGCGACCCCCGGCTGGCGGAGCTGCTGCCGGTGATTGCCGCCGCCCTGATGATCACCGCCGCCACCACGGTGAACACCAGTTTTCTCTACCGGGAGCTGCGGCTGAAGGCGAAGCTTGTGCCGGATGTGGCGCGCGGCCTGGCCAAGGGGCTGACGGCGATCCTGCTGGCGGTGCTCGGCTACGGGGTCTGGGCGCTGGTGCTCGGCTATCTGGCCGGGGCCGTTGCCGGCAGCCTTGCCACCTGGATGGTCCGGCCCTGGCGGCCGCAGTGCCGGCCCGGGCTGGGGACCCTGCGCCGAATCCTCAGGTTCGGGGCCCATATGATCGGTGCCCAGACCATCAATGCCACCCCGCGGCTGCTCGACAACCTGCTGGTCGGCAAAGTCTTGGGGCTGCAGGCGCTTGGGATCTACTCGCTGGCCTTCCGCATTCCCGAGCTGGGGATCAAGAGCTTCACCAATGTGGCCGGCTCGGTGCTGCATCCGGTGATGTCGCGGATCCAGTCCGATCCCGCCGGGCTGACCGCCTATTACTACGGCGCCCTGAAATACTGCGCGCTGCTGATGTTCGGCGCCGGCGCCCTCATTGCGGTGCTGGCCAGCCCGCTGGTACACCTGCTTTATGCGCCGAAATGGCATGCGATGATCGTGCCGATGCAGCTCATCGCCATTGCCTTTGCGATCAGCACTCTCAACATGGTGCCGGGCAATGTGTTCAAGGCGCTGAGCCGCACCGACCTGATGTTCCGGGTCTCGCTGATCAACCTGCCGTTTTTCCTGGGGCTGATCTGGCTGGCGGTGCCGCATGGCATCGCGGCGGTGGCCCTTGCCCAGCTGGCACTGGCGGTGATCCGCTTCGTGCCCAATTTCCTCTTGCTGCGGCGGGCGCTGGAGATCACCGCCGCAGGCACCTTTGCGGCGCTGGCGCCGGGGGCGGCCTGTGCCCTGGCGGCGGCAGCGGCGGCGCTGGCCGCCCAGAAGCTGGGCAGCGGCGGCGATCTGGCCCGGCTGCTGACCGGTGCC
This sequence comes from Leisingera sp. ABD4_442, assembly GCF_056160905.1. Taxonomy (NCBI): domain Bacteria; kingdom Pseudomonadati; phylum Pseudomonadota; class Alphaproteobacteria; order Rhodobacterales; family Roseobacteraceae; genus Leisingera; species Leisingera sp. ABD4_442. The sequence goes on along the minus strand of NZ_JBSWYB010000037.1, from coordinate 41,240 downwards.
GCCGCCTTTGCCGCGGCCTATCTGGCGGCGGCCTGCCTGGCCGCACCGGAGGTTTTCCGGCTGCTGCGCCAGCGCTTGCAGCGCAAGTCCCGCCGCGCTTGAGCCGGGCTGCCCGCGCAGTTCCATCACGGCATTGAAGCAATTCAAGCCGCCTGTTCTCCACAGTGCGCGCCTTGGCCGGCGCAGCGTACCCGGCTGGCATAATTTGCGAACATTACACATATCCTGCCAGGGCCGCTCTTCTCCCTGATCACTGAACTTTCTCCGCGATGCAGGACGCTTTGGCCGGGGCCAATGGCAATTCCGGCGAACTGCCATGGGTTTCCATGCCCCGGGGTTGCACAGCGGCGCTATAGATGGGATCAGACCAGACAGCACTATTGCGGCCCCGGTACCGGCGGAAGCAGACAGCATAAGAGGTCCGTAAGGATGCAGATAGAAGAGACAGGATTGCCGGGGCTGAAGGTGCTGACCCCGGCGCGGTTCGGCGATGCGCGGGGGTTCTTCAGCGAGAGCTGGAACAAGCGGCGGATGCAGGAGGCCGGGATCGATCTGGATTTCGTGCAGGACAACCATTCTGTCTCGGCGGAGACCGGCACCCTCAGGGGCCTGCATTTCCAGGCGCCGCCCCATGCCCAGGACAAGCTGGTGCGCTGCGGCCAGGGCGCGCTGTTTGACGTGGCGGTGGATATCCGCAAGGGCTCGCCCACATACGGGGGCTGGTTCGGCATTGAACTCAGCGCAGAGAACGGCAAGCAGCTCCTGGTGCCCAAGGGCTTCCTGCACGGGTTTATCACCCGGGTGCCAAACACCGAGGTGATCTACAAATGCACCGATTACTATGCGCCGGACTGCGATGGCGCGGTGGCCTGGGACAGCTGCGGCATCACCTGGGATTTCGAAGGCAGCCCGGTGCTGTCGGAGAAGGACGCCGCGGCGCCGCGGCTGGCGGATTTCGACAGCCCGTTTGTGTGGGAAGGATAAGGCATGAAGCTTCTTGTGACCGGCGGGGCCGGCTTTATCGGATCGGCGGTGGTGCGGCTGGCGATTGCCCGCGGCCATCAGGTGGTCAATCTGGATGCGCTGACCTATGCCGCCTGCCTTGAGAATGTGGCGGAGGCGGCGCAAAGCCCGCTGTATGCCTTTGAGCAATGCGACATCCGCGACCGCGCGGCGCTGGACCGCGTGTTTGAGGCCCACCGCCCGGATGCGGTGATGCATCTGGCGGCGGAAAGCCACGTGGACCGCTCGATCGACGGGCCGGGCGATTTCATCGAGACCAATATCACCGGCACTTTCAACATGCTGGAGGCGGCCCGGAAATACTGGACAGAGGCGGGCAAGCCCGAGGGTTTCCGTTTCCACCATATCTCCACCGATGAGGTTTATGGCAGCCTGCCTGCCGACCCGTCGGTGCAGTTCACCGAAGACACATCTTACGATCCGCGCTCGCCCTATTCCGCCAGCAAGGCCGCCAGCGACCACCTGGTGCGCGCCTGGGCCGAGACCTACGGGCTGCCGGTGGTGCTGACCAACTGCTCCAACAACTACGGCCCCTATCACTTCCCCGAAAAACTGATCCCAGTGGTGATCCTCAATGCGCTGGCGGGCAAGGTGCTGCCGATCTACGGCGACGGCTCCAACGTGCGCGACTGGCTCTATGTCGAAGACCACGCCGATGCGCTGCTCCTGGTGGTGCAAAAGGGCGCGTTGGGGCGGTCTTATAATATCGGCGGCGAGAACGAGCGGTCGAACCTGGAGCTGGTCAATACGCTGTGTGAGGTCCTGGACCAGAAGCGTCCGCGCGCGGACGGCAAGTCCTACAAGGACCAGATCAGTTTTGTCAGTGACCGGCCGGGCCATGACGCGCGCTATGCCATTGACCCCAGCCGCATCCGCGAAGAACTGGGCTGGCGGCCTTCGGTGACGGTGGAGGAAGGTCTGGAGAAGACGGTGCAATGGTATCTCGACAACGAGGCCTGGTGGCGCGCCCTGCAGGACCGCGACGGCGTCGGGCAGCGGCTGGGGACGGGGAAGTGAAGGCTTTCCGCGGGAAAGCCTGCCCCCCTCTCGGCGGCAAAGCCGCCTGCCGGGCAGCGGGACGGGGATATTTTTGGCCAGATGAAGGAGAATCCCGCCTGGGGGCGGGGCGCGAGAGGCAAAGGGAGCGGGTATGACCATCCTTGTTTTTGGCAAAACCGGCCAGTTGGCCCGCGAACTGGCGGCGCAGGGAGACGTTACCTGCCTGGGCCGCGATCAGGCGGATCTGTCTGATCCGGCGGCCTGCGCCGCGGCCATCCGCGCCCATGCGCCTGCCGCCGTGATCAACGCCGCTGCCTATACCGCCGTCGACAAGGCGGAGGAGGAAGAGGCGCTGGCAACCGTGATCAACGCCGCCGCCCCCGGCGCGATGGCGGCAGCCTGTGCGGAAACCGGCATTCCCTTTGTCACCGTCTCCACCGATTACGTCTTTGACGGCAGCGGCAATACGCCCTGGCAGCCGGGCGATGCCACCGCGCCTCTGAATGCCTATGGCCGCTCCAAGCTCAAGGGCGAGGAGATGGTGCGCGCGGCGGGCGGCGCCCATGCCATCCTGCGCACCTCCTGGGTGGTCTCGGCCCACGGCAATAATTTCGTCAAGACCATGCTGCGTCTGGGCAAGGAACGGGACCGTCTCACCATCGTCGCCGATCAGACCGGCGCCCCGACCCCGGCGCGGGATATTGCGGCGGCCTGCCTGGAGATCGCGCGGCAGCTGGCGGAGGATCCGGACAAATCCGGCACCTATCATTTTGCCGGGCAGCCCCAGGCTATCTGGGCGGATTTCGCGCGGGAGATCTTTGCCCGCGCAAGGGTAGATTGCGACGTGGAGGGCATTCCCACCACTGCCTATCCGACGCCCGCGGCGCGGCCCTTGAACTCAAGGCTCGATTGCACCGCATTAGACACTGTTTTTGGCATCCCGCAGCCGGACTGGCGGCTGGGGCTCATGGATATTCTGAAGGATTTGGGAGAGCTCTCATGACAGACGGCAAGCCCGGCGCAGGACATGTTTCCGGCCGCAAAGGCATTATCCTGGCAGGCGGCTCCGGCACCCGGCTCTATCCGATCACCATGGCAGTCTCCAAGCAGCTCTTGCCGCTCTATGACAAGCCGATGATCTATTATCCGCTGTCGGTGCTGATGCTGGCAGGGATCCGCGAGATCTGCGTGATCACCACGCCGCAGGACCAGGAGCAGTTCATCCGCTTGCTGGGCGATGGCAGCCAATGGGGGATTGAACTCACATACGTGGTGCAGCCTTCTCCCGACGGGCTGGCGCAGGCCTTCATCCTGGCCGAGGACTTCCTGGCGGGCAGCCCTTCGGCGCTGGTCCTGGGCGACAATGTCTTCTTTGGCCATGGCTTGCCGAAACTGCTGGCCGCCGCGGACCGCCAGGAGGCCGGCGGCACTGTTTTTGGCTATCACGTGGCCGACCCGGAGCGGTATGGCGTGGTGGCCTTTGGCAGCGATGGCACCGCGCAGGAAATCATCGAGAAACCCCCGGTGCCGCCCTCGAACTATGCGGTGACCGGCCTGTATTTCCTGGACGGCTCAGCACCGCAGCGGGCGCGGGCCGTGAAACCCTCCGCCCGCGGCGAGCTGGAGATCACCGATCTCTTGCAAAGCTACCTGAACGAAGGTGCGCTCAGGGTCGAGACCATGGGCCGCGGCTATGCCTGGCTGGACACCGGCACCCATGGCTCGCTCTTGGATGCGGGCAATTTCGTGCGCACCCTGCAGGAGCGCCAGGGGCTGCAGACCGGCTGTCCCGAGGAGATTGCCTATGAGCAGGGCTGGATTGATGCTGCGCAGCTGAAGGCGCGGGCAGAGAAATTCGCCAAAAACGCCTATGGCGCCTATCTCGAAGGCCTGCTGAAGTAGGGTCAGGACCCAAACCACCCGGCCCCGCCCGGGGCATCCGCACAATACAAAAAGGCAGGCGCTGGCCGCGCCTGCCTTCAGTCTTGGCAGCTGCCGCCTGGATCAGGCCAGCAGCGTGTCGGCGAACAGCTCGATGCTGTCGATGCGCAGCGGCTCGCCGCCATTGCCGTAGCCCTGCAGCACGATGGCATCGCCGGCCTCGATCCGGACGTCCTGGATCAGGCGCTGCGCCAGGCTGTCCGGCGCGGCCAGCGCCTGCTCGGTCTCCTCGTCCCAGGTCCAGCTGTCGACGGTCTTGCCGCCAACGATGACCTCCAGGAAGCTGGCCCCGTCCGCCTCGTCGAAATAGTCGATGGCAATGTCATAGACACCGGCGCCGCCGTCGAAGACGGTGGAGGCCTTTGCATCCTTGCCCTTGCCGGCCTGGATCACCTGGCCGCCGGAGGCATTGGTGTTGCCCTTGATCCGGAAGCCCTGCTCCAGGTCCATATCCTCGGCTTCGATCTTGAGCACCGGCTGGCCGCTGCCGCCGCCCGGCTGCGTTTCCCCGCCGCCGCCGGTCCCGGCAGAGGCCAGCTGCAGGTCGACGTAATCGATCCGCAGGGGTTCCTTGCCGTCGCCGCTGCCCGCCAGGATGATGGTGTCGCCATCGCTGATGTCCACACCTTCGATCACCCGCTGGGTCTGGGTGAAGCCATCGGCCAGGTTCGAGCCCAGATCCTGCTTCCACTGCCAGCTGTCGACCTCCTGGCCGTTGACCAGAACGGAAAGGCTGGCATTGCCGTCGGCCTCGTCGAAATAGCCGACGGTCAGGTCGTAGGTGCCGCTGGCGCCGTCAAAGACCGCGGAAGCTTCGCCGCTGCTCTGGCCCTGGACCTGCAGCACCTTGCCGCCCGACGCCGCCTTGACCGAATTCGCAAAGAAGCCGTCCGCCGCGGTGAAATCCTCGGCCTCCAGGCGGATGCTTTCGCCATCCGCGCCACCGCCGGTGCTGCCGCTGCCGCCAGTGCTGCCGCCCGTGTTGCCACCGGTGCTGCCGCCGTCATCGCCATCATCATCGCCGTCATCCGGGGCCACCTGGCCAAAGCCGTCGACCAGCCGGTTGATGTAATCCTCGATGTTGGACACGCCGTTGCCATCGCTGTCGGCATGGGCGTCGAACTTGTCCGGGTTGGTGCCAAACAGCTCCTCATAGCTGTCCGGCACGCCGTCGCCATCGCGGTCGCTGGGAGCCGGGGTGTTTTTGGCAAAGTCGTAGCCGCCGACCTCATCGGGGGAGTCGATGATGCGGCCGGTGCCGTCCTTCACCGACTGGATGATCCGCTCATCCACCGAGTTCAGCTCCGGATAGCGCGCGCCGGCATTGCTCAGCACGTGGTCCACCACTTTGGAGGAGGGCAGCACGGTGACATTGCTCGGCTCGAACACATAGCTGTTCTTGATCTTATCGGTGGCACCGCCATCCACCTCGGCGATGTTGTCCTCCAGGTAATAAGCGGTGCCGCTTTCCGGCGATTTCAGCTGGATCGCGGCGCGGCCGGCGGAATCCGCCCCGGCAATATAGGCATTGCCGATGATATGGGCGGTGGTGCCCTCATGGCCCAGGAAGCCGTGAGGGCCATAGTTGTAGATGACGTTGTTGATGAATTCGATCTGCTTGGCGTCATCCTTGACGGTGGCATTGCGGAATTCGTTATGCGCCAGCAGGTTGCCGGCGATGGTGACATTGGAGCTGCCGTCGCCCACCAGCAGGCCCATCGAATGGTCGCCCTTGGGGTGGATCGAGCTTTGCAGCGCTTCCGCCATGATATTGTTGGTGATGGAGACGTTCTGGGAGCCGTACCAGACGGTGACCAGCTCATCCACCGACCAGGTGAAGGAGTTGCCGTCGATCACCACGTTCTTCACGGTCTCGCTGCTGCTGCCGATCGAAATGCCGTCGCGGTTGTCTGCGGCATCCCCCGCGCCGTCGCCGGGGCGGAACTGCAGCCCGCGGATGATCACGTCGCTTTCCACCACCCGCAGCTTGGCGCCGGTCACGGTGACACCGCCGGGCGAGGTCTGGCCGGCCACGGTGACATCGCCGTTCACCTTGACGGCATCTTTCAGGTTGATCTCGCCGCTGACGTCAAAGACCACGATCCGCGGCCCGTCCAGTTCTTCCAGCGCCCAGCGGAGCGATCCCTTGCCGGAATCCGCCAAAGTGGTGACTTTGACGATCTCGCCGCCGCGGCCGCCATCTGTTTCGGCGCCAAATCCCTGCGCGCCTTCAAAGGCCAGATCGGCCTGCGAAAGAGTCTCGCTCATCTAGTTTCCTTCTCTCGATCTCGGCGGAAAGTTCCGCCGGGGCCTCCTGGCCGTCGCTTTTGCCGCAGGTCTTGCTGCCCGCGGGCCTCGGGTCTCAGCCGCCCGGCGCGCTCAGGGATCAGCCCCGGTGCGCTGCGGCCGCCAGCCTCGTATACGCGGCTCCCCTGAAATCCAAACGCCGCACCCGCGAAATCTGCCGCGCGGCGGGCGGAACCTTGCCAGTTTTGCCGTTTGGAGCGGTTTTCGGGGAAAATATAAGCGAATTCACGCCAACGGAGGACGATTTTCTGCTAAAATCCGCTACATCTATACGTAGAAGACCAGGCCAGATGTGCGAAAAGCACAATTTTGCGGCCTGCCGGGGCCGCTCAGCCTTCCACTGGCCGGCCGTGGAATCAGTATTGGTACGGCGCGCGCGGGGTGCCGCCGGTGAATGGTTTTTGAGGGTGGGGGCATGGCAAAAATCCGGATTCTGGCGCTGACCAAGGCGACCGGCGGCATCGCGTTTTACAACAGGATGCTGCTGGCCGCGCTGGATCCCGGCCGGTTCAGCTCCCACACCATCTGCCTGTCCGACAATGCAGAGGCCTATGCCGCGGGGCTGCAATCCGCAGGCCTCAGCGCAGAGCCCTTTGCCATGGCGCGCTACCGGATCAGCCCGGGCGGCGATCTGCGGGTGCTGCGCCATGTGCTGAAGACGGCGCGCAGCCGCCAGGCGGATCTGCTGCTGTGCCACGGCAGCAAGGCGGGCTTCCTGGGCCGCGCTGCGGGGCGGATCCTGGGGATTCCGGCAATCTACCGGCAGGCCTCGATGCCGTTCCTGCGCCGGGTGCAGGGCGGCAAGGCGCCGCTTTACTGGGGGCTGGAGCATCTGGCGGGCCGCTTTGGCGGCCGGCTGGTGGCGATCACCGAACATGCCCGGCGCGAGACCCTGGCCCGGCGGGTGGTGAAACCCGAAGCCGTCCGGGTGATCCGGACCGGCATCGACACCGCCCGGTTCCAGCCGCGCGGGTGCCGGGCCGCGGCGGCTGCGGAATTCGGGCTGGACCCGGCGCGCCCGGTGGCGGGCTGGCTCGGCCGGCTGGAGCCGCAGAAGGCGCCGCTCGACTATCTGGCGGCGCTGCGCACAGTGGCGCCGCGCCATCCCGAAGCGCAGTTTGTCATCGCCGGCGAAGGCAGCCTGCAGGCGGCGGTGGAGCAGCAGCTGGCGGCAGGCGCCCTGCCCGGCAACGTGCGGCTGCTGCCCTGGCAGAACGATCCGGCGCATGCGTTCCAGGCGATGGACGTCTTTGCCATGAGCTCGCTCTGGGAAGGGCTGCCGCTGACCCTGCTGGAGGCGATGGCCTGCGGCTGCGCGCCGGTCTCCACCACGGTGGACGGCTGTTCCGAGGCGATTGCCCACGGCGAAAGCGGCCTGCTGGTGGCGCCCGGCGATCCTGCAGCTATGGCCGCGGCGCTGGACCGGATGCTGGCAGACCCGGAGTTCCGGCAGGCCTGCTCCCGGGCAGCGCGGCAGCGGGTGCTGGACCTGTTCGACCGCCGCCGCATGGTCCGCGAATGGGAGGAACTGCTGGAGGAGGAGGTGCAGGCTTCGGGACGCCCTGCCGCCGCCCGCCCTGCCGGCGGCCCGGGTGCCGCCGCTGTGCCGGATCCGGCCCCCGGCTCTGCGGGCGCCCCCGCCGCTTCGCCCGCTGCCCCGCCCGCTGCGGCGCCGCGGCAGGGCGCCCTGCGGATCTGCATGGTGATTTCCTCCTACCATCCGGTGGTGGGGGGCGCCGAGAAGCAGCTGGCGCAGCTGGCCGGGCTGATGCGCGGCAAGGGCCATCAGCTGCGCATCATCACCCGCCGCTACCCGGGCCTGCCGGCGCTGGAAACCATCAACGGCATCGAGGTGCAGCGGGTGCGCTGCAGCGGCCCCAAGCCGGTGGCCGCGGCCCGCTTCCTGGCCGGTGCCGCGCGCGCCATCCGCGCCTATGCCCCGGATGTGATCCACTGCCATTCGGCCTTCAGCCCGGCGTTGGCCGGGCTGGCCGCCAGCGCGCTGACCGGCCGGCCGCTGCTGGTCAAGCCGATGTGCGGCGGCGAGATCACCTCGGTTTTCCGGAAGGCGGGCGGCAGCCTGCGCCGGGCGGCAATGGCGCGCCGGGTCAGCCGCTTTGTCGCGGTCAGCCGCGAAATCAGCGAAGAGCTGCAAAGCTTCGGCATTCCGCCGCAGCAGATCCTGCAGATCCCGAACGGGGTGGACACCGGACGCTTCCGCCCCTGCGCCACCCCGGCAGAGAAAGCGGCGCTGCGCCAGCGCCTCGGCCTGCCGGAGGGCATCCTGTTCCTGTTTGCAGGCCGCATTGCCCGGCAGAAGCAGCTGCCGCTGCTGCTGGAGGCCTGGCCTGCGGTGGCGGCGCGCTGCCCGCAGGCGCGGCTGCTGATCGCCGGCGCCAACCGGCAGACGGCGCCGGGCCATGATGCCAATGCCGGCGATGCCGACAGCGTGCCGCCGCATCTGCTGGCGCAGGAGGGGGTGCAGCTGCTGGGCCATGTGGAGGATATGCCCTCTTATCTGCGCGCCGCTGACGTTTTTGTGCTGCCCTCGGCCCGGGAGGGGCTGTCCAACGCGCTGCTGGAGGCCTGCGCCTCCGGGCTGGCGGTGGCGGCCTCCAAGGTCGGCGGCACCGAGGATGTGATCCGGGACCGGGAAAACGGGCGGCTGTTCCCGCCGGAGGATGCAGAGGCGCTGGCGGCGGTGCTGACCGCCCTGGCGCAGGACCCGCAGCAGCGCCGGACCCTGGGCGCGGCAGCGGCGCAGACCGCCGCCCGCCAGCTCGATATCCGGCTGACCGCAGAGCGGCTGCTGGAAGCCTATGGGGGGCTGTGCGGCGCCTCCCCGCTGCCCGCCACGCCGCAGGCGGCAGATCCCGGCGCCATGCTGGCGCCCGGCCGGGGCCAGCGCGGATGACCGCGGCAACGGGGGCGGCAGGGACGGCAGCGGAGGGCGCGCCGGTCTTCATCCTTGGCCTGCAGCGCGGCGGCACCAACCAGCTGCTGAACATTCTGCGCTCGCATCCCGATACGGTCTGGCCGGACGGCGAACTGCATGAGGTGCTGCGGCCGAAATGGAAAGCCATCACCGATCCGGCGGCGTTTTCACGCCAGGCCTGCCGCTATCTGCCGGTGCTGCTGCGCCATGGCGATGTGCTCAGCCCGCATAAGCCGCCGCGCGGCCGGCAGGCGGATATGCCCGCGGGCCTGCAGCGCTGGATTGCCGCCCAGCTGGCGCAGGCCACCGCGCGCAATGCGGCAGAGGTGGCCCGGTTCCGGGCCGCCATGGCGGCCCAGGGCTTTGCCCCGGCGCAGCCCGCGGGGGCGCCGCGGATGGTGGTGAAACTGGTCAACTTCAACGTCGGGCTGGCCCGCAGCCTGCTGCGGATCTACCCCGGCGCCCGCTTTATCGGCATCACCCGCGATGCGGTCGGCGTCTGCGAAAGCATGATCTCCCGCGGCATGCCGCCGGAACGGGTGCTGCCGCTTTATCAGTATGTGGCGCAGGAGCTGCTGGAGCTGCACAGCAGCGGCTTCCCGGTTCTCTTGCTGCGGTTCGAGGACATCATTGCCGATATCCTGGCCGCCAGCGCCAGGGTCTACGGCTGGTGCGGGCTGGATCCGGCGGCAGTCACCGGCTTCTGCCTGCAGGACAAGACCCGCAAGCTGGACAGCCGCGGCCAGGTCGTGGGCATGCGCAAGGTGGATGCCTTCTATGATACCGCCACTGCCGCCCGGCATCTGCGCGGCGACGTCAATGCCGCGGCCCGGGCCCGCATGCCCGAAGCGCTGAAGCGTGAAATCGGCACCCGCTGCGGGCCGCTGATGCAGCGGCTCGGCTATGGCTCAGACAGCGCCGGGCCGGCCTGATCCAGCCTGCCCGGCCCGCATCTGCGGGGTCAGCAGCAGCGGCCCGGCCCTGCCGGGCCGGGCAGGCTGGCCGGGCGCCGCCGCCAGCCGCTGCCGGGTGATGCGCCCGGCTTCGATCCCAAGCACGATCACGATCCACAGGAACCGCGGATAGGCGTCATGCAGCAGCGCCATGCCCGCCAGATAGCCCGTCAGCCCGGCGCCAAACGCCGCAAGATGATGCGCCAGCCGGCTATCCCCCGCGGCCCGCGCCTGGCGGCAGGCCGATAGGATGCCGCCTGCGGCACAGGCCAGCATCGCCAGGAAATAGATCAGCCCCAGCAGCCCCTGCTCTGTCAGCACTTCCAGATAGAGGCTGTGGGTGGAACGGCCCTCGCCGCGGAAGATCAGCCCCAGCTCCAGCGCATAGTCCTGATAGAGCAGGTTGAAATTGCCGGCTCCGACCCCCAGCCAGGGGTAGGTCTTGAAGATCTCCGCCGCCACCGCCCAGCTGCCCAGCCGGCCCTCGGTGCTCTTGTCGACCCGGTCCTGGCCGACCAGGTCGGCCAGGGTCGCAAGCCGCTCAAAGGCCGCTTCGCCGACAAAGAAGGACCCCGCCAGCACCACCGCGCCAAAAGCGGCAACGGCGGCCAGCTTCTGGCGGCGGCTAAGCTGCAGGAACAGGATCGCCAGGCCGATGCAAAGCGCCAGCAGGCCGCCGCGCGACTGGGTGGCCAGCAGCCCGAACAAGAGCAGGCTGGCGGACAGCCCCCAGAACAGCCGGGCCAGGCTGCCCCGCGCCTCCAGCATTTGGGCCAGCGCCAGCGGGATGCAGAAGACCACGACGACGGCAAAGAAATTCTCATCCTCGATCGGCCCGGCAAAGCGGCCGTTGTATTCCCCGAAGCGGGCAAACAGTGCAAACGCCCCCGGCAGATCAAACCCTGCCACCTGCAAGAGCCCCAAACCGCAGACCGCCGCCACTGTCAGCACCGCTGACAGGGTGACGGTCTCAAACCCCTTGCGGTATCCCATGAAGGCCAGCGCCAGAACGGCCACGATGGCATCCTTGATGAAATCACCCGTGTCCTTCAGCGTCTTGCCCCAGTCCGGGGCATAGACCGCGCCGAACAGCTTGAGCGCCAGCAGTCCCGCCAGCAGCCACAGCGCCAGCCAGCAGATATAGGGGCGGTCGCCCCACAGCATCCAGCGGGCGGCCAGCAGCGCCACCAGCCCCGGCGCCGCCAGTTTCGCCACCGAAGGCGCCCCGAAGCCCTGGATCAGATTGGGCGACAGGTTTGCGGTGATCATGATGATCAGCAGCGACAGCGCCGCCAGCGGATAGCGCAGCACCAGCAGGCACAGCAGCGCAAACAGCACCAGGGCGGTCAGCTTGGCCGGCGAGGAATCCCCGACCGCCATCGCCGCCATCGCCAGCAGCAGCCCGATGCCCGCATTCCTGGCCGCCGCCAGAATGGCGCCGCGGCGCACCATCAGCGCCGCCGCCTAATGGCTGCGCCGCTTCTGCAGCCGGTTGCCGATAGTGATCCTGATCCCATTCACGATGCCTTTTCTGCGGATCTTATGCACAAAGGATTTGGCCCCGTCCGCCAGGGCCAGGCAGGCCCGCGCCCGCCGCGGCAGCGGCCTGGGGCCGCGGGCGTATTCCATGATGTAGGGCGTCTGCTGCGCCGCGCCCCAGACAATTTCCTCGATCCGCTTCTGCAGCCGCCGCGGCAGCTCCTGGCGGTATTTGCAGGCATTGGCCGCATCGACATAAAGCTTGCCCTTGGCGGCGCCGATGTTCTCGGATGGGGCCGCCAGCTGCGTCATGCCGGGTTCATAGACCTGGCCGAGAAAGCCGGAAATCCGCCGCAGCTCCGGCTCCGGGGCGGCCAGCAGCTGCTCATAGAACACTTCCAGGTAATCGGCGCCCAGCTGCGCCGCGCTGCGCCGCGCCGCCGCCAGCCCCTGCGCCCATTTGGCCGCCGTGCGCAGCGGGTTGTGGCCCCAGGCGCGGCGTGCCGACAGCGCCACATCGCGCGGGTCTCGGATGATATGCACAAAGCGCGCTGCCGGGAAGATCCGCTTGAGCAGCGCCATCTCCAGCACATAAGACGGTGTCTTGTCGCCCCAGATGCCCGTGTCCGGCGCCTCGCCCTCGCCATAGAAGCGCAGGATGATCTCAAAGGCCGCGCTCCAGTCCGGCGCCGCCTCCAGCCGGGCGAAATCCGCCCGGGTCATCACCCGCCGCCCGGTGGTGCGGCGGTAGATCTGAAACGGGGTGCTGTCGAAATCGGCAAACAGCCGGTCGAGATCCGCATCGAACCTGGCCGGGTCGCCGCCGTGGCGCTGGAACAGATAGGGAATGAAATGGGTTTCCGGGTCGCACAGGCTGATGCCGGAGTTCCGGTTCAGCAGGCTGCGCAGCAGCTTGGTGCCGCTGCGCGGGCTGCCCACAAGGAAAAGAGGCCCGGAAAAAATCTGCATGCCCTCCGCCGTCCTGCCGCGGGTCCTTCACCGCCGGCAAATCCTGTCCGCCCCAACGGCCGCTAGATACTGGGCCTCAGGACGCTAGATAGTAAGTCGCCCGGCGCCAAAGGCACGCGGAAACCGCTGTTTTCCTGCCGGGCAGCCGGCCTGCCGCGGGGCCGGGCGGACGGTAGGGGTAAGAGAATTTTACGTTTGGGAGCAGGGAATTGTACCATCCTTTGGGCGTGTCCTGGAAATTTGTCAAAGTCACGATTGCCGTTGTCATATGCGTCTTTCCCGTGCTCGCGTATTACGTGCTGCAGAAGCCGGAGATCTATCAGGCGCGCTCGCTGATCCTGTTCGCGCTGGGGCGGGAATACATCTATGTGCCCGATGCCGCAGGCAGCGGCGTCAAGGCACCCAACCCCGGCGATTTCCAGGGGGTGGTCAACGCCGAGATGCTGCTGCTCGACAATCCGGAGCTGAGCCGCAGCGCCCTGGAGGCGGTGGGGATCGGCCGGGTCTATCCCGGCCTGCCGGAAGGGGATGAGGACGCCGCCCGCCAGGCGGTGCTGTGGTTTCAGGCCGCCACCACCGTGGAGCTGATCACCGGCTCCTATGTGGTCAAGGTGGCGGTCCGGCACTGGGATCCGGATATCGCCGCCGAGCTGACCAACACGCTGACAACCTCTTTCCTGGAGCGCCGCCGCGCGCTCTATGCGGCGCGGGAAACCGCGCAGCTGCAGGTGCGCCTGGCTGCCGCCGCCGGCCAGGAAAGCGAAATCAACAAGCAGATCTCGGAACTGCTGGGCGGGCTGGACCCGCTGTTCATCGCAACCGATCTGGAAAAAACCTCGGAGGATCAGGCCAACCTGGCCCGGCTTTTGCGGGACTCGCGCACCACGCTGGCAGCACTTGAGGCCCGCCGCGCGCTGTATGAAAAGCGCCTCGGCATGGAGGACCGGCTGCTGGCTGCCGATATTGAGATCCAGGAGGAGCTGGCCCGGATCAGCTATATCGAGCGCGCGATGATCACCAACCGGAAGAAGATGGAGCATCTGTCCAAGCTGATGCCTGCGCTGCGACCGCTGAATGAGCTGCGGGCGCAGCAGGCGGAACGGATTGCCGGGCTGAAGCTGCGCCTGCGCGACAGCGAGGCCCTCAGCGGCTCGGATGCCGAGGGCAATGTCCGCGTGATCGAGGCCGCGGTCTCCCCCCTGCGGCCCAGCTCCGCATCGCTGGAGGTGCAGCTGGCGCTCTCGGGGGTGGTGTCGCTGCTGGCAGGGCTGTCGGTGGCGGGGATTGGCGCGCTGCTGCGCAATCCCGGACCCGCAGCCGCCGGCCCGGCCAGCCCGGCCGCAGAAGCACCGGCGCGGCCGGTTCCCGGGCCTCAGCCCCCCGGGCAGGCCCAGGCTGCGCAGGGCCGCAACGCAGGCTTCCGGCGCAAGCCGCCGGGCGGCGGAATGGTTCTCTAGGGCAGGCGGCGGACGGCAGGGCAGAGCGCAGGGCAGATTTCAGCGGGGGAGCAGACAATGGCGGAAACAACCAGGGACGCGCCGCTCAGGCTCGCCTATATCGTCGACACGCTGGTGACCGGCGGCGCCGAGCGCCTGGTGGTGAGTTTTGCCCAGGCGGTGCAGCAGCGTCCGGATACCGCGCTGACCGTGATCGTCCTGAGCCGCGGCGGCACCCCCTTCCACGAAGAGCTGGCACGCTCGGGCGCCGATGTGGTCTGCCTGCCGGGCAAAAGCCTGGTCGATCCGCGCCGCTTCCTGCGGGTGCTGGCGGCGCTCAGGGCGCGGCGGATCGCCTATGTGCATGCCCATCTGATCACCTCTACCGTGGTGGGCGGGCTGGCGGCGGCGCTGCTGGGGATCCCCTTTGCCGCCACCATCCATAACGTCAAGGCCAGCACTGCCCGGGTCAGCCGGGTCCGCAGCTTTCTCTACCGGCGGGTGCTGCGGATGGCGCGGACCACCCGGATTGCCGTCGGCCAGGCGGTGGCCGAGGCGGCGCTGGCGGATACCGGCGGGCGCCGCTGCCTGGTGGTGCCCAATGCAGTGGCGCCAGAAGCAACGGCGCCGCCCGGCACCCGCGCTGCAGCCCGCGCGGGCCTTGGCGTGCAGGACCGCCCGGTGCTCCTGGCGGTGGGGGCCATCATCGGCCAGAAGGCCTATGGCGACATGCTCACGGCCTTTGCCCGGGTGCTGCAGGAGGTGCCCGATGCGCTGCTGCTGATTGCCGGCAATGCGCCGGAGCCGCAACGCCTGGCCCGGCTGCAGCAGCAGGCGCAGGAACTGGGTATCGCCGGCAGCCTGCAGTTCCTTGGCCTGCGCCGGGATATTCCCGCCCTGCTGGCGGCCGCTGATGTCTTCATCAGCGCCTCCCATTGGGAGGGCGCGCCGGTGTCGCTGCTGGAGGCGATGGCAAACGGGCTGCCCTGCGTGATGACTGACGCAGGCGACAACCGCAGGATCCTGGAGGGCACCGGATTGCCGGTGGTGCCCCCCGGCCAGCCCCAGGCCCTTGCCGAAGCCGCGGCTGCGCTGCTGCGCGACCCCGCCGCCCGGCAGCGCGCAGGCCAGGCTGCCCAGGCGCGCGCCGCCGGCCAGTACGGGGTTGAGGCCTGGGTTGCCCGGCTCATCGGGATCTACACCGGCACCGCCCCGGCACCGGCCCCGGATCCAGACCCAGCCCCAGCCCAGGGCGCCATCCCGGAGCGGCCGCCGGCAATCCCGCCTGAATTACCGCCAGCCCCGGGCCGGAAAGGCGGTGCCCGGTGACCCTGATGGACAAGACCCGGCGGCGGCTGCGCCGCAGCCCCGCCTATACCCTGGCCCGCAGCCTGCAGCTGCAGCTGCGCAGCCTGCGCGATCCGGACCGGCCGCTGCCCGCCTTTATCGTCATCGGCGCCCATAAGGCGGGCACCACCTCCTTTTACAAGAACCTGGCCGCCCATCCGCAGATCGGCGCCGCCTGGACCAAGGAAGTGCATTATTTCGACCGCAGCCCGCTGCCGCCGCTCAGCTGGTACCGGGCCCATTTCCCGCGCACGCAGGAGCTGCCGGAGGGCGGCATCACCGGCGAGGCCAGCCCCTCCTACTGCCTGTTCCCGCAGCTGCCGGAGCTGATCCGCCGCCGCATGCCGCAGTGCAAATTCATCATGCTGCTGCGCGATCCCGCCGCGCGCGCCTATTCGGCGCATCAGTACAACAGCCGCGGCGGCATGACGGGGATGTCCTTTGAGGACTGGCTGGAACGGGATTTCCGGCTGCTGGAGGGGCGCGATGTCACCCAGGAGGTGTTCAGCGGCCTGATGTCCCGGGCCGGATCCGCCGAACACACACCGCTGGGGCTGTTGCGCGGCATCTATGTGGAACAGATCCGGCGCTGGCACGCCGTGTTTCCGCCAGAACAGCTGCTGGTGCTGGACAGCGCCGATTACTTTGCTGATCCCCCGGCGCTGCTGCAGCAGGTGGCCAGCGGCTTTCTCGGCCTGCGCGATCATAGATTCAGCTATCAAAAAACCCGGACCGAAAGCCGCGGCTATCCCCGGATGAAGCCGGAAACCGCGGCCCGGCTGCGCGCCTTCTACCGCCCCTATAATGACAGGCTGGAGGCCTATCTCGGCCGCAGCTTCGGCTGGTAAGGCCTGTTTGCGGGCGGATCAGCCGCCGCTGCCCTGAAAGGAAACGCTCAGAACATCATCGGGGCGCAGCGGGCTGGTCAGCTCCACCCGCTCCGGCGCGGTGCCGGGGCCGCCGCGGTAGATCTCGAACACCGCCACCATCTCTTCGCCGACCGACAGCGCCACCGATGGCGCGGCAGAGCGCAGGTATTCCAGCGCCGTATTGAGATTGGAGCGCAGCAGCGCCACCTTCTGATCGGCCTCGATCTTGTCGCGCAGCAGGTCGCGCTGGTAGCGGCTCAGCGCAACGCCGATCTCGCTGGCGGCATTGGCGCCGGTCTGCTCGGCCCGGGCGGCAAAGGCCAGGGTTTCCAGCTCGTCGGAGCGGTAATTGTCCACATCGACCTGCAGGTCGATCAGCGGCTCGCGCCGGGACAGGCCCTGGGCCACCAGCTCGTTGATGTCGGCCAGCTGCTGTTCGATGGTCTGCAGCTGGCGGGCGATGATCTCGCGGCGCTGCGCGTAATAGCTGGTCTCCGCCTTGGCCAGCGCCTCCTTGCGGCGGAAGCCGGAAATCGCCTCGTCCAGAATGACCCGCCCCATCCGGTAAAGCTCTGCCTGGTCCGGGTTGGCGCCCGCCCCCCCGTCCGGAGCCGCTGCGGCCTCTGGATCCGCGGCCTGCATCCGCTTCAGTTCCGCGGCAATGGCGCGCTGCTCATCCTCGGCAAAGCGCAGCCGGATCTGCGCCTCGACCGCGCGCCGCTGCGCCTCCAGGATCACCCGCTCATCGGTGGTTTCCGCATTGGCCCGCTCATAGCCGCCAGCCAGGGCAATCGCCTTGATCACCGTCATCCCGGGCGCATAAGGGTAAGAGCCCGGGGCCTGGACATTGCCCAGCACAAAGACCGGCCGGTATTCGGCAATGCCCGCCACCACCGACACCGCGCCGTCGAACCGGTCGCCCGCGCGCTGCATGATCTGCGCCTCGACATCCGCCAGGGTCTTGCCCGCCGCCTCGATCCGGCCCAGCAGGTGGATCCGGATGCTGCCGTCGCCGCGCACTTCGGTGATCCTGGAAAACTCATCACGGCCAAAGATGGAAATGCTCAGCTTGTCGCCCGGGCCGATGATGTAATTCTCTGCTGCCGCCGCCCCCGCAGCCAGGGTCAAAGCCATCGCTGCCGCCGCCGCCAGGGCGGCCAGCCCGCCCGCAAACCTCTGAAACAATGCCCGCATGTGCCAGCCTCCGTCAGCCCCGTCCTTCATCTAACCTTCATCTAATCTATGCCGGTTGCCTGCAAAGTCCGCTGCCGGTCCCCCATAGAGCGCCCAGATCCGCTTCAGCATGGCGGCGCCGGAAAACCGCGCCCGCACCGTTTCCAGCCCGGCCGCCCCTAGGGCGCGCCCGGCAGCCGGGTCCAGGATCAGCCGCTCTGCCGCCGCCGCCAGCGCCACCGGATCGGAGGGCGGCGCCAGCAGCCCGTTCCGGCCGTCCTCGATCAGGCCCGGCACCCCGCCGACCGCGGTGGAGACCACCGGCAGCCCCATCGCCATCGCCTCCAGCAGGACCATTGGCAGGCCCTCCCATTTCGAGGCCAGCATGAAGATATCAATGGCCGCCAGCAGCGCCGGCATATCGCGCAGATTGCCGGTAAAGCTCAGCCGGTCCGGGCCCAGCCCCAGGCGGCGCGCCTGATCGCGGATCTGTTCTGCCAGCTCGCCATCGCCGGTGATCAGGAAATGCGCCCGCGGCTGGCGCTGTGCCAGCAGCGCCGCGGCCTGCAGGAAATTGCCGTGGTCCTTCTGCACGGTGAAGCGGCCGATCTTGGCAATCACCACCGCATCCTTTGGCACCCCGAAGCCGGACAGATCCATCGCCGGGACCCCGCCCGCTGCAAAACGGCCGAGGTCGACGCCATTGCGCACCACCTCGATGCGCGCCCCGTCATAGCTGCCGCAACGGGCCGCATGTTCGGCGACATTCTCTGCCACCGCGATACAGGCATCGGCGCCGCCGGTGATCAGCCGGTAGATCCGCGACAGGACCGCATTGCGGCGCCAAGGATCGGTATTGTGCAGGGTGATGATGCGGCGGCGGCGCGCCAGGCGGGCCGCCAGCTGCCCGGCCAGGTCGCTTTTGACCAGATGGGTGTGGACGATATCCGGGTCCCAGTCCCGGATCAGCCGCAGCGCCCGCAGCACCGCCCGCGGATCGCGCAAGCCCGCCCGGCTGAGCCGGGTGGCCCCGACCCCGCGGCGCGCCACCTCCGGCGCCAGCGGGCCCGGCGTGAAATAGGCGACATGGGCGCGGTCGCCGCGCGCCTGCGCCGCATCCAGCAGGTCCAAGAGCAGCGTCTCCGCGCCGCCCACCCGCAGGCTGTCGATGATGTAGAGCAGCCGCAGGCTCACCAGGCCAGCTCCTGCGCCGCCGGGCGGCTTGCAGCCCCCGGCGCATGGGCGGCAATCCGGCGCGCCACCGCCTCCCAGGTGAACTGGCGGCCCCGCTCCAGCGCCGCCAGCCCCATGCTGCGGCAGGTGCCCGGGTCCGCCAGCACTTCATACAGCGCCTGTTCCAGCCCAGCACTGTCGCGCGGCGCCGCCAGCCGGCCGGTCTCGCCGTCGCGGACAATGGCGCCGATATCGCCCGCGGTGGTGGAGACCACCGGCAGCCCGAATTGCATCGCTTCCAGGAAGACCACCCCGAAGGGCTCGACCCGCGACGGCATGCAGAAACAGGACGCCTCATGGAAATGCGCCTCCAGCGCCTCCAGCGGCAGCCGCCCCAGCACCCGGCAGCCCTCCAGATGGATGTCCGGCGTGCAGCCGATGATGGTCAGCGTGGCATCCGGCAGCCGCTGGCGCAGCCGGGCAAATGCCTTTGCCAGCTCGGGCCCGCCCTTGCGGTCCCATTCGACACCGACAAACAGGATATTGCGGCGCCCATAGCGCTCCGGCGCGGTCTGCGGCGGCTGGGCGGGCCGCACCGAGGCGCCGGCCCCGATCGCCGAGACCTTGCCCGGCGCAATGCCATAGCTGCCGGTCAGGAAATCGCGGATCTTCGGCCCGAAGGTAAAGACATGCGCGGCCTCTTCATAGATGGCGCGCTCGCAATCCAGCCAGGCGGCGGAGGGCTGGCCGGTGCCGTCCTGATCCTCATCCGCCAGCCGGGCGCGGGCGGCGTGGTCGGTATAGACAAAATTCGGGCAGCCCGGCAGCGCCGCGGAAAACATCGACTGGGTCTGCACCGTGAAATCAAAGCCGCGGCCTGCGAACCGCTGCTGCACCAGCCCCGCCGCCCAGCGGATATAGGCCTGGTTGCGGAACAGCCGGTAGCGCAGCCGGGCCCGCGCCCCCATGCCCCGCAGCCCGTATTCGCGCAGCGCCCCCAGCCCGCAGCGCAGCAGCGCCGGGTAATCCCCGCGCATCTGCCCGGACAGGCTGAAGGTTTCAAACTCTACATCCGGGCATTGCGACTGCAGCGCGGCCAGCAGCTGCGTGTTGATGTGCGAAAAAGAGCCCAGCGTCACAAACAGCGCCCGGTACTGCGCGGCAGCATCCGCCCCCGTCCCAGTCCCAGCCGCCCCAGTCTCAGCCGCCCCAATCTCAGCCTCTGCCGCGTCCCGCATCTGCTCTCCTCCTGAGGGCCGCGGCCGGACGCGCCTTGCAACCGTTCCGGCTACACAGGCATCAGGCAATCGGCTCGTCATTGAACACGAAATCGATGTAGTCCGTCCGCAGCGGTTCGCCACCATTCTTGGTGCCCACAATCTCGATCACATCGCCGGAGCTGAGCGCCACATCAGCGATCTCATGCACCGCAAAGGAGGTCTGGTTGGCGATCGCATCGCCGGCATCCTGGTTCCAGATGAAAGTGTCGATCTCGACACTGTTCAGCAGCACGCTCATCTGCGACTGGCCGTCGCTTTCGTCGAAATGGCCGATCTGCAGATCATAGGTGCCCGCTGCCGCCGCAAAGGTATAGGAGGCGCGCTGCTCGCCGCTGCCGCCCGCCTGCAGGTACTGATTGCCGGAGGCCTGGTTGTTGTTTTTGATGTTGAAGCCGCTGAGGATGGTAAAGCCTTCCGCCTCCTCGCGGAACGAGGCTGGCGGCGGCGCCGACAGATCTACGGTAAAGCTGTTCAGCGCGGGATCGGCAGCAGCAAAATTGCCGCTGGGGTCCTCGACCTCGCCGGCCAGCAGCGCCACCGTATAGACGCCCTCATCCGCCGCATCCCAGCTGCCGCCGGGGGCATCCACCGTATAGGTCACCGTGCGCGGGCTGCCGTTGCTGCCGATGTCGACGCTGAAGCCGCTCACCGTCAGCGCGCCGCCCGGGCCGGTGACGCTGATGTCGCCGGTGTCGATGGTGGTCAGGTCCACCGCCACATTGTCCGCATAGGTGACCAGGATATCCGTTGTTGCAGTGCCGGCCCCGGCCGGGCCGATGTCCGGCGCCGAGGAGGACTGCACGAAGGGTGCGGTGGTATCGCCGCCGCCGCCCGCCCCGGTAAAGACAAAGTCGATGAAGTCGGTGCGCAGCGGCTCCTTGCCGTCCTTGAAGCCGGACAGCTCGATCACATCGCCGGAGCTGAGGCTGACGCCGCTGACCGTGTGTTCGGCAAAGGACGTCTGGTTGGCGATATGGCTGCCGGCGTCCTGGTTCCAGATGAAATTGTCGATCTCGATGCCGTTCAGCAGCACGCTCATCTGCGACTGGCCGTCGCTTTCGTCGAAATGGCCGATGGTCAGGTCATAGGTGCCGGCCGCCGCCATGAAGGTATAGGAGGCGCGCTGTTCGCCGCTGCCTATGGCCTGCAGGTACTGGCCGGCCGAGGCCTGGCTGTTGTTCCTGACGGCAAAGCCGCTGACAATGGTCATGCTCTCGGCCTCGACCCGGAACGGATCCGGCGGCGGGCTGGAGAGATCCACCGTAAAGCTGTCCATCGCCGGATCAGCCGCCGCGGCATTGCCGCTGGTGTCCTCGACCTCGCCGGCCAGCAGCGCCACCGTGTAGCTGCCATCGTCGGCCGCGTCCCAGCTGCCGCCCGGCGCATCCACCGTATAGGTCACCACCCGCGGGCTGCCGTTGGTGCCGATATCGACGCTGAAGCCGCTCACCGTCAGCGCCCCGCCCGGGCCGGTGACGCTGATGTCGCCGGTATCCAGGCTGGCGATGTCGATCGCCGCGTTATCCGCATAGGTGACAGTGATATCTGTCGTGGCGGCGCCCGCCTGGCCCGCGCCGATATCCGGCGCCGAGGAGGATTGCACCACCGGCGGCGCGGTATCGCCGGCGCCGGAGTCGAAGGTCAGGAACACCGGCTGCGTCGCCGGGCCCAGCGGCGCATCGCCGTCCGCCGGATTGATGATCGCGGCGGTAAAGGCCAGCGGCAGCTCATCCTCGCCGGCAAAGTCGTAATCCGCCACGCCGGAGAAATCGAACATCGCCGAGATGTCCTGGTTCGAGCCGTCCAGCAGCACGTCGATGGTCTGGAACTCGACGATATTGTTGGCCGGGAAGTCCGAGGCCGCCAGCGCGGCCAGCTGGGCATCCAGCTGCGGCGCATAGGCCTGGTCTTCGCTGTTGCCGTTGTGGAACTCATTGGTCACCGGCTGGATAAAGCCCTTGGCCAGGGTGATGCGTGCGGTGAACCCTGCCGGGCCGCTCAGCACCACGGCCGGCCCGCCGGCGCCATAGGTGCCGGTGCCGCCCTCGCCCGCACCGTTGACGGTCAGCACCGGCTCCAGCCCCGGGGCCGCCTGCGACGACACCGTATAGGACCCGGCATTGTTGCCCGCGCTGATCAGATCGCCGGTGCTGGTGGTGCCGTCGTCATAGGTGACGGTGACCGTCGAGGCGATGATCTCCGCCCCGGAGATGCCACCCGCATCCCAGCCCAGCGAGGAGCCCGCATCGAGCAGCGATTTCTTGGCGCCGAGCAGCGAATTGGGATCCATGTCGATCGAGAAGCTGACGCTCTCGCCCGGCTGGAAGCCGCCGTTCACCGCCTGGTCGAAGGTGACGATCAGCCCCTCATAGCCGGCCGCGCCGCCCGCGCCCACGTAATTGGAGGCATCCGGGGTGGTGTCGACCCCGGTCGATCCAGCGGAATCGATGGTCAGCCCCTTGAAGATGGTGTCGCCGGCCTCGCCGAAGGGGTCGAACACCGCATCGGGAATGATGCCGTTTGTCACGTCGAACTCGACCTGGGTGATGATCTTGCTGCCGGTATTGGTGATCTCAAAGGAATCCGCGGCAAAGGTCGACTTGTTGATATTGTTGGAGGTTTCATTGACGCCGACACGTGCAGCGCCGATCACCGGGCTGGTATTGGCAACATCGATCCAGTCCCAGGAGGCGGCAAAGGAATCGTCGCCGTCGGGCGCCGAGGCCAGCATCCCCACAAAGGCGCCGGTGGTGGTGCCCAGGTTGTCATACTGGCCCTTGACCGCGGCCACCACATCCGGCGGCAGCACCAGCCCGGCGGTGGACACCCAATCGGTATAGACCCCGTCATCCACATAGCGCGCCCGCGCACTGGCGGTCTCGATCCCCGGAGTGAGGTTCAGGTCGATGGCGACCTGGAAGTTCGGATCGCCCAGGCCCGCGATAATGGGCGCATTGATGCCCGGGATTTCCACAAAGACCGACTGCGGGCTGTCGCCGGTTTCCACCAGCAGCTGGACGCCGTATTGCACGGTGCCGCCCACATCCACCGCGGCAATCGTCGCCTCGGCATAATTGGACTGATCGCCGGGGCCGACCACCAGGCCGACCTTCTCGCCGCCATTCCAGACCTTGGCCGGCGGATCGGTGTTCAGCGAATAGGTGAAGATATTCACCATCTCGGTGCTGATCGTCAGATGGGTGGCATCTGCCGCCCCGAAACCGATGCCCAGCACATCCTGCTGGCTGTTGGAGGCGCCCACCGCGCTGCCGTCATGGGCCACGTCCAGGCTGACAAAGCTGGAAGCGCCGCCCAGGTTGAACACGCCGCCATTGAACAGGCCCTGGGTCTCGTCGCCGCCATTATCTGTGGCCGGCAGCACGCCGTCGCGGAAGGCCGCGTTGATGCCGATATCGCCGGCAATGCTGTTGCCCGGCGGCACTGCGCCCGGCGGGGTCGAGGACGGGTTGTTCAGCTCAAACCCCCAGCGCGCAGAGGTGCCCTGGGTGATATTGACGCCCAGCCCGTCCAGCGGGTCGCCCACATGGGTGTCGACGATGTCGTTGAGCCCGTCCAGATCCATGTCGTCGCCGGGATCGATCGGGGTGCCGCCCGGCACTAGGAAGGTGATCACGTCAGCGCCATAGGTGGCCACCGCAATCACACCTGAGAAATCGTCGATGCCATCACCGGTATTGTCGATCAGGGCCGGCGACAGCCCGTGGTCGGGCAGCGCCGTCAGCGCCAGCGGGTTGGCGCCGGCCAGCGACTGGCTGTGCACGATGGTGGCGCTGTCGGTGCGCCCGTCGCCGTCGGTATCGGCAGGCATGGCGAAATACAGCGTCTCGTCAAAGCTGGCCGCCACGATGGCGCCCTGCAGCTGACCGCCGAAATAGGTGGCGGTGAATTCGGTCAGCCCGTTGGTCGATTCCGGCGTCACCACCAGCGAGCCGTCCTCATCCTCGTCCAGCAGCTCGGATTCCGGCGAATAGGGCGTGCCGTCCATGATGCTGGTGCCGTCGAAGAAATTCAGCGGGTTGTCGATCGAACTGCCCGGGTGGCTCCAGTCATAACCCGACAGCACATCGAACAGATCCGGCGGCAGGCCGGTGGCGGCGGTCACGTCATTCCAGGTGCCGGAGCCGTCCTGCTCATAGATGATCAGCAGTTTGGACAGGTAATTCTGCGCATCCGCCTCATTGGCAAAGATCTGCACCCCGTCGGCAATGATCGGATCGGCAGAGGTGGCGCCCTTGTAGCTGCCATCGGTGTTGAAGGCCGCGGCCAGCGCCTCCTGGGCGGCGCGCAGCGGGCTGGCATGGCCGCCATAGGTGCCATAGGGATCGGTCACATTGCCCAGGTAATGCAGCTGGTCGCCAAAGCCGCTGCTGCCGCTTTCGTTGAACTCGTTGGTGGCAAACTCCGAGGTCCAGTCATTGACGATATTGCCGTCGGAATAAGACAGCGGCTGGCCGCCCCAGCCGCCGTTCGGGCCGTTGTCCCAGGTGAAGACCTCGCCGGAGTTGAGCGCGATCACGTCATAGGGGTTGCGGTAGCCGGGCGCGAACAGGTCCACCGGGTTGCTCACCAGCTTGAGCTGGCCGCCCTCGCTGGCCAGCACGTAATCGGTGATCTTGGCCTGGTTGAGCCCGTTGTTGCCGCCGGCCCAGTCGGGCTGCAGCACGCCGCCAATATTGCCGTTGTCATCCAGGGTGAAATTCGGATCCAGCGCCAGGTCCTGGATGCCCAGGGTGGTGAGGTCGATATTGCTCCGCGTCGGATCGTCCAGCGTCGGCAGGTCGAGGATGAACTGGTTGCCGTTGGCATCGGTGCGGATGTCATAGGATTCCAGCTCGGTGAGGTTGATCTTGATGATCGCCGCCGACCAGGCAAAATCGGTGGTGCCGGCAAAATTGTTGCCCGGCGCGCCCTTGTTGGTGATGCCGCCGACGGCGACATACATGATGGTATCGCCGGTCGCCGGATCGATGGCCAGGTCGATGCCGTTGTTGGCGTGGTTCTCTTCCGAGCGCGGCAGCCCGCGCAGCACCGCCACATTGGACAGCACCGCGCCGGTGTCCGGGTCCAGGGTGATCCGGTGGATCTGGCCGGAGTTGGTGTCCAGCCCGCTGTCCTCGCCCACGGCAATCCGCCAGTCGGAGGAGGAAA
Source organism: Leisingera sp. ABD4_442 (assembly GCF_056160905.1). Lineage (NCBI taxonomy): Bacteria > Pseudomonadati > Pseudomonadota > Alphaproteobacteria > Rhodobacterales > Roseobacteraceae > Leisingera > Leisingera sp. ABD4_442. The sequence continues at coordinate 16,187 of NZ_JBSWYB010000037.1, read as the reverse complement.
TGTACAGCACGTCATTGCCGGCCGCATCCTCGGTCACCGCCATGCCGGTGACCTGGCGCTTGTTGTTGCTGTTCAGGCTGCCGTCATCGTCGAAATTCTGCACATCATCCGGCACCGTGTCGATCTGCACCGTACCGGTGACCACAAATTCATCGGTGGTATCGGGGTCCGGGCCGTCCAGCTGGCGCTCGATCTCGTAGCGGTAGACGGTGCCGTCCTGCTGCGCCACAAACAGCACCGGATTGCCGGTCTTGCTGAAATCAATTGCTGTCGGATTGAAGGAGGCGTTGCCGCTCAGATCCGTAATGCCGAAAGTAATGGGGTCCATGGTCTATTTTCTCCTGCACCGCTTGAAACCGAGAGCCGCATCCAGCTGGAGGGTCATCTCTTGGCACGGTGCTCTGGTGAGTTCGGACTGCCCGGCAGGCCCGCAATATAGCCGATTTTGCGCCGCAATGCACGGAAGGCGCGGCCGGGAACGAAATGCGAATGATGCGGCACCACCACGCGCTGGTAGAGGTAGCGCTCCAGAATGTGGTGGGCGTAATCGCTGGCCGGGCTGTAGCGCAGCGCCAGCTGCCCCGCCGCCAGCGGGGTCCGCGACGCCGCCTTGACCCTGGCCCGCCGCTTGAGCCCGCTGGGCAGGGTGATGATCACCGCCCCCGGCCCGGCGGCGCAGGCGCCCGCCAGCACCAGATGGGCGTCGTCGATGCGCAGCACCTGATGCCGCCGCCCCGCCGCGCAGCGGTACTGGACGCCGACCCCGGCCTTGGCCGCCAGGTTGCCTGCGGCCTGCGGATCCCGGGACAGGCCCGCCGCCGCCGCCAGCCGCGCCAGCAGCAGCGCGCAGCTGCGCGCGAACATGCAGGCCGGCACCATGATCATCATCTCCAGCTCGCGCCGGTAGCTCACCGGTGCCCGGCACAGGGCCGCATTCAGCCGCGCCCTGACCGCCTTGGGAGTGCCATGGCCCATCAGCGCCTGGGCCGGGCCCAGCAGCCCCGGCTTGACCGCAAAGCGGGCGTCGTAATTGCGGATCCCGGCGCGCTGCATCTCGGCGATCTCCGGCCGCACCGGGCGCGGGCCGCAGATGTTCATGTCGCCGGCGATCACATTCAGAAGCTGCGGCAGCTCATCCAGCCGGGTCTCGCGCAGGAAGCCGCCCAGCGGCGTCTCCAGGCCGGAGCCATTGGGCAGCACCCGGTCGCGGGTCAGCCTGGCGGCTGCCGCGGTGTCCAGGGTGCGGAATTTCAGGATGCCGAACACCCGGCCATGCTGGCCGACACGCACGCCCCGGTAGAACACCGGACGCCCCTGGGTCAGCAGCACCAGCAGCGCAATCAGCCCCGTCACCGGCAGCGCCAGGACAAACAGCCCTCCCGCCAGAACCGTGTTATAGACCCGGTGAAACGCTTCCGACCGGGGGCGGAAACCGGACAGCACCCGCCGTCCGGCCCGCCGCCGCCGTGCAGCACTGTCCCTCATAGCTGCAAGTCCCGCAGGGCTGATTCCCGGCCGCTCCCGGACCGGCAGGATACTGGCCCGGACCTGCTCCGCAGAGCGCGCCTTTGCGCCCCGCTGCAGATCACGTCCGGATGCCAGGCCGCTTTCATCAATGAACACGATGCCCCCTCACTAACAAACTGAAACCAATTACCAAACGCACGCGCTCCCCCGCAGCCGAAGCCCCCGCAAACACACGCGGCGGCGCTGACGGCCCGGCAGCTTCCTGCAGTCTGCCCGGCCTCCGCCCGGGGGTGCCCGGGCCGCAGGCTGCACAGTTCCGGGCCCGCAGAACGGCCCGCCGCAGCAGCACAGGCCGCCAGATCATTAAACCGCGGGGGCGGCAGGCCGGTATGCCCCCAAATGGGGACAAAATCCGGCCCGGCCGGGCCAGCGCCGCCTGCGGCCGGGCACGGCCCGGATCCGCCGGATCCGCCCCGGCGGGCCCCGGCGCCGGGCGCCGCCGGGGCCACGGCCGCAGCCGGGCCGGACCCCGGCTGGGACGGGGTTGAAAAATGCAATCCTGGCGGGAGCCGGCCCGGGCAGCAGGCTGGCAGCGGGCGGGCAGCGGATGGGCCGGGGCAGCGGAAGTCGCCTTTGGCGGCAACCGGCTTATATTTACGGGTCGGACGTTCAGTAACCCGTTTCCAATGCCGCGTCCTGCGGCGCTCCGGCCCGCAGGACCCTTTACCGGACCGTTATTCATATGCGACTTACAGCCGCCGGCGCAGACAGGCTTTTCCCTCCGCGGGGCTATATTATCGGGGCGCCGAAATGCGGCACCACCGCGCTGGCCCAGTATCTGGCCGCCCACCCGCAGGTCGCCTTCAGCAAACCCAAGGAGCCGCATCACTTCTGCGATGACCTGCCCGGCCTGCAGCGCAGCACCGCTCCGGAGCGCTACCGCACCTTCTTTGCGCCCGGGCCGGAAACCCGGCTGCTGGCCGAGGCCTCGGTCTGGTATCTCTATTCGCAGACCGCCGTTCCCGCCATCCTGCGGGCCCGCCCGGATGCCCGCTTCATCGTCATGCTGCGCGACCCGGTCCGGATGCTGCCCTCGCTGCACCGGCAGCTGGTCAATGCCTTCGACGAGGACGCGGCGGAATTCGAAACCGCCTGGCGGCTGTCGGAGGCGCGCGCCGGCGGCAGCCGCATCCCGCGCCGCTGCCGGGCGCCGCAGACCCTGGTCTATACCCGCACCGCCGCCTTTGGCGCGATGCTGGAGCGGCTGTGGCAGACGGTGCCGCGGGCGCAGACCCTGGTGCTGTTTCAGGAGGAAATGCAGGCCGACACCGGCCGGGTCTACCGCCGGGCGCTGGAGTTTCTCAGCCTGCCCGACGACGGGCGCCAGGAGTTTCCCCGGATCAATGCCGCCAAACGCGCCCGCTCCAGGCTGCTGAGCTATGCCATCGCCCGCGGCGGGCCGCTGCGCGAGCTGGCCACGCGCCCGGTCAAGAAGATGCTTGGGGTCCGCTCCTTCGGGATCATCAAACGCCTCAAGACGGCCAATGCCGCCGCCGTCCGCCCGGCGCCGCTGAGCCCCGGCCTGGAACAGGAGATCATCCGCCACTACGCACAGGACACCCGGCACCTGGCCGCGCTGCTGGAGGGGCACCGGAACGCGCAGCAGGACGGGCCGCTGCCGGACTGGCTCATGCCGCGCCAGCCGGACAGCCAGCCAGACAGCTCTCCGGACGGGCAGCCGCAGCACACATCGTCACCTTAAACCGGAACCACAGCAGGAAAGCGGAGCACATATGCCTAGACACTACCGGATGCGGAAAAGAATCCTCGTGACAGGCGGGGCGGGCTTCCTCGGCTCGCATCTGTGCGACCGGCTGCTGGAGGCCGGCAATGAGGTGCTGTGCGCCGACAACCTGTTCACCGGCACCAAGCGCAACATCGACCATTTGCACAACCACCCGCGGTTCGAATTCATGCGCCACGACGTGACCCTGCCGCTTTATGTGGAGGTGGACGAGATCTACAACCTGGCCTGCCCGGCCTCGCCGGTCCACTACCAGCACGACCCGGTGCAGACCGCCAAGACCTCGGTGCATGGGGCAATCAACATGCTGGGGCTGGCCAAGCGGCTGAAATGCAAGATCCTGCAGGCCTCCACCAGCGAGGTCTACGGCGATCCGCATATCTCGCCCCAGCGCGAGGATTACTGGGGCAATGTGAACCCGATCGGGCTGCGCTCCTGCTATGACGAGGGCAAACGCTGCGCCGAGACGCTGTTTTTCGATTACAACCGCCAGCACGGGGTGCCGATCAAGGTGGCGCGGATCTTCAACACCTACGGGCCCAGGATGCACCCCCGCGACGGCCGGGTGGTGTCCAATTTCATCAGCCAGGCCCTGGCCGGCGAGGAGATCACCATCTACGGCGATGGCAGCCAGACCCGGTCATTCTGCTATGTCGATGAGCTGATCGACGGGCTGGTCCGGCTGATGGACAGCGGCGATGGCATTGCCGGGCCGGTCAACCTCGGCAACCCGGTGGAGTTCTCGATCCGCGAGCTGGCGGAGCTGATCATCCGCAAGACCGGCTCGCGCTCGGTGCTGAGCTATCACGACCTGCCCAGCGACGACCCCACCCAGCGGTGCCCCGACATCAGCTTTGCCAAGCAGCATCTGGACTGGGAGCCGAAGATCCCGCTGGAGAAGGGCATCAGCCATACTGTAAGCTATTTCAAGGACTTGTTCAAAATCTGGGAGCAATAGCGCCGCCGCCGCAGGGGCGGCGGCGCGCAGGCCGTCCGCAGATCACTGCCGGTCGCGGAAAACGGCGCAGAATTGACCTTAAAAAACGCGGAAAACCTGCTACCTTTGCCCCAAAGAGGAGCAAGAGCAGTGTTCGCAATACTCGCATTCTGCGTTCTGACAGGAACGCTTTGCGCGCTGGCAAGCGCCATCCTGTTCAGCGCCCCGGCCTGGATCATGGGTCTGTGCTATGTGGCGGGCAGCTGGGCCGGTTTTGCCGCTGTGGCGGAAATCCATATGCTGTCCAAGGCGCAGCGCAAACGCACCGCCGCCGCGCTGCATCCTGAGATGGAATAAGCCCCGCGCGCGTCCCGCAGCCGGCCGCGCCTGCCAGGCCGTTTTACCGGGCCGTTTTGCCTGATCCTAGGTCCGGGCCGCCGCCCCCGCCTGCGCCTTCTGCCCCGCCCGCGTCTCCGCCGCGAAATGCCGTTTCAGGCCGGAGGCCGCCGCCGCATCCAGCACCACCGTGGCGCGGCGGTGCGTCTGCAGCGCCGAGGCCGGGCACCGGGGACTCAGCGGGCCTTCGATCATGGCCGCCACCGCCGCGGCCTTCTGCGCGCCGGTGGCCAGCAGCAGGACGTCCCGGCTGTCCAGGATGGTGCGGATGCCCATCGTGATGGCAGTTTCCGGCGGCGCCTCGCCTGCCGGGAAGAACCGGCTGTTGGCCTTGCGGGTGCCGGCATCCAGCCGGATCTCCCGGGTGCGCGAGTCCAGGCTGGAGCCGGGCTCGTTAAAGCCGATATGGCCATTCTGCCCCAACCCCAGCAGCTGCAGGTCCACCGGCCCCCTGGCCGCCACCAGCGCCTCATAGCGCTGCGCCTCCGCCGCCGCATCCGCCGCATCGCCGCGCGGCAGATGCAGCCGCTGCGGGCTGAAATCGGTGCCGCGCAGCAGATGCGCCTGCAGGTAGCTGCGGTAGGAGCAGGGGTGGCCCGCGGGCAGGCCGGTGTATTCATCCAGGCTGAAGCCGCAGGCGCGGGCAAAAGACACCAGACCCTGGCGGCAGGCCGCAGCCAGCTGCGCATAGACCGGCAGCATGGTGCCGCCGGTGGCCAGCCCCAGCACGCTGGCGGGATGCGCCCGGACCTGCCCGGTGAGATGCGCCGCGGCGCAGGCCGCCGCCTCCTGCGCGGCTGTGAAAATCAGAACCTTCATATGCCCCCCGCCGGCCCGGCGCCTGCCGGCTCTGCCTGCGCCCCCCGCAGCAGTCCCTCCGGCAGGCGCCGGGCCGGGACTTCTCAAATAGCGCGGCACGGCGGCAAGGCCAGACAGGCCCCGGCGCGGCCCCCTTCGTAACAGGCCCTTCAAAACAGGAAGTCATCCGCCTCCAGCTGCCCCGGCCGCAGGTCTTCCAGAAAGATCTTGCCCGACCCGGTTCTGATCAGCGTGCCGCCGTCCTGGCGGCTGAGCTCCAGATCCGCAAACCGGTCCGCCGCCGCCTCCAGATCGATCAGGTCGCGGCCGGGGCGGAAGTCGGAGATGGTGTCGCGCCCATGGCCGCGGGCAAAGACAAAGACATCGCTGCCGCCGCCGCCGCTGAGCCAGTCCTGCCCCTTGCCGCCGGTCAGCCGGTCATCGCCGCCCTGCCCCTTCAGGCTGTCCCGGCCCCGGCCGCCGTCCAGCGTATCACCGCCGCCGCCGCCCTTGAGGCTGTCATGGCGGCCGCCGCCCGCCAGGCTGTCCTGCCCGCCCTGGCCCTTCAGGCTGTCCCGGCCGCCGCCGCCGGCCAGGGTGTCGCTGCCGCCGCCGCCCTTAAGCGTATCGCCGCCGCTGCCGCCCTGCAGCCGGTCCCCGCCGCTGCCGCCTTTCAGCAGATCCTTGCCGCCGCTGCCCTTCAGGCTGTCATTGCCGCTGCCCCCGGTCAGCCGGTCATCGCCGCCGCCGCCTTCCAGCCAGTCATTGCCGCTGCCCCCGGTCAGCCGGTCATCGCCGCCGCCGCCTTCCAGCCAGTCATTGCCGCTGCCGCCCTCCAGGCTGTCATCACCGCTGCCGCCCGCCAGCCGGTCGTTGCCGCCGCCGCCTGCCAGCAGGTCATCGCTGCCGCTGCCCTGCAGGCTGTCATCGCCGCTGCCGCCATAGAAACTGCCGCCCGGCAGGGTGTCCCCCGGCCCCTGGCGCTCCGGAAAGGCAAAGCGCAGGTCCGGCCCGAAGATATCCTCCAGCTCCAGCGGCATGCCGGCAGCGCTGATCAGCACCACCGCGGTTTCCCCCGCCTGCAGCACCATGCCGGTGCTGCGGCTGCCCGCCTCCAGCTGGGCGGCGCTGTAAAGCCCCTCGAACAGCGACAGGTCCAGCCGGTCCTCGCCGGGGGTGAAATCGCGCACCGTGACCCGCCCTGCCGCCGGGTTGATGACAAAGGCGTCGGCGCCGCTGCCGCCCTCCAGCCAGCCGCCGCCCGCACCCGCCACCAGCACATCATCGCCCGCGTGCCCGGCCAGCCCGGCCGCCCCCGGACCGCCCTCCAGCACATCCGCCCCGGCGCTGCCCTCCAGCCGTGCCTGCCCCGCCGCCGCCCGGGCCGCCTCCCCCAGGTCCGCCAGCGGCAGGGTGAACTGGCTGATGCCGCCGTCGCTGCCGGAGGCTGCAAAAACCTGCAGATGGCCGCCCGCCGCCACCGCCTTCAGCGCGGTCGCATTCTGCAGCCCCAGGCCGGGCATATGCTCCAGGCTTTCAAGATGGATCAGCGCCCCGCCCGGGGTCAGGGTGAACAGGCTGAGGCCGCCGTCATTGCCCGCCGCCAGCACCAGGGTATGGTCTCCGGCCTGCACCACATCCAGCGCCGACACCCCGCCAAAGCGGGTCGCCGCGGTGTCCTGCAGCTGGGCCGCAACCTGCAGGCCGCCGTCCGCCCCCGCCCGCATCAGGGTGAGCGAGCTGCTGCCCGCCGCCGCCAGGAGCACCCAGGCCTGGCCGCCCGCGGTGAAGCCTTCCAGCGCAGAGATGCCGGAGACCGCCAGCCCCTGCGCCGCCCCCAGCTCTGCCGCGGGGCTGAGCGCGCCGGTCTCCGCATCGGCGCGGAAGCTGCGCACCCCGGCCGCATCCGCCGCCAGCAGCAGCGGCCCGCCCGCCGTCTGCACCGTGGCCAGCAGCGCCGCCGGGTCCAGGCTGTAAGCCGCGCTGCCGCCTGCCAAAACGGCCTGCGCCTGCACATCGCCCTCCGCATCCAGCCGCCAGCCCTGCAGGGCGCCGCCATCCGCCCCCACCCCGTAGAACACCGATGCGCCGCCCGCCAGCTCAAGCACCGCCACCGCGCCAAAGCCGCCCGCCTCAGCCCCAGCCAGGCTGCCGCGCTGCTGGCCGCCCAGGCTGCCGCTGCCGTCCAGCTCATAGAAGGTCATCTCGCTCCGGGCCGTCTGCTCCTGCAGCAGCCGCACCACCCCGCCGGCCCCGGCCAGGTGGAACGCGCCGGTGCGGATGCCCGCCTGGCCATGCAGCTGCTGGCCTGCCAGCTGCGGCAGTCCGCCTGCCCCGTCCAGCTGCCAGCGGCTGATGCCGCCATTCATGCCGGTGATGGCATAAAGCGTGGCCTGGCCATCCTGCACCGCAATTTCCAGATCGCGCAGGTCGGTGCCGAAAATCAGATCCTCTGCGGCGATGCGCCCGTTGAATACCAATGCCATGCCCCGCTCCTTTGCGCTTGCGGCCCGGGGCTGACCCTGGCGGCGCCTGCGGGCGCAAAGCGGGCGGCAAAACAGGCGAATTCAGGGCGATTGTTTACAGATTGACGACAATTGAGCGAACAGACCGGAAACAGACCCAAGACAAGCCGGGAACAGGCAGGGGCACGCATACCGCCCGGGCCAGCCGTTGCATTTGCAGCGTACGCCCCGTTAGCGCCGGTTTCAGACCGCTCTGGCAGACTGGCGCGGATCCCGTTCCTCAGCCCCTGCCGGAGCCCTCTCTCCATGACCCAGACCTCGCCGATCCTCGCCCTGCCCTATCTGATGCCTGCCCAGGCGCAGAAACATGTGACCCATAACGAAGCGCTGCAGATGCTGGATGCGCTGGTGCAGCTCAGCGTCGAAAGCTTCAGCGCCGCCAGCCCGCCCGCCGCGCCTGCCCTGGGCGAGACCCATGCGCTGGCGCCCGCGCCAGCCGGGGCCTGGGCCGGGCACGGGTCTGAGCTCGCGGTCTGGCAGGGCGAGGGCTGGCTGTTCCTCGCCCCCCTGCCCGGCTGGCGCGCCTGGAGCCGCCTGGACGCAGAGCTGAGGGTCTGGGACGGCAGCGCCTGGATCCTGCCGCCTGCGGAGACCCAGAACCTGGCCCGTCTCGGCGTCGGCACCGCCGCCGATGCCGCCAATCCGCTGGCAGCGGCCGGGCCTGCCACGCTGCTGACCCATGCGGGTGCCGGCCATCAGCTCAAGATCAACAAGGCGGGCAGTGCCGACACCGCCGCGCTGCTGTTCCAGTCGGGCTGGAGCGGGCGCGCCGAAATGGGGCTGGCGGGCTCTGATGATTTCTCCATCAAGCTCTCTGCCGATGGCAGCGCCTGGTCCACCGCGCTGGCGCTGACCGCAAACGGGCGCACCGGGCTTGGCACTGCCAGCCCCGCGGCGCATCTGGAGATCCAGGGCAGCAGCACCGATTACCTGCTGGCCGGCGATGGCAGCGCCGATTTCCGGCTGGGGGCGGACGGCAACGGCAGCTGCTCCGGCGCCTGGTCCGGCGGCGGCGCCGATTACGCCGAATGGTTCGAATGGGCCGACGGCAATCCCCGGGGCGAAGACCGCCGCGGCCTGGCCGTGGTGCTGGACGGGGAGAAGATCCGCCCGGCGGCCCCCGGTGAAGATCCGGTCGGCGTGATCAGCGGCAACCCGGCGGTGATCGGCGACGGCGACATGGGGGAATGGAAGCAGCGCTGGCTGCGCGACGGCTACGGCAGCCCCCAGCGCGGCGCAGACGGCCGGCCGCTGGAAAACCCGGCCTATGACCCGGAACGGCCCTATGTGCCGCGAAGCCGCCGCCCGGAATGGGCGCTCACCGGGCTGGTGGGCAAGCTGCGGCTGCGCAAGGGCCAGCCCGCAGGCGCACGCTGGCGGCGGATGCGGCAAGTGTCGCCGCAGGTAGAGGAATGGCTGCTGCGCTGACTGCTGCCCGTTTCAGTCCCGCCGCGGCAGGCGCCCGCCCGTCACCGGGCATCAAAGCTCCCCTCTTCCCGCCAGGCGCGGGAGCGCCCTGTTCCGCCGCCCTGTTCCGCAGCCTACCCCTTGGCGCCCTGGCCGCGGGCATAGATGTCCTCGTAGCGGATGATGTCATCCTCGCCCAGGTAGCTGCCGGTCTGCACTTCGATCAGCACCATCGGCACCTTGCCCGGGTTCTCCATCCGGTGCACCGCGCCCAGCGGGATGTAGACCGACTGGTTTTCCGTCACCAGCCGGACCTCCTCATCCACCGTCACCCGGGCGGTGCCCTCGACCACAATCCAATGCTCGGAGCGGTGGTGATGGCTCTGCAGGCTCAGCGCAGCGCCGGGATGCACATGGATGCGCTTGACCTGGAACCGGTCCCCCACCGCCAGGCTCTCGAACCAGCCCCAGGGGCGGTGGTCCTTGGGGAAGCAGGCGGCCTGGCGGGCGCCTTTTTCCTTCAGCGCCGAGACCGCCAGTTTCACATCCTGGGCCCGGTCCGCCGCGGCCACCAGCACCGCATCGGGCATCGCCACCGCAATGATGTTCTCCAGCCCGATGCCGACCAGCTCCAGCCCCTCGCTTTCAGACCGCAGCAGGCTGTCCGCGCAATCAATCGCGGTGGCCGCCCCGGCGGTCACAACCCCATTGCCGTCCGCGGGGCTTTCGCGCCGGACCGCGTCCCAGCCGCCCAGATCCGACCAGCCCGCGGCAAAAGGCACAACCGCCAGGTTGTCCGCCTTTTCCATCACCGCATAGTCGATCGAGATATCCCCAGCCTCTGCCCAGGCGCCCGGATCCAGCCGCAGGAAGCCCAGATCCGGCCGGCCCCGGTCCACCGCGGCCTGCACCGGCGCGATCAGCGCCGGCGCATGGGCGCGGAACGCCGCCAGGATGGCCTTCACCGAGAACAGGAAGATGCCCGCATTCCACAGGTGCCGGCCCGAGGCCAGCATCGCTTCGGCGGTCCTGGCATCGGGTTTTTCAACAAAGCGCTTGAGCCCGAGCGGGCGCGGGGAGACATCGCCGGGCGCCGCGGTCAGCTCCAGGTAGCCATAGCCGGTCTCCGCCCGGTCCGGGGTGATGCCGAAGGTGACCAGCTGCCCGTCCCGGGCCGCCGCCGCGCCTGCGGCAACCGCCGCGCGGAAGGCCTCTGCGTCGGGCACCACGTGATCCGAGGGCGCCACCAGCATCAGCCCGTCCGGGTCGCTCTTCTCCAGCCACAGCGCCGCGGCCAGCACCGCGGGCGCGGTATTGCGCCCCTCCGGCTCGATCAGGATGGCGCCGGGATCAATGCCGGCGGCAGCCAGCTGCTCGGTCACGATGAAGCGGAAATCCGAATTGGTCAGCACCAGGGGCGGCGCGAACCCCTCCCCCGACAGCCGCCGGGCCGAGGCCTGAAACAGCGTTTCCGCGCCGGTCAGCGGCACAAATTGCTTGGGGTAGCTCTTGCGCGACAGCGGCCACAGCCGGGTGCCCGAACCGCCGCAAAGAAGAATCGGGGTAATCATGTTCCTGCTCCAAATATCAGCATTGCGGCCTGAAAAGCGGCCTGCTCCTGTGCTTATGGCCCGGCAGCCTGTGTCACAACAAGTGTTTCCAGCCCCTGCCGACTGGCCTATGAAGTGCCCCAGGACATCTTACCGCTGTATTCAGACGATCAGAAAGCCAGAGACCCGTGCCTCCCCCAGCATTTGCCACCGCCATTGCCCAGCTTCAAGCCTTGCAGCATGCCCCTGAGCAGACGTCCGCACCGGGGCATTGCCCTCTTGGCCCCACCGCGGATCTGTGGCTGTCCACCGATCCCGCAGGCCAGGCCAGGCTGTCTTGCGCCCCGGCCGCAGAGGGGTTTGCCCTCAGATTGGAAAACGGCGACAGCGGCCTCTGGGCCAGCTTCGGGATCCGGCTGGAGCTGGCGCCGCTGCGCAAGGCCCGCTACCTCGGCCTGCTGGCGGCCGCCGCCGGCCCGGATCTGCTGATCTACACCCCCACCCTGCGCTGCCATCTGGAAAGCGGCGGTTTCACCGAGATCTCCGCCCGCCCGGTTGTCTGCACCGGCGACGCGCAGGAACAGATCGCGCATATTCCGCTGGACCCGGATCTGCTGGCGCGCAGCAGCGGCTGCGAACTGAACCTGTTCTTTCAAACCGCGCAGTTCCAGGCCGTCTTCCGCAAGATTGAGCTGCTGGCCATGGCCTGACCGGTCCGGCTGCCGCCAGGCTCAGCCCGGCTGCCCCTCCAGCACCGCCGCCAGCCCGGCTTTCACCGCCGCGGCCAGCCGCTTGCGCTCTGCCAGCCAAAGCGCGGGGTCGCAAAACAGATCCGCCAGCTGCCGCTGCGCGCCGGCATAGGCCGCAAACCGCGCCCGGCCCCAGTTCCGGACCCATTCCCGGCCGCAGCCCAGGCTCTCCAGCCGCGCCGCCGCCTCCGGCGCGCTCTGGCCGTGCAGATTGATCCAGGACTCCTGCGGCAGGCCGAAGCCATGAATGCGGTGCTCCGGCGCGGCAAAATACAGCGGCACCGACCCGCAGGCAAACGCATCGAAGATCTTCTCGGTGAGATAATCCGGCTGATGGGTGTTCTCAAAGGCCCCCAGCATCCGGGCCCGGCGGTCCAGGCGGGTGATCTTGTCCAGATGCCAGTTGCGCTGCTGAAACCGGCTCTTGCCGCCCTGCCAGCTCTGCCCCAGCCGCTCCACGGCACCGGCCTGCACCGCCTCGGCCAGCTCTGTGCGCCAGGAGCACAGGCCGGTGATGCCGCCCTCCGGCCAGTGCACCGCATGATAGGGCTCGGGGCGGCGCTCGAACATGAAGGCAAGATCGGTGCCGCGGGTCTCGAAACACGCCTGCCAGTCCGCCGCATCCAAGGCTGCATTGCGGCTGAAACGGGCCGCATAGGCATTGGCGAACCGGGGGTTGGTCAGCAGGTAATAGGGGATCCGCGCAAACCGGAAGATACCGCTGGTGGCATGATTCAGCTGCACCGCAGGCACCGCCCCGAAGCGGGTTTCCACGATCAGCTCCCGCTGCAGCGGGCGGCGGCCCCAGATGGTGTCCCAGAACGGCTCTTCGGACAGCAGCACAACCGGCGGCTGGCGCCGCCGCCAGGCCGCGATGACCGCCTGCGGCGCCTCTTCGATGTCCAGGACATGGGCAAACAGCAACAGATCCGCCTGCTCCGGCTCTGCAACACGCTCTGCCCAGCCCTCAAACAGCGGCGCCAGGGCTCTGTAGCTGAGCGGCGACCGTTTGATATGCCTGCCTTCCATGTAGATCCTGATCATGCGTCTCTGCCCGCCTGCTGTTTGCCCCCTCTTACCCCGATCGCCGCGCAAGCGCAGCCCGGAACTCTCCTCCAGGCCCCTCTGCGGTTGACTTCGCCTGCCGACAGTAAGATTGCTGTCCGGGAACATGCCCCAGGCAGATGCAAAAGACCGTGCAAATGGATGTGACAGCCAAGACAGCCGAGACCCCGGTGCAGTATATCTGGTACCCGGCGGATGCCGCCTGCGGCCCGGCGCTGGAGGCGCTGTCCGCCCGCCTGGGCCTGGCCCGGCTGCACCGCCCGCTGGAGGCCGGCCGCGGCCCTGCACTGCTGCTTTATGCCCTGCCGGAACGCTGCCTGTACCAGGCCTTCCTGCAGGATCAGCCGCCGGAGGCGGCGCTGGCCGCCTGGTGCGCGCAGGCCCGGGAGATCCTGCAGGCGCTTCAGGACGGGGGGCCGCAGGTTACCGCCGCGGAGCTGGGCCGGTTTCTCCGGTCTCCGGCAGAGGTCCTGGCCGGTTCCGGCCAGGCCTGTGCCGCTGCCCCGGAGAACCTGGCGCCCCCGCCCCCCCTGCCGGCAGAAGACCCGGTGCTGCTGGCCCTGGCCGCAGCCTGCCTGCCGCAGGACGGCACTATCCCCGGCCTGGCCCGGGCCCTGCAGGACGCCGCCCTGCCCCACCCGGACCCGGATGCTGACGCCCCGCCCGGCCCGGATCCGGCCGCCGCGGCACAGGCCTACCAGGCCGCCAGCGCGCAAATCGCCTGGCTTCAGGAGCAGAAGAACCTGATGCATCACGAGCTGGAGACGCTGCAATCACTGAACCGCAGCCTGGCAGAGGCGCTGCAGCAGAAGATTGCCGGGAAGGAACAGGCGCTGCAGGCTGCAGGGCGTGAAATCCGCGCCCTGGCAGCCCGTTCCGGCAGGCTGCAGCAGCAGCTGGACGAAAGCCGGGCCCAGGCCGCAACGCCCTCCCGCCAACTGAAACCCCGGCTCCTCCGCCTCATCGCACCGCTGCGCCCCCCCCGCCGGAGCCCGACAGGACGAAACAAGGCATAACATGCAAGACAGCACCTTCTTTCAGACCCAACTGGCCCGGATCCGCCAATCCGGCAGCCTTGATACGCTGGTTTACCTCGGCATCGGCAACGCCGGTCCGGACGCTGTGCAGGCCTGCCTGGACAGCGGCGCCAGGCATATCCTGCTGACCGAAGCAGACCCCGAAAGAGCCGCTGCGCTGAAGCCCGCCTGCGCCGCTGCCGGTACCCGGCTGCGCACGGTGGCCGTGGCGGAGGAGGCCGGGCAGAGCCCCTTCTACCTCTTCAACTTCCGCTCCCTGTCCAGCTGCCGCCGTCCGGACGGGCTGGACAAAATCTTCCCCGGCCTGCGCCAGACCGGCACGGTGCAGGTGGAAACGGCCCCCCTGGCCGGCCTGCTGGACCTGCCGGGGCGCGCCGCGGACGGCCCCGGCCTGCTGGCGGTCGATTGCCCCGGCCAGGAAGCGGTGATCCTGCGCCAGCTGCTGGCACTGGAGCAGCTGGCCGGCTTCCGCTATCTCTATCTCCGCCTGCCGGCAGCCGCGCTGTACGAAGACAGCCTTCCCATGGAAGAGATTTTGCAGCTGCTGGAGGCGGCCGGATGGCGGCTGCGGCATACGGACGCCCGGGATCCGGATTTCCCCGCCTGTTTCCTGGAACTGGACCCCCTTGCCCTGCAGGCTGCCGCCCTGCAGGCAGATCTGGCGGAGGCCCGCGCGGCGCTGCAGGACAGCAGCCGGCAGGCACAGGCGCTGGAAGCGGAAACCCGGCGCCAGGCGCAGGCCCTGGAAGAGGCCGCAGCGGCGCGCAGCGCAGCCGAGGCCGAAGCCGGCAGGCTGGCCGCGCACAGCGCTGAACTGGAAGCGGAAACCCGGCGCCAGACGCAGGCCTTGGAAGAGGCCGCTGCCTCCGCCAAGGCCGCAGCGGAGAAGGCCGAAGCGGAAACCCGGCGTCAGGCGCAGGCCCTGGAAGAGGCCGCTGCGGCGCGCAGCGCAGCCGAGGCCGAAGCCGGCAGGCTGACGGCGCGCAACGCAGAGCTGGAAGCGGAAACCCGGCGCCAGGCCCAGGCCCTGGAAGAGGCCGCTGCCGCCGCCAAGGCCCGCCAGGCCGCAGCGGAGAAGGCCGAAGCGGCCGAGGCAGAGGCCCGGCAAAGCCTCTCCGTGGCGCTGCGCCTGCAAAGCCGCCGCGACGCGGACCTGAAGGAATTGCAGATGCGCTACAGCGCCCTGCAGCAGCAGCAGGAAGCGCAGGAGGATCTGCTGCGCCGCACCAGCGCCTGCCTGGGCTACCTGATGGATGACAGCGCCCCGGAAGAGGCCCGGCCGGTGCTGGCCGCCGCCGCCCTGAAGAGCAGCAGCGCTTCATGAGCAGCCTCGCCCCGCATCAGAACCGGACCCTCGCAGCGGATCTGGAACACCAGCTGGCCCGGGCGGCCGCCTCGCTCCAGCGCAACCCCGCCCTGGCCGAGCGGCTGCAATCTGCGGACGGCCTGCCGGAGCTGCTGGCAGAGGCAAAGACCCTGGCCGGGCAGCCGCAGCAGCCGCTGCTGCGCACGGTGCATCACTTTGCCTGCACCGGCGGCACCCTGATCAGCAAATGCATCGCCGCGATGCCCTGCACCCGGCTGCTGAGCGAAGTCGACCCGCTGAGCGGTATGACCCACCAGCAGGGTTTCCTGCCCGCCGATATGATCGGCCTGGCCAAGCTCAGCTCCTGCCCGCCGGAGCAGGCAACACTGCTGCGCATCTTCCTGGGCGGGCTGGCCGCGCTGGCGGCGGACAGCCGCGCCGAAGGCCGCGACCTGATCCTGCGCGACCATGCCCACAGCCATTTCTGCTGCGGCCCGGACATCCCCAGCCGGCCCTCGCTGCAGCAAATCCTGGAACAGGGCGGCTACCGGCTGCGGACGCTGGTCACCGTGCGCCATCCGCTGGATTCCTATCTCAGCCTGCTGCGGCGGAACTGGGTGCACTGGCAGCCTGGCGGGCTGGACGAATATGCCCGCCGCTATCTCGCCTTCCTGGATCACTACGGCGCCGCGGAGCTGTTGCGCTACGAGGATTTCGTGGCCGATCCGCAGGCGCGCATGCAGCAGATCTGCGCCACCCTGGAGCTGGCGTTCAATCCCGGTTTCCAGGAGGATTTCACCGCCGTGGCGCTGTCCGGCGACAGCGGCCGCAGCGGCGCGGTGATCGGCCCCCGGCCGCGGCGGCCGGTTCCGGAGGCTGTGGCCGGCGAAACCGCGCAGGCCCCGTCATACCAGGACCTATGCGCCCGTCTTGGCTATGATCCGGCCCCGGAATCCGCCTAGGCGGGAAACTCTCTCTTCTCTTCCCGCCAGCTCTGCCTTAATCACAGGCACAAGCGTTTGCGGCACACAGTACAGGATTTTACAATGAAAAAAGCTCTTATCACCGGCATCACGGGCCAGGACGGCTCCTATCTTGCGGAGTTTCTTCTGGAAAAGGGCTATGAGGTGCATGGCATCAAGCGCC
>NZ_JBSWYB010000036.1:0-47869 GCF_056160905.1 Leisingera sp. ABD4_442 | reverse complement strand
GGGCAGCGCAGCTGACCGCCGCGCCTGCGCCCGGATCGGATCGCTGCGCGATCCGATCCGCCGGTCAAACCGGCGTGATACTGGACTTCAGAAAGGAACGTCGTCGGTGGCAGTCACGAATTTGGCCACCACTTTCTTGGGGCCTGCCTTCTCAAAATCCACTTCCAGCTTGTCGCCTTCGATCCCGGTGATGGCGCCATAGCCGAATTTCTGGTGGAACACCCGCTCCCCCAAGGTGAAGCTGGAGGTGGCGGTGAGGTCGATCACCGTGTTCTTGCTCTCCTTGGGCTGAGACATGCCGTATTGCCCTGCGCGGGCCTGCATCCGCTTCCAGCCCGGGGAATTGTAGCCGTCGGCCTGGGCTACCCTCTCGTCGATCGTCGAGCGGACCTGCCCCGCTCCGGGGGCCGCCGCGCCATAGCCGCCGCCGTAGAGGCCCGGCGGGGTCAGCACCTCGACGTGCTCTTCGGGCAGCTCATCAATGAAGCGCGAGGGCAGCTGCGACTGCCACTGGCCGAAGACCCGGCGGTTGCCGGCAAAGGAAATGGTGCAGATCTGCTCTGCCCTTGTGATGCCCACATAGGCCAGCCTGCGCTCTTCCTCGAGCCCTTTGAGGCCGCTTTCATCCATCGAGCGCTGCGAGGGGAACAGCCCGTCCTCCCAGCCCGGCAGGAATACCGCAGGGAACTCCAGCCCTTTGGCGGCGTGCAGGGTCATGATCGAGACCTTCTCGTCCGCGTCCTGCTTGTCATTGTCCATCACCAGGCTGACGTGTTCGAGGAAGCCCTGCAGGTTCTCGAAGCTTTCCAGCGCCTTCACCAGTTCTTTGAGGTTTTCCAGCCGGCCCGGCGAATCCGGGTTCTTGTCGTTCTGCCACATGGTGGTGTAGCCGCTCTCATCCAAGATGATTTCGGCCAGTTCCATATGGGTCATGTCCGCGTCGCCCGCCATATGGCCCCAGCGGGCGATGCCCTCAACCAGCTGGCGCAGGGCGCCGCCGCCCTTGCCCTTAATCTGGCCCGACTCGACCGCCAGCCGGGCACCCTCCACCAGCGAGACGCCGTTTTCGCGGGCAATGCCCTGGATGGTCTGTTGCGCCTTGTCGCCGAGGCCGCGCTTGGGGGTGTTGACGATGCGTTCAAACGCCAGGTCGTCGTCGGGCGAGACAACAACACGGAAATAGGCCATGGCATCGCGGATCTCCATCCGCTCATAGAACCGCGGGCCGCCGATAACGCGGTACGGCAGGCCGATGGTCAGGAAGCGGTCCTCAAACGCGCGCATCTGGTGGGAGGCACGGACTAGGATGGCCATGCTGTTGAGGCCGATAGGCCGCTGGCCGCGGGTGCCGCGCTGCATCGCCTCGATTTCCTCGCCGATCCAGCGAGCTTCTTCCTCGCCGTCCCAATGGCCGATCAGCCGGACCTTTTCGCCGTCGCCGGCATCGGTCCACAGCTCCTTGCCCAAGCGGCCGGCATTGCCGCGGATCACGTTGGAGGCGGCGGCCAGGATATGGCCGGTGGAACGGTAGTTCTGCTCCAGCCGCACCACCATGGCGCCGGGGAAATCCTTTTCGAACCGCAGGATGTTGCCGACCTCGGCGCCGCGCCAGCCATAGATCGACTGATCGTCGTCGCCAACGCAGCAGACGTTCTTGTGCGCGCCGGCCAGGAGCCGCAGCCATAGGTACTGGGCAACGTTGGTATCCTGGTATTCATCCACCATGATGTAACGGAACCAGCGCTGGTATTGCTCCAGCACGTCCGGATGGTTCTGGAAGATCGTCACCATGTGCAGGAGCAGATCGCCGAAATCCACCGCGTTCAGCTCACGCAGGCGGGTCTGGTACTGGGCGTAGAATTCGGTGCCGCGGCCGTTGTAGGCGCTGGCGTCGGCAACCGGCACCTTCTCCGGCGTCAGGGCGCGGTTTTTCCAGTCGTCAATGATGTTTGCCAGCATCCGCGCGGGCCAGCGCTTGTCGTCGATGCCCGCGGCCTGGATCAGCTGCTTCAAAAGCCGGATCTGGTCGTCGGTGTCAAGAATGGTGAAATTCGATTTCAACCCGGCCAATTCGGCATGGCGGCGCAGCAGTTTCACGCAGATCGAGTGGAAAGTGCCGAGCCAGGGCATCCCCTCGACCGCCTGGCCGAGCATGCCCGCCACCCGCTCCTTCATCTCGCGGGCGGCCTTGTTGGTGAAGGTGACCGACAGAATCTCATTCGGGCGGGCGCGGCCAGTGCTGAGGAGATGCACGATGCGGGTGGTCAGCGCCTTGGTTTTGCCGGTGCCGGCGCCGGCCAGCATCAGCACAGGGCCGTCGAGGCATTCCACCGCCTCCCGCTGGGCGGGGTTCAGCGTGTCCAGATAGGGCATCGGCCGCGCTGCCATGGCGCGGGACGACAGCGATGCGCCCTCAAAGGCGTCCATTTCGTCAAAACTGCTCATGGCCGTGATCCTAGCGTGATTCAGGTCCGGCGGAAAGAGGACGTTCACAGTCTGTTCACCTGCTGGGCGCGCACCCCGCAAGGCCCGGGCCGAAGCAGGTTAAAGCGCGGGCAGCAAAGAAAAATCCCTTCCTGCTTACGGCGGGTTAACGGTCCTGAAAGCAATCCTGTCTACGTTCGCGGAGACACACCGCCACCTTAATATTCATTACTTTAGGCGCAGGAATATGCAAAAAAATTTCAGATCCAGCCTTGCTGAGAAGATCCGCAGCATGTCGCTGATCTTTGTCCTGATTGCGGCAGCTTCCGCATCGGCATGGGCCGTTTTTGCGGTGCCGGAGCCGATCGTGGACCGGATGATTGAAAACGACCTGCGCAAACAGTCGGAGCATTGGCAGCGCCGGGTTGTCTTGCATATGACCAATGTCGAGACCGCCTTTGAGGACGGGCTGATCCAGCCCGAAGACGCCCGGGACCTGCTGCTGCTGCCGGATGAAACGGACGTATTCCGGTTCCGGCTGCTGACCTCCGAGGGGGAGATTTTCTGGTCCACCCGCAGCGATGAGATCGGCGAGTATGAGACCAACGCCTTTTTCAGCACGCAGGTGGCCCGCGGCGAGGTTTATTACATGCATGAGCCATTGCCCGCCTATGAGGTGGACGGGTTCCCGCTGCAATCCAACGGGTTTGACAGCAGCATCAGGCGCGAGGTTGCGCAGCTTTACGTGCCGCTGGTTCACAACGGGCATTTTGACGGCGCGATTGATTTCTACACCGACATCACCGACCTGCGCGACACGTTCATCCGCCGTGCCCGGCTGTCGCTGATTGTTCTGACCTCCATTGCGCTGCTGGCGATGACCGTGGCGGTTTATGTGGTGTTCCGGACCAACCGGTTCAGCATGAACCAGATGCGGCAGCGCAACGAAAAGGAGCGTGACATCCTGGACGAGCAGCTGCGGCTGGCACGGGAGGTGCAGCTGCTGGGGGAACTGAATGAATGGCTGCAGTCGAGCCGCTCTTTGGATGAGCTGTTTGACATGGTTGCCCGCTTCATGACCCATATCCTGCCGACCGCAGAAGGCAGCGTCTATGTTTATTCCAACTCCCGCGATGTACTGGACGGCTGTGCCAGCTGGAACGGCGGCAGCCACAAGGATCATATCCACCCTGAGGAATGCTGGGGCCTGCGCCGGGGCCGCACCTATGAGTTCGGCACATCTGAGATTGATTTTGTCTGCGAGCACGCGGAGCCGCATGACGGGCGCAGCTACTATTGCTTTCCGATTCTGGCCCATGGCGAGACTGTCGGCCTGATGCATTTGCGGGCGATCAAGGACAACTGCCCGGAGTTTGTGTCGAGCAAGAAACTGGCGCAGATGTGCGCGGAGCAGATCTCAATGGCGATTGCCAATGTGCGGATGCGCGACCAGCTGCACGACCAGTCGGTGCGCGACCCGCTGACCGGGCTTTTCAACCGCCGCCACATGACCGAAAGCCTGCGCAAATTCGTGGCCGCGAGCCAGAATAACGGCAAGCCGCTGAGTGTGGTGTCGATCGACGTCGACCATTTCAAGAAGTTCAACGACAACCACGGCCATGATGCCGGCGACATGGTTCTGCGCGCGGTTGGCGCTGCGATGGAGCAGGCTTGCGACGGCGATGAAGTGGCCTGCCGCCCGGGCGGCGAGGAATTTGCGCTGCTCTTGCCCGGCGTGAGCCCGGTGGATGCGGTCACCAAGGCGGAACTGCTGCGGCAGGTGATCGAGGACGTGGTTGTCCGCTATGGCGAAAAGGCGCTGCCGCGGATCTCTATCTCGCTTGGTGTGGCCCACTACCCCGCCCATGGCACCATGCCGCAGGACCTGCTGCGGGCATCCGATGCAGCGCTTTATGAAGCCAAGGCCAAGGGCCGCAACCAGGTTTGCATTGCCGAAGGCGCCATGCCTGAACCGCGCGGCCCGGCGGTGCAGCCGGACGGCGCGGGAAGCACCGGGGAGGACGGACCGGGCAGCAGCCAGGGCGAAGCGGCCTGAACCGCCGCCGCCGGCGGCGCGCCATGCCAGGGCGCAAGCGCGGGCAAGAAGACGGGCAAAGAGCCAGCGCTTTTCCTTGCACATCCGCGCCCGCCGCGTACCAATGCCTGCATGGATTTGCATCAGCGATACCCGGGGCTTGGCGATCTGAAGCACCGCGCCAGGCGGCGGCTGCCGCATTTCGTCTGGGAGTATCTGGACAGCGGCACCGGCACTGAGGCCGCCAAGGCGCAGAACCGGGCCGGGCTGGACCGGATCGGTATGCTGCCCTCGGTGCTGCACGGGCCGCTGGAGACCGATCTGTCTGTGAACCTCCTGGGAACCGTCCACGCCTGCCCCTTCGGCGTCGCCCCCGTGGGCATGTCGGGGCTGATCTGGCCTGATGCAGAGGGCATTCTGGCGCGCAGCGCCGCGGCAGCGGGCATCCCCTATTGCCTGTCCACGGTGGCCAGCCAGTCGCCGGAAGATCTGGCGCCGCATCTGGGAAGGGACGCCTGGTTCCAGCTGTATCCGCCCAAGGATGAAACCATCCGCGCAGACCTGCTGGCACGGGCTCGGGATGCAGGCTTTGGCACGCTGGTGCTGACGGTGGATGTGCCGGTCGCCTCGCGCCGGGAACGGCAAGTGCGTTCGGGCCTGACCCAGCCGCCGCGGCTGACCCCGCGGCTTTTGGCGCAGATTGCACGGCGGCCTGCCTGGGCGCTGGGAATGGTACGGCAGGGCCTGCCGCATATGCGGACATTGGACAAATACGTCAGCGGCGCACAGGCCAACCTGCCGCCAACGGCGCATATCGGCTATCTGCTGCGCACCTCGCCCGGCTGGGAGTATGTGCATTGGCTGCGCCGCAACTGGGATGGGCCGTTTGTCGTCAAGGGTGTGCAGCGGGCCGAGGACGCCCGGCTGCTGCAGGAGGCCGGGGCCGATGCCATCTGGCTTTCGAACCATGGCGGGCGCCAATTCGACGGCTGCCCGCCCGCCATCAGCCTGCTGCCGGAAATCCGCGAGGCCGTTTCCGTGCCAGTGATCTTTGACAGCGGTATCGAGGGCGGGCTGGACATTCTGCGGGCGCTGGCGCTGGGGGCGGATTTCATCATGCTGGGCCGCGCCTTTCACTATGCGCTGGCCGCCCTGGGCAAGGCCGGACCGGCGCATCTGATCAGCCTTCTGGCCAAGGATCTGGAGTCCTGCATGGGTCAGCTAGGTATCGCCGGCCTGGACGGTCTCAGCTCAGTTGAGATACGCGCGCTGTAGGTGTCATGCGGTCTTTTCCAGCCGTTCGAAGGCGGCCAGGAAATCCCGCACCACCTGCCGCACTGCAGTTTCGCTGCCGCGGTCCGGGCTGTTGATCGGAATCAGGTTCTGCAGGGAAAACACGTGTTTGCGCACGCGTTCCGGCAGCATTTGCGGTTCGGAAAAGGCCATCCGCCACTCCGGGAACGCCCGCTCTGCCGCTGTTTCGCTCACCAGTACCCGGATATTGCCGTGGCGCGGGTCCGCGCTGATGCGGTGAAACAGCGCAGCCAGAGCCTCTGCCGGGCCTTCGATGACCTGCAGGAACCAGCCCCTGTGGCCGACCAGCATGCCGGTCACATCCACAGCAGCATTCGCTTCCTGTGCCTTTTTGACGATCCCGCCCAGCTCTGCGCTGGACATCCTGCGGGCGGACTGGCTGACGTAAATGATACGGTGCATGTTCACTCTCCTTTGCTGCTGGCCTGGCCGCAGCCAGGCGGTTTCAGCGGGCAAGCACTTGAAGCCGCGATTGAAATCAGTTTACCCGCCCGGCGGCCGCGCAGGGCCGCCGCAAAAGGACAGGCTACCGGTTCATTGGTTGCAGGCCAGGTCCGCTTTGCTGACCTAAAGTTGAGCCTCAGTGTCCAATGCGGCTGGCGCGCACCTCTTTGCACGCCGAAAATAAGGTGCAAACCGGACCTATTGTCCGTTACCAGCGGGATATTTCCGCCGCCTGGAATGTAACAGAATTGGAAAAACAGGCCGCTTGAGAGCGCAATCATGCCGGAAATACCCAGAACTACGGTTGTGCGGTTCGATAATATCCGCCTAACACTGCACCAACTTGCACGGACCCCGAGGGTGAAATGACCGACTTCAAAAAAATCCTGATTGCCAACCGTGGCGAGATCGCGATCCGCGTGATGCGCGCAGCCAACGAAATGGGCAAACGCACCGTCGCCGTCTATGCCGAGGAAGACAAGCTCGGCCTGCACCGGTTCAAGGCTGACGAGGCCTACCGGATCGGCGAAGGCATGGGCCCGGTGGCGGCCTATCTGTCGATCGAAGAGATCATCCGCGTCGCCAAGGAAAGCGGTGCTGATGCGATCCACCCCGGTTACGGCCTGTTGTCGGAGAACCCGGACTTCGTGGATGCCTGCGCCCGCAACGGCATCACCTTTATCGGCCCCAAGGCCGAAACCATGCGCGCCCTTGGCGACAAGGCCTCTGCCCGCAAGGTGGCGATTGCCGCTGGCGTTCCGGTCATTCCGGCGACCGAAGTGCTGGGCGACGACATGGACGCGATCCGCAAGGAAGCAGCTGAGATTGGCTACCCGCTGATGCTGAAGGCCTCCTGGGGCGGTGGCGGCCGCGGCATGCGTCCGATCCACGCTGATAAAGAGCTGGAAGAGAAAGTGCTGGAAGGCCGCCGCGAAGCGGAAGCCGCCTTTGGCAACGGCGAGGGCTACCTGGAGAAGATGATCACCCGCGCCCGCCACGTCGAGGTTCAGATCCTGGGCGACAAGCACGGCGAGATCTATCACCTCTATGAACGGGATTGCTCGGTTCAGCGCCGCAACCAGAAAGTGGTCGAGCGCGCCCCTGCCCCGTACCTGAGCGAAGAACAGCGTGCGGAACTGTGCGATCTCGGCCGCAAGATCTGCCAGCATGTGAACTATGAATGCGCGGGCACCGTCGAATTCCTGATGGATATGAACGACGGCAAGTTCTACTTCATCGAAGTGAACCCGCGGGTGCAGGTGGAGCATACCGTGACCGAAGAGGTCACCGGCATCGACATCGTGCAGGCGCAGATCCTGATCGCCGAAGGCAAGACCATTGCCGAGGCCACCGGCAAGGCCGGGCAGGACGACATCCGCCTCAACGGCCACGCGCTGCAGACTCGTGTGACCACCGAGGATCCGCTCAATAACTTCATCCCGGACTACGGCCGCATCACCGCCTACCGCTCGGCCACCGGCATGGGCATCCGCCTGGACGGCGGCACCGCTTATGCAGGCGGCGTAATCACCCGTTACTATGACTCGCTTCTGACCAAAGTGACCGCCTGGGCGCCGACGCCCGAGAAGGCGATTGCCCGCATGGACCGTGCGCTGCGCGAATTCCGGGTGCGCGGTGTTTCCACCAACATCGCGTTCGTTGAGAACCTGCTGAAACACCCAACCTTCCTGTCGAATGAATACACCACCAAGTTCATCGACGAGACCCCGGACCTGTTCAGCTTCAAGAAGCGGCGCGACCGCGGCACCAAGGTGCTGACCTATATCGCCGACATCACCGTGAACGGCCACCCGGAGACCGAAGGCCGCGCAGCCCCCGCTGCCGACCTGAAGGAGCCGCGCGCACCGCACGCCGAGCCGGGCAACCTGCCCTATGGCACCCGCAACCTGCTGGAGCAAAAAGGCGCCCAGGCTGTTGCCGACTGGATGAAGGCGCAGCGCCAGCTGCTGCTCACCGACACCACCATGCGCGACGGCCACCAGTCGCTGCTCGCGACCCGGATGCGCTCAATCGACATGATCAAAGTGGCGCCGGCCTATGCGCAGCATCTGAACCAGCTGTTCTCGGTTGAATGCTGGGGCGGTGCGACCTTTGACGTGGCCTACCGCTTCCTGCAGGAATGCCCCTGGCAGCGCTTGCGCGACCTGCGCGAGCGGATGCCGAACCTGATGACCCAGATGCTGCTGCGCGCCTCCAACGGGGTGGGCTACACCAACTATCCCGACAACGTGGTGCAGGAGTTTGTGCGTCAGGCGGCGGAGACCGGTGTGGACGTGTTCCGTGTGTTCGACTCGCTGAACTGGGTTGAGAACATGCGCGTTGCCATGGATGCGGTGGTCGAAAGCGGCAAGGTCTGCGAAGGCACCGTCTGCTATACCGGCGACATCCTGGATCCGAACCGCTCCAAATACGACCTGAAATACTATGTTGGCATGGCTAAGGAGATGGAGGCCGCGGGCGCCCATATCCTGGGCCTGAAGGACATGGCGGGTCTGCTGAAGCCTGCCTCGGCGCGGGTGCTGATCAAGGCGTTGAAGGAAGAGGTCGGCCTGCCGGTCCACTTCCACACCCACGACACCTCCGGCATTGCCGGCGCCACCATCCTGGCGGCAGCGGATGCGGGCGTTGATGCGGTGGATGCAGCCATGGATGCGTTCTCGGGCGGCACCTCGCAGCCCTGCCTGGGCTCGATTGTCGAGGGCCTGCGCAACACCGACCGCGACACTGGCATCGAAATCGCCAAGGTGCGCGAGATCTCAGGCTACTGGGAGCAGGTGCGCGGCCAGTATGCGGCGTTCGAAAGCGGCCTGCAGGCGCCGGCCTCCGAGGTTTACCTGCACGAGATGCCGGGCGGCCAGTTCACCAACCTGAAGGCGCAGGCGCGCTCGCTGGGCTTGGAAGAGAAATGGGCCGACGTGGCGCAGACCTATGCCGATGTGAACCAGATGTTCGGCGACATCGTGAAAGTGACGCCCTCATCCAAGGTTGTTGGCGACATGGCGCTGATGATGGTCAGCCAGGGCCTGACCCGCGACGAGGTGGAGAGCCCGGAAACGGACGTAGCCTTCCCCGACTCGGTGGTCGATATGATGCGCGGCAACCTGGGCCAGCCCCCGGGCGGCTTCCCGGAGAGCATCGTCAGCAAGGTTCTGAAGGGCGAAGCGCCCAACACCGAACGCCCCGGCGCGCATCTGGAGCCGGTCGACCTGGAAGCAGTGCGTGCGGATCTGTCCAAGCAGCTGGAAGGCTTCAAGGTCGATGATGAGGACCTGAACGGCTACCTGATGTATCCGAAGGTGTTCCTGGACTACATGGGCCGCCACCGTCAGTACGGCCCAGTACGCGCCCTGCCGACCAAGACCTTCTTCTATGGCATGGAGCCGGGCGACGAGATCACTGCCGAGATCGATCCGGGCAAAACCTTGGAAATCCGTCTGCAGGCCGTGGGTGAAACGGACGAGAAGGGCGAGGTAAAGGTCTTCTTCGAGCTCAACGGCCAGCCGCGGGTGATCCGGGTGCCGAACCGCCTGGTGAAGGCCTCGACCGAGCAGCGTGCCAAGGCGGAAGCGGGCAATGCCAACCACGTTGGCGCGCCGATGCCGGGTGTAGTGGCCTCAGTCGCGGTACAGGCAGGCCAGCAGGTGCATGAAGGCGACATGCTGCTGACTATCGAAGCGATGAAGATGGAAACCGGCATCCACGCCGAGCGCGACGCGGTTGTGAAGGCCGTGCATGTCCAGGCGGGCGGTCAGATCGACGCCAAGGATCTGCTGATCGAGCTGGAATAAGCCGCAGAACCGGAAAGTTCAGGAAGGGCGCCCAGCCGGCTGGCGGGCGCCCTTTTCCTTTGCACTGGCGATGCGGAATTCTGCGAGAATTCCGGCCCGTTTCCCGGCGCGGAAAACAGGGGCGCCCCTCTGTGCATGACACCCGAAGATCCCCGCAGGGTTCTTGGCCCTTTCCCGCGCCGGGAAACGGGTGGTCACGTGCTGGAAACCTTAGTTTTCTGCAGCATCACGGCCTCAGCCGGACCGGCCCAGTTGTCTGTCCGCGCTGGCTTGCTATGCGCCAGCAATCCAAGGCCAATGGCTGCACCCAGGCATCCGATCCGCAGGAAATCCTTGCAAAGCATCCAGTCAATCTCCCCTGAAATTCCGATTTATGAACGGTGTTACGCGCGCGCCCCGATTCTCCGTCGCGGCCGGTGCAGATTTTTTTCTCCGCTTGCCGATTTTCCTCTTGCGGCCCGCGCGCCCAAGCCCTATTTCACCGCTCACCGGATGGCAGCGCGGGCGTAGCTCAGGGGTAGAGCATTACCTTGCCAAGGTAAGGGTCGTGAGTTCGAATCTCATCGCCCGCTCCATCGGGAAACGGACAGGCCGCCCTTCGGGGCGGCCTTTCGTTTTTCAGCATTTCCGCATAGTCTGACCCGGTGCAGAAAACCTTGTGCGGAATCGCTTTACCGCATAGGAACAGAGCAAGAACGCGAACGGACAGGCAGAGCAGAATGCTGACATCGGTAGAACTATGCGCAGGTGCGGGCGGCCAGGCCCTCGGTCTCGAGGCGGCGGGCTTTGACCACACGGCGCTGGTGGAGATCGACAAGCATTGCTGCGCCACCCTGCGCCACAACCGCCCCCAGTGGAACGTGCTGGAAGAGGACGTGCGCAAGTTCAAGGACGTGGCCGGTGACTATAAGGGCATCGACCTGCTGGCCGGCGGCCTGCCCTGCCCGCCGTTTTCCGTAGCCGGCAAGCAGCTGGGCGAGAAGGACGAGCGCAACCTGTTCGACGATGCGATCGAAATCGTGGATGCCACCCGCCCCCGCGCGGTAATGATCGAAAACGTGCGCGGCTTTCTGGATGCGGTTTTCTCCGACTACCGGGAGAAGCTGAAGAAGCAGCTCTCAAAGCTGGGGTATGAGACTGACTGGCGTTTGCTGAATGCCTCGGACTTTGGCGTGCCGCAGCTGCGGCCGCGGGTGGCGATTGTTGCCCTGCGTAAGGAATTTGCCGGCCAGTTCAACTGGCCCGAGCCGCTGCCGCACAATCCGCCGACCGTCGGGGCAACCCTGATAGATCTGATGAAGGAGCGCGGCTGGCGCGGCGCTGATGACTGGGCGGCCAAGGCAGATGAGATAGCGCCGACCATCGTTGGCGGCTCCAAGAAACATGGCGGCCCGGATCTGGGCCCGACCCGGGCGCGGCGCGCCTGGGCGGCTTTGGGCGTTGAAGGGCGCACCATCGCCAACGAGGCACCGGACCCGTTCCACAACGACATGCCGCGCCTGACGGTGCGGATGGTGGCGCGTATTCAGGGCTTCCCGGATGCCTGGCATTTCACCGGCGCCAAGACCAATGCCTACCGGCAAGTCGGCAACGCCTTCCCGCCGCCAGTGGCCGAGGCGGTGGCGCGCGAGCTGAAGGCGGCGATTGCCAAGCCGAACCTGCATGTTGTGCGGGCGTAGAGCCTCCCCCCTTTCACCTCCCCCTTCCATGACACACGGAGGGCAGCGCGCAACCGCGGGCGGAAGCGCAGCGCCCGCCCGTGGGGGCGGTTGGGCGCTGCCCGGCCTATCGGCCGGGCGGGACATCCAACAAAGTTCCTCTCCATGAAACAAAAGCTCCCTGACAGCCTGGTCCTGCCGGGCCATCCCGACTTCGGCCGCCTCTTCCCGCTGGCCGAAGAGATCGCCACCCGTGCGGGCGGCGCTTTAGCGCTGGAATACGATGTGCCGCAGATGCTGCGCCAATGCATCGACGATGTGATCATGACACCCAAGACCGGGCGGCGTGCCTACGAGGAATTGGAGAAGACTGAAAAGACCTATATCGGCACCCGGGTGGAGATCGAGCTGCGGGCACTGTTGAAACTGCGCAAAGGCCGGCTGGATACAGAGATCCTTGGCCAGGACGTGGACATCAAACACACCATGGGCAGCAACTGGATGATCCCCACCGAGGCACTGGACTGCGCTTGCCTGCTGGTCGCGGCGGATGAGGTACGGGCGCGCTGCTATCTGGGGCTGATCGTGGCCCGGCCGGAGCATTTGACCCAAGGCCAGAACAAGGATGCCAAGCGCAGCATTTCCGCCGAGGGGTTCCGCCATATCCTGTGGCTCTTGAAGGATCAGCCCTACCCCGCCAATTTCTGGCGCACCGCGGATGAGGCGGCGGTGGAGCAGATCTTTGCAGGAGAGACCGGCAACGAGCGCATGGCGCGTCTATTCCGGCTGATCCAGGGCCGCTCGGTTCCCCGCGACGTGGTGGAGGCGGTGGCGCAGCAAAAGGACTTCATGCGCCGGATCCGCGCTGATGGCGGCCACGGCACCCGGGACATTCTGGCGCGCGAGCAGATCGTACTGCTGGAGGGGCAGAAGGATGCCCAGCTGATCAAAGCGCTGGGGCTGCCGCCCTGCCCGGCCAGCGCCTTTGTTTCCTGCCGGATTGAAAGCGGCTACCATGCCCGCATGGTGGAACAATCCAGGCACCATGTGGAATGGCCGACACCCTGACACCGGAACGGCGCAGTGCCAATATGGCCAAGATCCGCGCCAAGCACACCAAGCCGGAGATGCTGGTGCGGCGGCTGGTGCATGGGATGGGCTACCGCTACCGGCTGCACCGCAAGGACCTGCCCGGCAAACCCGATCTGGTGTTTGGGCCGCGGCGCAAGGTGATATTCGTACACGGCTGTTTCTGGCATCTCCATACCTGCCGCGACGGGCGCATCCCGGCCAGCCGCCGCGACTACTGGGAGCCGAAGCTGCGGCGCAATGTCGAGCGCGATACGGAGCATCTGGCCGCGCTGCAGGACGCGGGCTGGCAGGTGCTGACCATCTGGGAATGCGAGACCAAAGATATTGCTGCACTGGAAGTCCGCCTCACGGAGTTCCTCAAAACGGAGGAATAACGCTTATCCACAGATACTTGCGCAGTTTCGAAAATTTCCTCTTGCGGCTTGATTGGGAAAATCCTAAACACCGCCTCACCGAATGGCAGCGCGGGCGTAGCTCAGGGGTAGAGCATTACCTTGCCAAGGTAAGGGTCGTGAGTTCGAATCTCATCGCCCGCTCCATTCGAAAGCGGAAAAGGCCGTCCTCCGGGGCGGCCTTTCGCTTTTGTGCATCACAGCATCGGCGGCTTTTTCTTCACCGGACCGTCATTTTCCGCTTGCGGCCCGCGCCTGGATTTCCTATTCACCGCGTCACCGGATGGCAGCGCGGGCGTAGCTCAGGGGTAGAGCATTACCTTGCCAAGGTAAGGGTCGTGAGTTCGAATCTCATCGCCCGCTCCATCGGGAAACGGACAGGCCGCCCTTCGGGGCGGCCTTTCGCTTTTTCCAATCCTGCGCCATGAATATGATCAAATTCCTTTTGACGCAGCTGTGCTTTCCCGCCAATGCTGGGCGCAACAGCGATTCCGCCCCTCCCGGCGGACCATTGGAGGAGTTTGGCCATGGCCCCAGTCATCTATCCCACTACCAATTTCACCGCGACCGAGCAGCTGTGCCTGGACCGCGGCGAAGGCATCTATGTCTATGACACGAAGGGCAACAAATACATCGAGGGGCTGGCCGGCCTGTGGTGCACCTCTCTGGGTTACAGCAATACCGAGGTGATGGACGCGATCACCGAACAGCTGCACAAGCTGCCGTTCTCGCACACCTTTGGCGGCAAGACCCATGAACCGATCATGGAACTGGCCGAGAAGCTGAAGGCGATGGTGCCGGTGGAGGATGCCTATATCTTCTTTGGCAACTCCGGATCCGACGCCAATGACACCCACTACAAGATGCTGCGCTATTACTTCAACGCCATCGGCAAGCCGGAGAAGCGCAAGATCATCACCCGGGAGCGCGGTTATCACGGGGTGACAGTGGCGGCTGGCTCTCTAACCTCGCTGCCTGCAAACCTGGCCCATTTCGACGCACCGCTGGAGGCGCTGTCGATCCTGCGCTCGGATTCACCGCATTACTACACCGGCCGCCAGGGCAACGAGACCGAAGAGCAGTTCGTCGACCGGATCATCAATAACCTGGAACAACAGATCCTGGCGGAAGACCCGGATACAATTGCGGCGATGATTGTCGAGCCGATCACCGGCGCCTCCGGTGTGATCGTGCCGCCGGAGGGCTATTACGAGAAGCTGCAGGCGCTATTGCGCAAGCATGGCATTCTGGTCTGGGCGGATGAGGTGATCTGCGGTTTTGGCCGCACCGGGGCTGATTTCGGCTGTACCACCATGGGCATCAAGCCGGACCTGATGACCTTTGCCAAGCAGCTGAGCTCAGCCTATTTCCCGATCTCGGCCTCGGTCATTCCGGGATACATGTATGAGGCAATGATCGCCCAGACCAATGAGGTTGGCGTGTTCGGTCACGGCTATACCTATTCGGGCCACCCGGCGGCCTGTGCGGCGGCGCTGAAGACGCTGGAGATCTATGAGCGCGACAACCTGTTTGAGCACGCCGCCGAGGTGGGCGCCTATATGCAGGCGCAGCTGCGCGAGATCTTCACCGATCATCCGCTGGTCGGTGAGGTCCGCGGCAAGGGCCTGATCGCAGCGCTGGAGCTGGTATCGAACAAGACCACCGGCGCCAGCTTTGATAAGGGCGCGGCGGGGGCTGCTGCGCAGAAGGCCTGCGAGGCCAACGGGCTGATCATCCGGGCGGTTGCAGGCAATGCGGTGGCTCTGTGCCCGCCGATCATCATCACCAAGGATGAGGTCGATGACATGCTGGCGCGGATGAGGACCGCGATTGATGCGGCTTATGCGGAGCTGTGGGACAAGGGGCTGATTGCACAGTAAGCCCGGCGGAAAAGATGCGCCGCAGTGGAGCGATGAAACTTTGCGGCGCATTTTCCCCGTGAATTGCAGCCAGGGAGCAGTGAACACCTAATCATTCAAATCAAAAGGTGTTC
Source organism: Leisingera sp. ABD4_442 (assembly GCF_056160905.1). Lineage (NCBI taxonomy): Bacteria > Pseudomonadati > Pseudomonadota > Alphaproteobacteria > Rhodobacterales > Roseobacteraceae > Leisingera > Leisingera sp. ABD4_442. Next base: position 32,708 of record NZ_JBSWYB010000036.1, on the reverse strand, counting down.
CATGGTAAAATTTGTCGTCAATGGAAATACGCGAACGGATCAGGCCGGCGGCGGCCTGGGCTGGCTGTCCTTTCAGTTTCAGCTGGGGGCAAGCGTCACCGGCACGTCCAGCACGGGGTTTTCGCTGGTCCGGGACATTTCCACCCCCATCCCCGGCGCCCCTCCGATCCCCGATCCCGCACCGGATGTCTACAGCGGCACCGATCTGCAATTCACCGATATCACCCTGTTCGGCACAACACTGGCAACGCCCAGCAGCGGGCTGATCACCGATGTAACCGAAACCGGGGCGGATTTCACCTCAACCGCGACAGGGCTGAATATCGACGCCGCCGATTTTTTCCGGGTCTCGGCCACGGAAAGCAACCGGGACAACGTCCAGCTTCTGAAGCAGGTGTTCAGCGGGCGGGATGAATTTCAGGGCGGCGGCAAACGCGACAAGTTCAATGGCTTTGGCGGGAACGACAAGATTGACGGGCGGCAGGGCAATGACAAGCTGTGGGGCGGCGGCGGCAGGGACAAGATCCTTGGCGGCAGAGGCGCTGACAGCCTGATCGGAGGCGGCGGCCGCGACACGCTGTCGGGCGGCAAGGGCGATGACACGCTGGTTGGATCCGCGGGGAATGACCGTTTGACTGGCGGCGGCGGGGACGACCGGCTGGAAGGCGGAAAGGGCAACGATATCCTGCGCGGCCAGTCCGGCCGGGACGTGTTTGTCTTCAATGGCGGCAATCTGGGCAGCGACACCATCGAGAATTGGTCCGATGGCAAGGACCGGATCGAAATCGACTATCATGGCGTCACCAGTTTTGCCGATCTGACGCTAACCTCGGACGGGAATGATCTGGAAATCACCTACGGCAGCACCAGCATTCTCATCCTCGGAGGCAGCAACGTTCCAATCGACGCCTCCGATTTCATCTTTTGATTGCTCTCCCCTCCCGCTTGTTCGGGGCGGGAGGGGGCAGCCGTCAAAACACCTTGTAGGTCATCGTGGTCAGCGACCGTTCGATCCCATCGATTTGCAGCAGCTGGTCATTGATAAATTTGCCGACGTCTTCACCTGAGGGGATGTAGAGCTTCATCAAGAGGTCAAAGTTGCCGCTGGTGGAATAAAGCTCGGAGTGGATTTCGCGCAGGGCGATTTCCTCGGCCACCTTGTAAGTGGTGCCGGGCTTGCAGCGGATCTGGACAAAGACGCAGGTGGACATGGGCGGCCCTTTTGAATGGTCACGGAATTTCGCCAAGCTCGCACGCGGCGCAGGCAGGCGCAAGAGACCGGGATCATGCCTGGATTGCTGCAACAGGTTGCCCCCATGCACAATGCCGCACTTGAGCCATGCCCCCTGCCCGCCCTATAAGCGCCCAGGCAGAATTTGAATTCCTGCAGCATGACGAAGGATAAGCCGCTGATGCGTACCGCCAAAGTGACCCGCAAGACCGCGGAAACCGATATCTCGGTTGAGATCAACCTGGATGGCACCGGGGTCTATGACAACCAGACCGGGGTTGGCTTTTTCGACCATATGCTGGACCAGCTGGCGCGCCATTCGCTGATTGACATGACCATCCGCGCCAAGGGCGATTACCACATCGACGACCACCACACGGTGGAGGACACCGGCATCGCGCTGGGTCAGGCGCTGGTGCAGGCGCTGGGGGACAAGAAGGGCATCCGCCGCTATGGCGAGTGCCACCTGCCGATGGACGACACCCAGGTGCGCTGTGCGCTGGACCTGTCGGCGCGCCCCTTCCTGATATGGAATGTGGAGCTGCCGACCCAGAAGATAGGCACGTTTGACACTGAGCTGGTGCGGGAGTTTTTCCAGGCGCTCAGCACTCACGGCGGCATCACCCTGCACATCGACCAGCTGCACGGGTTCAACAGCCACCACATCGCCGAGGCGGCCTTCAAGGCGGTCGCCCGTGCGTTGCGGCTGGCAGTGGAGACCGATCCGCGCAAGGCGGATGCGATCCCGTCGACCAAGGGCGCACTCTAAGATGCTGACCGCGATTATCGACTACGATTCCGGCAACCTGCACTCTGCCGAGAAAGCCTTTCAGCGCATGGCGCGGGAGATGGACGCGGGCGAGGTCGTGGTGACCTCTGACGCCGATGTGGTGGCCCGCGCCGACCGGCTGGTGCTGCCCGGCGATGGTGCCTTTCCGGCTTGCGCGGCGGAGCTGCGCGGCCACAAGGGCATCTATGACGCCATGGTCGAAGCGGTGGAGCAGAAGGGCCGTCCGTTCCTGGGCATCTGCGTCGGCATGCAGCTGATGGCGACCACCGGGCATGAGTATGAAGAGACACCGGGCCTCGGCTGGGTTGGCGGCGATGTGGTGAAGATCGAACCCGCGGATGCGTCGCTGAAGGTGCCGCATATGGGCTGGAACGATCTGGTGATCGACCATGCGCACCCGGTCTTTGACGGCATCCAAAGCGGCGATCACGTGTATTTCGTGCACTCCTACCATTTCCGCGTGGCAAACCCGGCGGAGCGGCTGGCGCATGTGGATTACGCCGGAGATGTCACGGCTGTCATTGGCCGGGACACGATGCTGGGCATGCAGTTCCACCCGGAGAAAAGCCAGGCCACGGGCCTGAGAATGATCGGCAACTTCCTGACCTGGAAACCGTAAGGGGACGGCGCTGAAGCGCCGTTGCCTCCGGCGGGAGTTTTTTCGGAAAGATGAAAGCCGGGACTTTCAGGCGGCCGCGTTGCGCAGGGAAACCGGCGCCACGCCATAGGCCTTGCGGAAGGCACGGGTAAATCCTTCAGGGCTGGTATAGGCATAGCGACGCGCGACGGCCTCTACCCGGTCACCGCGCGCAAGATCCTGATGCGCCAGGATCAGCCGCCAGCGGCGCAGGTAGCCGATCGGGGTTTCGCCCACTTCGGCGGCAAAAAGCTCCGCGAAGCGCGACAGCGACAGACCTGCCTCCTGCGCCAGGTCGGCGTTGGTCCAGAGGCGCCCGGGATGGTCATGCATCGCCACGATGGCACGGCTGAGGCGGGGATCGGCAAGACCCGCCAAGAGCCCCGGCTCTGTCGCGCCTTTCCGGATCTGGTTGCGCAGCAAGCGCACCATCAGAACCTCGCCCAGCCGGTTGATCACCGATTGCGCCCCGCAGTGCTGGCCCTCTGCCTCATCCCGCATCAGCCTGACCAGCCCCTGTGCCTCGGCATTGCCGGAAACACCATACTCCACCACCGGCGGCAAGGCGGCCAGGAAGGGGTTGCTGTGACCCGACCACTCCACTCGCGCTGCCCACATGATCGCGCCCAGAGCCGGATCCGCCAACGGTCCGCGGGTGCTGTAGAGGATCCGCACCGGCTGTCCTGCCGCATCCGCCAGGGCAATAAGGTTGGCCCCGCCCGGGGCAGCGGCCTGCACGGTGAGCTGGAAGCGGTCCATCAATGTGGTGAGGCGATCCATGATTTCGGAGTTTCCATCAGCTTTTTCGGATTTATACAACAGTAAACTGGGCGATACCTTTGGACAAGAACCTCCACTCACATCATTCATAAGGACCAAAAACATGCTGATCCCCCGCCAGAAAACCCCGGACCTGACCCTGCCGACGCTGGACCATGGGCAGTTTAACCTCTCTGCGGAAACCGCCGAGCGCGGCACTGTGATCTGCTTTTACCGCGGTTTGCATTGCCCGATCTGCGCGACCTATCTGAAGGAGTTCGAGAAGAAGGTTCCGGCCTTTGCCGAACGCGGTGTCAACTGCATCGCCATCAGTTCTGACGGCGAGGAGCGCACACGTGCAATGGCCGGCAAGATCGAGGCCAAGGAACTGCGGTTCGGCTACGACCTGCCGCTCACCGTGGCCAAGGAATGGGGGCTTTATATCTCCACCTCGCGCGGCAAGACCTCTATCGGGATCGAGGAGCCTGCGCTGTTCTCAGAGCCCGGCCTGTTCCTGGTAGCACCGGAGCAGACGCTCTATTACGGCTCGGTGCAGACCATGCCTTTCGTGCGCCCGCATTTCGCGGAACTGGTGGCGGCACTGGATTTTGCCATCCCCAACAACTACCCGGCGCGCGGCGAATACACCGGTGAGGTGTAAGCGTTACAGCTGCCGCTGGGGCCAGTGCAATTCGCCGGATTGAACAATAGACAAGGGGTCCGCTTCGTTGCATACGGGGCGGACCTTTTGTCACTGCGGCAGCCCCCATTGCACATCCGTTTCGAGAAATACGACCACGCCGAAGGCAAGCACCGCTATTGCCTGCTGAGCCTGACGCCGACCCTGTTCGGCGACTGGTGTGTTGAGCGTGTATCCGGGCCGCTGAACGCGCCGGGCGGGGTGCAGAAGCGCACGTATTTTGCCGGTCAGGCAGAAGCGCAGGCGATTTTCGAACGCTTCCGGGACCGGCAGCTGAAACGCGGCTATGCGCCGATCCCGGTGCAGCTGGGGCTGCTTTAGGCTTATTCGACGCGGGTCCAGGTTTGTTTCGAGCAGATCAGCCCGCCCGCAACGCAGCCCCGCAAGGCCAAGGAGCTGCCCGCCAGATCCATCTTGCCGATGTAGATCTTGTCGTTGGAGGGCCGCCAGACCTTGCCCTCGTAAGAGCCGTCGCCGTTTGGCACCATGTCGATCACCAGCGTCTTGCCAATGTTCGGGGACTGGTACTCACCATCGCTGTTGAAGGTGCGGGCGATTTTGCCGCAAACCGCGGCGCCGCATTTCGCCATCTGGATGTGGGCATAGGAGCCGTCATCGGGTTCGGTTTTCCAAACACCCAGAACCGGGTCCGCCGCAGCTGCACCTGCCAGCCCCAAGGCCACGGCAATGCCTGCCAGTAGATGTTTCATTCCATTTCCTCCCTGTTTTCAGGCAGCCTGTCCCTGATGCCTGCTTTGAGGCAAGGTTGACTTCGGGTCGCGTTGCAATCTGCCCTTACGTTGTGCAAAACACCGCCAGCTTGATTTCACGAAGGACCGCCCGGATGATCCTCTACCCCGCGATTGACCTCAAAGACGGCCAGGCCGTGCGCCTGCTGCATGGCGAGATGGACAAGACCACAGTGTTCAATGACAACCCCGCCGCGCAGGCGCTGGAGTTTGTCGAGGCGGGCTGTGAGTGGCTGCATCTGGTGGACCTCAATGGCGCCTTTGCCGGCGAGCCGGTCAACGCCGTGCCGGTCGAGGAGATCCTGAAGCAGACCAAGGTGCCCGCGCAGCTGGGTGGCGGTATCCGCGACATGGCAACCATCGAGCGCTGGATCGGCAAGGGCCTGGCCCGGGTCATCCTGGGCACCGTGGCGGTGGAAAACCCGGATCTGGTGCGCGAAGCGGCGCGGGAATTCCCTGGCAAGGTGGCGGTCGGCATCGACGCCCGCAACGGCAAGGTCGCAACCAAGGGCTGGGCCGAGGAAACCGACGTGATGGTCACCGACCTCGCCAAATCCTTTGAGGACGCCGGCGTTGCCGCGATCATCTATACCGACATCCTGCGCGACGGCGCGATGAAGGGCCCGAATGTCGAGGCCACCGCCGGTCTGGCAAATGCGGTCAGCATCCCGGTGATTGCATCCGGCGGCGTGTCCTCGCTGGACGACCTCACGGCGCTGAAATCCTGCGGCGCGCCTTTGAACGGCGCGATTTCAGGCCGGGCGCTCTATGATGGGGCCATTGACCTGAAAGAGGCGCTGGCGGTTCTGAAAGCCTGACGCCGTCCCGGCGAAGGGAAAGCCTATGCGCCTCGTCCGCCGCATTCTTGCCGTCCTCACCATAGGCCCGATTGTCCTGTGGCTGCTGTGTATTGCCTTTGTGGTACTGCTGGGAGCCGGCTTTGATTGCGAAATCCACGAAGGCTTTGCCAACCCCTGCGTGGTGCTGGTCCGCGACCTGGGCGAGACCGCCTATACCATGGGGGTCTTTGCCGCCTGGGGGCCGCTGATCTTCGCCCCGGTCACCATGGGCGCCGGGCTGTTGTGGGCGATTGCAGCCGTGATCGACCGCTACCGGTCCCGCCCGCGCCGGTAAGGCACGGGGCGGCCTGCAGGCGGCCTTCGGGGTTATTGCGCGGCAGCAGCCGTCAGCTTGCCCAGAGCGCCCTGCATCTTGGCAATGAACCCGGCGTCAGCGGGGATATCGAGGCCCGAAAGCATCTCAGCCGGATCCTCATAGGTCAGCCAGACCTGGCCATCCGCATCCTCATACGCCAGCACTTTAAGCGGCAGATAGAGCCCGGCGCGCATGTCCGCCTGCATCGCCGGGGTGCCCAGCTTGGGGTTGCCGAAAATCAGCAGCTGGGACGGCTTCAGCGCCAGTTCCGCCTTTTGCGCGCCCGCGGCATGATCCACCCGGGCAAAGACGGTGGCGCCTGCGCCCTCAACAGCGGCCTGCAGCGCGTCCATGGTTTCCGCCACGGGTTTCTGGCTTGGCACTTTGATCAATTCGGCAGCGGCGGGCAATGCAGACATGAGGGCGATGGCTCCGGTAAGGATAAGGTTTTTCATCATAACAGCTGCTCCAAAATGTGAGGCGATGCGGTGAAAACAAGGCAGCGGGCGCAAACAGGCAAGTCACGTTTGCGGCATTGGCGGTATCTGACTGCCTGCCTCGGTACTGTCTGGCAGGGTAACATAAGCCCGCCCCGGACCAAAACGCGCAGCCGCAGCCATATCTGTTGCGCTTTTGGCAGTCATTGCGTACCCACGGGCGCAAGGAGCAAAAGGCGGATCCCCATGCTGAAAACCCGTATCATTCCCTGTCTCGACGTCGCCGATGGGCGTGTGGTCAAGGGCGTCAACTTTGTCGGCTTGCGCGATGCGGGCGATCCGGTGGAATCGGCCAAGGCCTATGATGCTGCCGGCGCGGATGAGATCTGCTTTCTCGACATTCACGCGACCCATGAAAACCGCGGCACCATGTTCGACGTGGTGCGGCGCACCGCCGAGCAGTGCTTTGTGCCGCTGACCGTGGGCGGCGGGGTGCGCACCAAAGATGATGTGCGGGCGCTTCTGCTGGCGGGCGCCGACAAGGTCTCGTTCAATTCCGCTGCGGTGGCCAACCCGGATGTGATTGCTGAGGCCGCGGATCAGTTCGGCAGCCAGTGCATCGTCTGCGCCATCGACGCCAAGACTGTCGAGCCGGGCCGTTGGGAGATTTTCACCCATGGCGGCCGCAAGCCGACCGGCATCGACGCGGTGGAGTTCGCCAGGCTGGTGACAGCCAAGGGCGCGGGGGAAATCCTGCTAACGTCAATGGACCGCGACGGCACCAAATCCGGCTTCAACCTGCCGCTGACCAAGGCGATTTCCGATGCGGTGGACGTGCCGGTGATTGCATCCGGCGGTGTCGGCAACCTGGATCACCTGGTGGAGGGCGTGACCAAGGGCGGTGCCAGCGCGGTGCTGGCGGCCTCGATTTTCCATTTCGGGGAATTCACCATCCAGGAAGCCAAGGACCACATGGCTGCCGCCGGCATCCCGATGCGGTTGAACTGAAGGGGCATGTGATGAGCCTGCTGCACGATCTCGAAGCCACCATCCTGTCCCGCAAGGGCACCGATCCGGAGACCAGCTGGACGGCCAAGCTGCTGGCCAAAGGGCCGGAGAAATGCGCCGAGAAATTCGGCGAGGAAGCCATTGAGGCGATCATCGAAGCGGTGAAGGCTGACAAAGCCAAGCTGGCCTCGGAAGGCGCTGATGTGCTTTATCATTTCCTGGTGATGCTGGCCGCCCGCGATGTTGCGCTGGACGATGTGCTGCAGGTGCTGGCTGAACGCCAGGGCCTCAGCGGCATTGCCGAGAAAGCCAGCCGTCCCAAGGGCTGACCCCAAGCCCGCTCTCAATATCACAATTGGCCAGACCCTGACGGGCAGACTTGCCCGTCAGGGCCTCTCAGCAAGTTCTTTTGCGCCGCGCAGCGGCGCCCGGCCCAACCGCGCATGACGCCCTTTAGGGCGCCAGCAGCGGGCGGGAGCGCCCCGAACAGCCACAGGCGTCAGAGTTTCGAGGAAATGATGCCGGTGGCAAAACCACCCATGCGCAATTCGCCGAACAAGCGCTGGTATTCAATCTTGGGGCAGCGGTTCTGGATCACCGTCACCCCGCGCGCCTCGGCCCTGGCGGCAGCCTCGGCATGCTCTACCCCTATCTGCATCCAGATGGTCTGCAGCTTGGGAAAAATCTCCAGCGCTTCATCCACGATCGGCGGCACCGCCTCGGAACGGCGGAAGATGTCGACCATGTCCACAGGCAGGTCAATTTCTGAAAGGCTGGCCCGCACTGTTTCGCCGAACAGCATCTTGCCCGCATGGCCGGGATTCACCGGAATCACCCGGTAGCCCTTGAGGCCCAGATAGCGTGCCACATAGTAGCTGGGGCGCACCGGGTTCATCGACACGCCCACCACCGCTACGGTCTTGGCCCTTTGCAGGACCTTCTTCAGATGCTCATCGCTGTAATCTGTCATGCCCGCACCCTAGCCGCGGCATCCGGCACAGAATAGACGGATTCGCTGCCCGGACATAAAAATGCGCCCGGACAAGCCGGGCGCAAGGTATGGAACGAGGGACAGTGAAAAAGATCTGCGGTGGTTCCACTCCGCAGTCTGTATTGAATATGGGTCACAGTCGGAAAAATAAAAGGGGTGCTCTCGCTTTTGTGAGGTGACAGGTTATTTCCGCAGCACTGCAGGCCAATGCGCATGCGCGCTGGCGATCATCTGCACGGTATCAGCCTGCCAAAGGGTGTGGACACGCTGGTTGTTCAACAGGAACAGCTCCCCGTCCACAATCGCCCAAATCTCAGGATTTCCCTGATGCACCAGCCCCTTGGACATCGCATAGGCGCAGTAGCCGCCAAAAACCGGTGCATAGGCACGGGGGTTAGCCTCAAACCGGGCCTGATTCCGTGCGGAAGCGAATCGCCACACGACCCCCTTCCACATCACCGCATGGGAACGCCGCCCCTTCTCTGCCGCCCCCTGCTCAAAGAAGGCCACAGGGTCATATCCCCCAATGGCCACCCCTTCGCGGGAGGAAAAGACAGCCATCTCTGCCCGGGACAGCCCTGGCAGAGACAGGAACAGAACTGCAGCAGCCAACAGGACCAGTCGCAGCACCTTGCTCTTCTCCATTCACGTTTTCCAAATCCGTCCCAGGACTCTGAAGCAGCACCCGGGCCTTGCAAAGGGCGCATACGCAGATGTGATCAGCCCGTGACGGCCCCGGCGCTCTTAGCGCCCGATCGAAGCATAGAGCGCGATCGCCGCTGCGTTCGACACATTGAGCGATCCAAAGCCGCCCGCGGCGCCGATCTTGACCAGGCCATCCACGGTTTCCTTGGTCTTTTGCCGCAGCCCCGGCCCCTCGGCGCCCAGCACCAAGGCTACCGGCAGGTGCTGCTTGCCCGCCAGCGCGGCTTCGATGGTCTGTTCTGCTTCGCCATCGAGACCCAGCACGATGAAACCCATGCTTTGCAGTTCGGTTATGGTGTCGGCGAGGTTGCGCATCCGCAGGTAGGGCTGACGCTCCAGCGCGCCGCTGGCGGTCTTGGCCAGCGCGCCGGTTTCAGGCGCCGAGTGGTGGCGGGTGCCGATCACGGCGCTGGCGCCCAGCACCTCTGCAGAACGCAGGATGGCGCCAACGTTATGCGGGTCAGTGACCCGGTCCAGCAGCAGCACCCGCGGCGCCTCTGCGCCGATGCAGTTTTCGGCCAGCCCACCCCAGTTCAGGGGCTTCACCTCAAGCGCTGCCCCCTGGTGCACCGACTGCGGGTCGATCGGCGGGTTGAACTTGCGCGGGTCGACAACCTCAGCCTCGATACCGGATTGTTCAATTGCATCTGCCAGTTTTGCCTGCGCGTTCATGGTCACCATCAGGCGCAGTTTTTCACGCTTGGGGTTCAGCAGCGCATCGCGCACCGCATGCAGCCCGAACAGCCACACGGTTTCCGCTGCAGCGGCCCGTTTGGCCTGCTCTTTTTCGACGACCCATTTGGGTTTCTTAGCCATATTGCTCTCCGGCAAAAAGAATTTGCGGGGCGCGTGAAAAACTTGCGTTTTTCCTGTTGACGCTCCTTTGGCCTGCTTGTAATCACGCCTCCACATCAGGTGCAACACGCAACTGACAGTGGGCGACAGGCCGCAAGGTGTGGCAGGGGACTGTAACTCCCTCGCGGAGACGCACGCTAGGTTCGATTCCTAGGTCGCCCACCATCTTCTTTCTGCATCACAGATCGGACGATGGTGGTTCAGCAAACCGCTGAATGGGCCGCACGCGGCGCGGTAAAACAAAAAGCCCGCATCAGCTTCGCGGGCCTTTCATCTGATTTCAAACGGTAATCTGCAGATCAGGCGGTTTCAGCCACAGCCTGTTCCGCCCAGGCGACCAGCGCCTCCAGATTCGGGCCAGCCGCCACCGCCATACCGTCCGCAAAGGCCTGGAACGGCTCTACGTTCAGCCTGTTAACGCCGGAAATCACCGGGATGCCAAGCGCCAGCGCCTCGCCGATGATGGGGCGCATACCGCGGCCATCGGCCTCGTGCTTGCCGAATTTATTGACGATCAGCAGCTGCGGCGCCGGGTCTGATTGCAGCACGCCAGAAACTTGCCCGACCGCCTGTTCCAGCGCCTCGGGGTTCAGGCGGCAGCCGCGGGCGCCCGCGCCCAGGGATTGCGAAATGCGGATGGTTTCGCCCGCAGGCAGCACCCGCACATCCATGTCGCACAACTCTTTGTCGTAGCATTCCACATTGGTCTGCACGATACCGGCCAGGCGGATGCCCTTGGCCTGCAGTTTCTCGGCCAGCTCGCTCAGCAGACGGTCGGTGGCGCCGCGTTCTTCGGTCATCACATAGGCCAGGTGCATCAGTCTTATTCTCCAGTCTCGAGTCATTTCATAGGTGGTCATGCGGGCGCCGGGGTCAACCCCTACCAGGGCAGCGGATGGTAGCCGATGACGGGGGCGTGCAGAAGCAGAAGCGCCAGGAACGCTGCCCCGGCAAGCGCGGCCTCGCTGCCCGAGGGCCGCAGCCGGGCGAGGTTCAGCCGCGCGGTGTTGCGGCTGAGGCGGCGCCATTCGCCCTGCCCCATCTGGCGCTGTTTGCGCTTGTCGATCAGCGCCATACCCATCCAGGCAAAGCCCGCAAACAGGCCGAACAGAATCACATGCGCCAGGTCGCCGTTTGCCAGCAGATGCGCCCCGGCCCAAAGCGCCATCGCCGCCAGGAGCGGGTGGCGGCTTACAGCCAAGATACCGGGGGCTGCCGGATCAAAGGGCTTGATGCCAAGCCCGCCAAAGCTGAAGGGGTTCTGCCGCATCATGCCACCCACAGCCAGCAGGCAGGCCAGCGGCATCACCAGCAGCGGCACCCAGCGGAAACCCTCCCAATAGGGCAGCACGCCGACATAAGGCGCCCGCTCCGCCGCCACGATCAGCCAGGCCAGGATAGCCAGCGACAGGACGCTGTAGCCGATGATGTAGCCGCGCAGGCCCAGCCAGGCGACCAGCCAGGGCCGCACCGGCGGCCGCACGGGGATGGCGTGGCTGGCCAGGAACAACAAAAGTGCAGAGGTGAATTCGAGCCAGCCCATTGGGGTCTCTCCGGAAATAGATCAGTCCTTTTTGCAGCTATAGGCGGGATGTCAGCCTAATACGTTGCCCCAGATCAAAAAAGGGCGCCGCTGGGGCGCCCCTTTTCGTGGTTTCGGGGGCAGTTAAAGCCCCAGCGCCTTGCGCCGCTCCTCGGCAAAGCCCTGTACCATGCGGTCGGCGATCAGGGCGAGGATCGCCATTGCAGCACCTGCCGAGATGCCCAGCCCCACATCCGCCTGCCCCAGCGCCAGATAGATCGACTGGCCGAGGCCGGTGGTGCCGATCAGTGCTGCGATCACCAGCATCGCAAAGGCATAGAGGATGGTCTGGTTGAGCCCCAGGAGAATCGACGGCGCCGCATAAGGCGCGCGGATGTCCTTGAGCATCTGCCACTTGGTGGCGCCGGAGGCGGTCGCAGCCTCGATCATCTCGTCAGGGGTCGAGACCAGCCCATGCCGGGTGTAGCGGATCATCGGCACGATGGCATAGGCGATGATCGCCAGGAAGGCCGAGAACTCGCCGATCTGGAACACCATCAGGACCGGGATCAGGAACACGAACAGCGGGATTGTCTGCAGCATGTCGCAGACCGGCCGCACCAGGCGCCAGACCCCGGGCGAAACCGCCGAAGCCAGCCCCACGGCACCGCCCATCACCGCGCAGGCAAACACCGCAGCACCGGAGAGGTAAAGCGACAGAAGCGCCCGCTCCCAGAGGCCGGAGAGCAGGATGGTGCCGAGCAGGATCACCGTCAGGACCGCCAGATTGCGCCCGCCTGCAACCCAGGCCAGGGCCCCCGCGCCCACCAGCACAAAGGGCCACGGAAGCTGCGAAACACCGGTTTCCAGAATACCTGCCGCGATCAGCAGCATCACGCCCAGCGCCAGCCGGCCGCGAAGGGCACAGACCGTACCTGCGGCGGCGCCCGCCGCAAACAGCCACAGGCTCATTGCCGGGGTCCAGGCAAAACCCCAAGTGAAAGGCAGCACCGCTTGATCGAGGCCAATGCGGATCGGCAGCAGCACGTAGAACAGCACGTTGTTCTTGAGTGCGGTCAGGAACTCCGCATTGGCGCTGGTAAAGGACGAGAGCCCCCGGTCGACACTGTCCGCCACCGGGTTGAACAGGGCATAGGTGCCGGGCTGCTGGAGCTGGCTCCAGAAGATCGCGCTGACAGCTGCGCCCAGCGCCAGGATGCCCCAGGCGACGCGCGGGTCATGATTGTCGCGGCGGTCCTGAGTCAGGGTGCCGCTCATCCGGTCAATGAGGATGGCAAAGATCACGATCACCGAACCGGCCAGCAGGCTTTCGCCGAATTGCGCCTTGCGCATGGTGAGGAGGACTTCCCAGCCGATGTCGTCAAAGCCGCCGATCACCGCCGCGATGATCACCATCGACAGCGCTGCCATCAGGCACTGGTTAACGCCCACCATGATCTGCTGCCCGGCGGAGGGGATCTCGCATTGGAACAACTGCTGCAGGCGTGTGCCGCCGGCCATTATGGCAGCTTCCTTGATTTCGGGTTCGACCCGTTCGAGGCCCAGCAGCACGTTGCGCGCCATCGGAGGCGCGGCGTAGATGGCCGAGGCAATGAGACCCACCACCGGGCCAAAGCCGAACAGCACCAGCAACGGCGTCAGGTAAGCAAAGGTCGGCACTGTCTGCATGATGTCCAGCACCGCCTGCACCGGCTGGCGGATGCGGGGGTATTCATTGGCAAGGATACCGATGCCGCCGCCGATGATCAGCGCCAAGGGAACCGAGACGGCGACCAGCGCCAGGGTGTTCATGCTTTCGGGCCAGTAGCCCGACGCCAGCACAAAGCCGAGGCCCACCACCGCCATCAGTGCCATACGCACCCCGCCCAGGATCCAGGCCAGCGCCGTGGTGGCGCAGATGACCAGCGGCCAGGGGGTGCTGCTCAGCACATAGTTGGCGGCTTCCATCGGGTAGAACATCAGCGCCGAGAAGCTGCGGGCGGCGGGCTTGATCAACGCCAGGAACCACTCCAGCCCTGCCCCCACCCAATCGGTTGCGGGCAGCACCCAGGCAGCAGGAAACTTGACCAGCCACGGCACGCTGTTTTCCAGAAGAAGACACAAGGCGCCTGCCGCCGCTGCAATCAGCGCCGCGACGGCGCCTTTTGACAGTCCCGCCATCAGCCCTGCTCCACCTGCAAAGCGGCGGCCAGATCTGCCGGGTTTACCACCCCCACCAATTTTCCCTCCGGCGTGCGCACCGGCACCGGCTCATAAAGCTCCATGCAGCGTGCGAGGGCGGCATCCAGCGTCATGTCTTCGCGCAAGCCCGGATCGTCGGCGCCGTAGACATGGTGCTCACCCGCCTGCATCACCGAAGCAACGCGGGCGTGCTGACCCTTAGCCACGTCCTTGGAGAACTCGCGCACGTAGTCGTTGACCGGGTGCAGCACGATGTCGGCGGGGGTGCCGACCTGCACCACCTGGCCGTCGCGCATGATGGCGATGCGGTCGGCCAGCTTCAGCGCTTCGTTGATGTCATGGGTGATGAAGACGATGGTGGTCTTGAGCTTCGCCTGGATCTCCAGGAACTCATCCTGCAGCTGCCGCCGGATCAGCGGATCGAGCGCCGAGAAGGGCTCATCCAGGAACCAGACCGAGCAATCCGCCACCAGCGAACGGGCGATGCCGACCCGCTGGCGCTGGCCGCCCGACAGCTCGCGCGGGTAGTTGGTTTCGCGGCCGCCAAGGCCCACCAGCTTGATCACCTCCTGCGCCTTGGCCAGCCGCTGTTTCTTCTTCACCCCTTGCACCCGCAGCGGATAGGCCACGTTCTCGGCCACGGTCATGTGCGGGAACAGGCCAAAGTGCTGGAACACCATGCCCAGCTTCTTGCGGCGCAGTTCGATCAGCCGCTTGGGGCTGGCCTCGACAATATTCTCGCCGTCGATGCGGATTTCGCCGCCGGTGGCGTGCAGCAGGTGCGAGATGCATCGGATCAGGGTAGACTTGCCGGAGCCCGACAGGCCCATGATCACAAACAGCTCCCCCTCCTTCACGTCAAAGGAGGCGTCCTGCACCGCCGGGATCAGCCCCTTGCCGCGCAAGTCCTGTGCTGCTGCTTCAGGTGTTTCGTGCTGCGACAGCGCCTCTTTCAAAGCGCTGTCTGCGTTGTTGCCAAACACCTGCCAGACATTCCGGCAGGTGATGGCAGGCGTCTCTGAGCCGCTCACTGGGCTGTGCTCAGTTGATGGCGGCGTCGACAACCGGGCGCCACTTGTCCTCGTTGGCGGCCATCCATTCGGCAACCACCTCTTCGACCTTGCCGCCGTCCACGTCGACCGCGCCCATCATTGGCTGCTGGTCCTCAACGGCCAGGGTGTAGTTCGACAGGATCTCAAAGGCTGCAGGCCAGGTTTCCTCGGTGCCGGACCAGGCGGCCTTGAAGATGCGCGAGGGCGAGAAGTCGCAGTCGTTCACCGCATTGGGGTTCGGCCCCCAGGCCGGATCGCTGAAACAGGCGTCCTCGCCTGCCGGCAGGTCGACAAACTGCACGTCATAGGCGGACATCGCCCAATGCGGCTGCCAGAAAGTGATCAACAGCGGCGTCTTACGCTCCGTCGCGGCGCGCAGCTCGACGATCAAAGCTGCCTCAGAACCCGCAGGCACGGCCTTGAACGGCAGCTCAAGTCCCGTCATACGGTCGGCACCGGGCGTGCCCCAGTCGGCCGGGTAGTCGACCAGGCGGCCATTCGGCAGGGTTTCGGCGGTGGCGAATTGCATCGCGCAATCCTTCAGCGCCTCCCAGGCCGGCAGGCCGGGGCAGATTTCGGCCACATGGGCCGGGTAGGCAATACCTTCACGCGCGTTCAGCTCCAGGTCGCCCAGTTCGACAACAGTGCCCTCTTCCACCTTCTTGGCGTATTCATCCGAGACATTGGAGGACCAGATTTCCAGCGTCGCGTGGATGTCGCCATCGGCGATGGCCTGGAACTGGTTCATCATGCCCGCGGACACATATTCCACGTCATAGCCAGCGGCCTTGAGCATTTCGCCTGCAATATGAGTGGTCACATGCTGGCCGGTCCATTCGTTCACCGCCAGCTTAATCGGCTTGCCGGTGTCGCCCAGCTCCGCCGCAGAGGCGATGCCCGCTGCAACCGTCATCGTTGCGGCGCCCAGCGCCAGCGCATATCCCTTGAAGTTCATCCTTCTACTCCCTGTCATTGTTGTTGCGCGGCCCGTTTTCCGGCCTAGCGCGTCTTTTGGAACCCGGCGGCTCATGGCAGCTGCCTGGCCTTACGGCCGCTCTTTACCTTTGTCAGCAGATGCCCATGGCCCAAGTGTGGCCGGGGATAATGCAAGTATTGGAACATATTGCGACCTCTTGTCGAGCAAATGCGGCACAAAAGGCAAAAAAATCTGATTGACGGTTTAAGTTTTTGTGCAAACAGACAAGTTCCGGAATCAACATCCCGCCCTCCGGGCTTATACCAGCGGCGGGTCGAGCAGCAAGGCAGATGCGCTGAAACAGAAACAGCGCCCCTGCATAGCAGGCGCGCTGTTCTTTGTGCATGAGCGGATTACGCGGCTTCAGGACCGGCCCTTGCCGGTGGCCTCCTCGACAACCGGCATCCACTTGGCGCGGTTGACCGCCAGCCAGCCGCGGGCGGCACCCCGCGGGGTTTCGCCGCGGACATCCACCAGGCCGATCAGCGGCTGCTGGTCCCAAATGCTCAGCTCATAGTTCTTGAGGATTTCATAGGCAGCAGGCCAGCGCTCTTTGAACCCGTTCCAGCTCGCCTTGACCACGCCGCCGCGGTAGAAATCGCAATCGCCGGTGGCCTTGGGGTTCGGCCCCCAGGACGGATCGGTGTAGCAGGCTGGCTCCGGCTTAGGCAGGCGCACGAATTGCAACGCATAGGACGACATTGCCCAATGCGGCGCCCAGAAGGTGGAAATCACCGGGCGTCTTTCGCGGTAGGCCTCCTGAAACGCCTCAATCATCGCGGCCTCGGACTCTGCCGCAACCACGTCAAACGGCAGGTCCAGGGCCCGGATCCGGTCGGCGCCGGGCGAGCCCCAGGATTCCGGGTAAGCCAGGTAAATGCCGCGCTTGCCCTTGCCATCCTTAGAGAAGATGGCCGCGCAGCTGCGCAGTGCTTCCCAGTTGGGAAGACCCGGGCACATCTGCGCCACATAAGGCGGGAAAACCACCCCGTTGCGGGCATCCAGGCCCAGATCGCCCAGTTCCTCGATCCGGCCCTCGTCTCGGGCTGCAAAATAGCTGGCCGGGTTGCTGGTGGTCCAGATCTCAACCATCGCATGAACATCGCCTGAGGCGATTTCTTCATACATGGCGCCCTGGTCGGCCTCTACGTATTCGACGGTATAGCCCGCCTCCTCCAGCATGCCGCCGGCGATATAGGTCGACAAGTGCTGGCCGGTCCAATTGTTCAGGGACAGCCGGATTGGCGTTCCAACGTCGCCCATGTCAGCTGCATGAACAGCCCCCGAAACCGCCAGCGCCCCCAGCGCTGCAACAAACGCTTTGAATGTCATGGCGTAACTCCCGTTCTGCCAGTATTCCCACATGCCGACCCCTAAGGGCGCAGCTCTGGTTCCGGCATATCAGGGGGACGTTGACAAAGATTAACGCGGCAGCGGATCACCTCCGCCGGCGCGCTGGAAAAAACCTAAAACTTGCCCTAAGCGCGCATTGCGCACGGAAACCGCCGCAATGCGGCTACCGGGTCCTGCGCGCGACCAGCAGCACAGGGTCATAGGTCAGCGGCAAGGCGCCATTGCAACCGAAACGGGCCTGGTAGGCTGCTTCGAACTCCCGCAGGCGGCGGCGGCTCCAATTTTGCCGGGCATGGCCGTTGACCCCGGTCTGGCGCAAATGCCGCAGCAGGTCCAGCGCACTGCCAAATGACAGCACGGCCGGGCGCTGCTCTACCGCCAAAAGCTCCATCCCTTCCGGCAGCAGGGCGGCCCATTCCCCGGCATCCAGGCAGCTTGGCGCTGCCGCGGCGGACCCCAGCGCCGCCAGTTCGCGGAACTGGTTGCGGCCAAAGCCCGACAGCGCCAGCCAGCCGCCGGGTTTCAGATGCCGTGCCAGCCGCGCAAGCAAGACCGGCAGGTCCGGTATCCATTGCACGGCAGAGGCCGAGGCGATCAGTTCCAGCCGCCGCGGCAGCTCTATGCTCTCGATAGGGCCTGCCGCGAACCGGGCCTGCGCTGCCCCGCGACCTTTCAGCCCCTTCAGCGTCAGCGCCGCCTCCGGCACCAGATCATTGAGGATCAGGTTTTCCACCTCGAACCGCCGCAGCATCTGCCGGGTCAGGTGCCCGGTTCCGCAGCCGAACTCCAGCGCCGTGCCGAAACGCCGCGGCGCGCCTTGAGCCTGAAGCATAGCCGCAAGCCGGGCGGCAGTTTCCGCCTGCACCGAGGCCGCGCCGTGGTAACTTTGCAGCCCGCGGCGGAAGCTGTGCAGGACGCGGGGCTGGTCCAGCCCATGGGACACAAGATCTTTCATCAGAACAGCGCCTCCCATTCTGAAAACCTGTCAAAGGGGGCGTGGGCGGCGTCGATCCTGGAGATATCCTGCCCGGCCCAGGCCCGTGCCAGATTGGCTGGCGGGAAAATCCTGTCGCCGGAGCTGATCCAGATCCGGTCGAACCGCATACGAGAAGCATCGCCGCGCTGCTCCACTGCCAGCAGTTCTGCGCGGCGCGCGTCCACATCCAGCGGCTCGGCGGGCTGCGGCGCGCCGAACACCCGTGTCAGGAAGTCCTGGTAGGCTTGCAGGCTCAGGCGCTCGACTGTCTTGCGGAAGACGGCAGGAGGGATGCCCGCGGCCCGGTGCACCGGCTGCAGGCTGCCGTTCACCGCGGCCTTGCGGTGGAACGGATCAGGGCGCCCCTGCTGCCAATGGGCATAAGCCGCCACACCAAAAGACCAGGCCAGCAGGCTGAGCCGCTCATAGCCGGAAAGATCCGGCAAGCCGGCGTCCAGATTGGTGTAATCACTGGCAAACAAGATGTCTTGCGGGCCATCCAAGTGCCAGAACACTTCCGGCCCCACGGCCCAGCCGCCGAAAACCACGATGACCTCGGCTGCCTGGTTCTGTTTGAGCCAGCGGAACTCCACGGTTACAGTTTCCGCGCCAGCCGCAGCATGCCTGCGGTGATTTCGCTCAGCTGATCCGGCGTCGTGATGAACGGGGGCATGGTATAGATATTGCGCCCGAAGGGGCGCAGGAAGACGCCCATTTCATGGGCGCGCGCGTGGGCCTCGTCCGCCGAGACCCGGTGCTTCATTGCGATAACCCCGATGGCACCCAGCACCCGCACGTCCGCCACATTGGGCAGATCGCGGGCCGGGGCCAGTTCGGCCTGCATCTGTTCGCCGATTGCCGCCACCGTGCCGCGCCAGTCCTGCCCGGTCAGCAGGTCCAGCGAAGCCTTGGCCGCCGCGCAGGCCAGCGGGTTGCCCATATAGGTCGGCCCGTGCATGAACAGGCCGGGATTGCCGCCGCCGATGCCTTCCGCCACGCGGTCGTTGGTCATGGTGCAGGCAAAGGAGATATGACCGCCGGTTAGCCCCTTGCCGAGGCAAATGATATCCGGCTCCACCGAACAGAAATTGGTGGCAAACAATTCGCCCGTGCGGCCAAAGCCGGTGGCGATCTCGTCGAAGATCAGCAGGATGCCCAGCTCATCGCACATGGCACGGGCCTGATTGAGATATTCGGGGTGATAGAAATACATGCCGCCGGTGCCTTGCACGACGGGTTCCAGGATGAAGGCGGCGATCCTATCGGCGGTGGCTTCCAGCACATTGCGCAACTCGCCCAACCCGTTTTGCGCCGGGTCGTCGCTCCACTCCTCGTGGATGCGGACCGGCGGGCGGGAGACGAAATGCTGCACGCTCAGCGCGCCCTGGAACAGGTGGTGCATGCCGGTGTCCGGGTCGCAGACGCTCATCGCCTTCCAGGTATCTCCGTGATAGCCAGAGCGGATGGTGGCAAACTCCTTGCGGTCCGGCTGGCCGATAGCATGCTGGTACTGCACCGCCATCTTCATCGCCACCTCGACCGAGACAGACCCGCTGTCGCAGTAGAAGATGCGGGTGAGGCCTTCAGGTGTGATCTCCAAGAGTTTGCGGCCCAGGTCGATGGCCGGATCATGGGTCAGCCCGCCGAACATCACATGCGGCAGGGTGTCGAGCTGGTCATGAATGGCTTTGGTGATCGCTGGGTTTTTATGTCCATGCATCATGCACCACCAGGACGACATGGCGTCGATCAGCCGGGTTCCGTCGTCCAGCGTGATATAAACCCCCTCGCTTTCCTTCACCACAAAGGTGGGCCCGGGCTTGGCAACATTGGTGTAGGGGTGCCAAAGGTGCTGCTGGTCAAACTCCAGCTGGGTGAGGTCTGCCGCGCTCATGCCGTCTCACCTTTGGCCAGCGCCTCCTCGATCAGGTCCACCCGGATGCTGGCCTGAAAGGCCACCGCCAGCGCGTCGGAGGTCAGCTCCACTAGCACCGGCAGCCGCCCCAGATGCGCCACTTGGCCGAACTGGCAGATGGTTTCCTCCACCGCCGGTTCCGCGTCGCCGATGAAAGCAACGCCCACAACGGTGCAGCCCGCATCCCGAAGCGCTTTCAGCGACAGCAGCGTGTGGTTGATCGTCCCCAGCTGCGTCCGCGCACACAGGATCACCGGCGCTCGCCAGCGGGCGACGAGGTCGAGATACAGCATCTCACGGTTCAGAGGCACCATCAGCCCGCCTGCCCCCTCGGCCACCAGCACGCCATCGACTTTAGGCAAAGACAGCGCATCCGGGTCGATCTCCAAACCCTCGGCCTCCGCCGACAGATGCGGCGAGGCGGGCAGCTGCAGTAGGTAGCCCTCCGGCAATGCCCGACGGCCCGACAGGCGGGCCACTGTCTGGCTGTCGGTCTCCTCTTCCAGGCCCGATTGCACCGGCTTCCAATAAGCTGCGCCCAGCGCCTGCACCAGGCCGGCGGAAAAGATGGTCTTGCCAATGCCGGTGTCGGTTCCGGTGACAATCAGCGCGCTCATGCTGCACTCTCCATTTCCCGGGCGAGGTCTTCAAACATCCGGGTGATGACCCCTGCCGCCGTATTCAAAGTGATCGACAACCGCAGCCGCGAAGTGCCGCGGGGCACCGTCGGCGGGCGGATGCCGCGGATGTCATAGCCGCGGGCCTGCATCGCAGCGGCCAGCGCCATGGTGCGTTTGTCGTCGCCAATCACCACCGGCAGGATCTGGCTTTGAACCCCCTCCAGCCCGCAAAGGCGCTTGGCCTCGCCTTGGGCATGGGTGATCCCCTGCCAAGCCTGTTCCCGACGGCCCGGGTTCTGCTGAAGTTCCTGCAAGGCCGCCCGCACCAGTGCCGCGTTCAGCGGCGACGGGGCAGTGGCAAAGATAAACCCGCGGGCCTTGTTGATCAGCGTCTCGATCAGCACCCGCTGACCGCAGATCAGCGCGCCCGAGGCGCCCAGCGCCTTGCCGCAGGTGTGTAAGGAAAGGACGTTGGGGCGGTGGGCGATGCCTTGCGCCAGTCCGCGACCCAGATCGCCGAACACACCCGTCGAATGGGCCTCGTCCACCACCAGAACAGCACCGGTGACATCCGCCAGCGCAATAAGCGTCTCCAGCGGGGCGAGGTCTCCATCCATCGAATAGACCGCCTCAACCGCGATCCAGACCTGGCCTGCGCCGCCTGACGAGCGCCAGTCCTTCAGCACCCGCGCAGCGTCTTCCGCATCGCCATGGGCAAAACTGCGCGTCTCAGCCCGGCCCAGCCGCATCCCGTCATGGGTGCTGGCATGGATCAGCGCGTCATACAGCACCAGGTCGCCCTGCTGCGGCAGGGTGGAGAAGATCGCCTGATTAGCGTTGAAGCCGCCGCCCATGAACAGTGCCGCCTCAGTGCCGAAGAACTCCGCAGCCTCCGTCTCCAGCAGCTGGTGTTCCGCGTCATTGCCGCGCAAGAGGCGCGAGCCGCCTGCCCCAACCGGCACCCCGCGGGCCAGCGCATCGGCAGCGGCGGCACGCAGCACATCGCTGCCTGCCAGCCCGAGATAGTCATTGGAGGCAAAGTCATAACCGTCCCGCGGCATCAGCTGCCGGTAGCGCCCGCGCGAGCGCAGCGCTTCCAGCGATTTCTCATGCCTCGGAAAGGCGCTTGCCATCAGCGGCTGCCGTCGCAGCCTGCCGCCATCGCGGTGATGCCCAGACGGTCGAAGAGCTGCTGGTCCTTGTCCTCTTCCGGGTTGTCCGCGGTCAGCAGCGTGTCGCCCACAAAGATCGAGTTGGCACCGGCAAAGAAGCACATTGCTTGCATCTCGTCCGACATGTCGGTGCGGCCTGCGGACAGGCGCACATGCGATTTCGGCATCAGGATGCGGGCCAGCGCCACGGAGCGGACGAATTCGATCGGATCCAGTTTTTCGACATCGGCCAGCGGCGTGTCGGCAATCGGGATCAGCATGTTCACCGGCACCGAATCCGGATGCTCCTCCAGCGTTGCCAGTGCCAGCATCATGTCGATGCGGTCCAGCTGCTGCTCGCCCATGCCGACGATGCCGCCCGAGCACACCTTGATGCCTGCCTCGCGCACCCGGTTCAGGGTGTCGATACGGTCGGCAAAGGTGCGGGTGGTGATGATCTCAGAGTAGTAGCGCTCGGAGGTGTCGATGTTGTGGTTGTAGTAATCGAGACCGGCATCCCGCAGGCGGAACACCTGCTCTTCGTCCAACATGCCAAGGGTCATGCAGGTTTCCATGCCAAGATCCTTTACCCCCTGCACCATCGCCTCCAGCGCGGCCATGTCGCGGTCCTTGGGCGAGCGCCAGGCGGCGCCCATGCAGTAGCGGGTCGCGCCGCCTTCCTTGGCTTTCTTGGCCTCGGCGATCACCCGCTGCACTTCGATCAGCTTGGACGCCTGCAGCTGGGCGCCGTTCCTCGCCGACTGGGAGCAATAGGCGCAATCCTCGGCGCAGCCGCCGGTTTTGATGCTGAGGAGCTTGGATTTCTGCACCTGGTTGGGGTCGAAATACTGCCGGTGCACGCTGTGCGCCTGGAACAGCAAGTCCATGAAAGGCTTGTTGTAAATCGCTTCCGCTTCCTCGCGGGTCCAGTCGGTGCGGATGGGTGCAGCGTCCAGCATGCTGTCTCCTGTTCTCGTATACCTGACGGCCATGCGCGGATGGCGTTGCGGCGTTTTATAGATAATTTCAATGCCGCCGATCAAGCGCCAAAGCCGCGCTGCAGCGATTTGCCTCAATTCGGCACCGGTATCGCCCGCAGAGCGCTGATACTAATAAAGAAAAATAATCTACAAAATTTTCAGTTGACGGAAGGCCCGCGCCTCCCCTACCCCTAAAGCCACGCAGGGGAGTCCCGCCTAAGGGACTGAGAGGCGTCATGGTGCGGGGCATCCCGGACCGGCGGTGCGACCCTTTGAACCTGACCCAGTTGATACTGGCGTAGGAAGCAAGAAGCATCGCACGGCGCCCCGGCGGCAAGCGGTGTTTCGGACAGGCAGCATGCGTGCACCGGCCGTACACCGGCTGTACACCCCCCTGCCCGTTTTCCTCCGTCCCGGCTCAATTGGTGTTTTTGAACCGAAGGCCCGGAGGAACACCAGATGAACGTCCCCAACCCCAAGATCACCACCGGCGCATTGCCCGCATCGCGCAAGATCTACGTCAGCGGCGAGGTCCATGAGGACATCCGCGTGCCGATGCGCGAGATCGCCACCCACCCCACCGCGGGCGAGGCGCCGCTGCCGGTCTATGACAGTTCCGGCCCCTACACCGACCCGGACGTGCTGACCGATATCCGCCAGGGGCTGCCCGCCCTGCGCCGCCAGTGGACCCTCGCCCGCGGCGACGTCGAGAGCTATCAGGGCCGCGATGTGAAGCCCGAGGACAACGGCTTTGTCGAGGGCGACCGGCTGGTGCCGGAGTTCCCGGTGAAACCTGCGCCGTTGCGCGGCAAGGACGGCAAGGCGCCAACCCAGCTGGCCTATGCACGGGCAGGCATCGTCACCCCGGAGATGGAATACGTCGCGATCCGCGAAAACCAGCTGCGCGAGCTGTCGCCCTGCCATGCAAACCGCGACGGCAATGACTTTGGCGCCAACATCCCGGACTACGTGACGCCGGAATTCGTGCGCCAGGAAATTGCCGCGGGCCGCGCCATCATCCCGGCCAACATCAACCATCCGGAAATCGAGCCGATGATCATCGGCCGCAATTTCAAGGTGAAGATCAACGCCAATATGGGCACCTCTGCCGTCACCTCCTCGATGGAGGAAGAGGTGGACAAACTGGTCTGGGCGATCCGCTGGGGCGCCGACACGGTGATGGATCTGTCCACGGGCCGCAACATTCACAACACCCGAGAATGGATCGTGCGCAATTCGCCGGTGCCGATCGGCACCGTGCCGATCTACCAGGCGCTGGAGAAGGTGAACGGCATTGCCGAGGATCTGACCTGGGAAGTGTTCCGCGACACGCTGATTGAGCAGGCGGAACAGGGCGTCGATTATTTCACCATCCATGCGGGCGTACGGCTGCACATGGTGCCGATGACGGTGAACCGGGTGACGGGGATTGTTTCACGCGGCGGCTCGATCATGGCGAAGTGGTGCCTGCATCACCACAAGGAGAGCTTCCTCTACGAGCATTTCGAGGAAATCTGCGACATCTGCCGCCAGTATGACGTCTCCTTCTCGCTTGGCGACGGGCTGCGCCCCGGCTCCATCGCGGACGCCAATGACGAGGCGCAGTTTGCCGAGCTGGAAACCCTCGGTGAACTGACCAAGACTGCCTGGGCCAAGGACTGCCAGGTGATGATCGAAGGGCCGGGCCATGTCGCCATGCACAAGATCAAGGAGAACATGGACAAGCAGCTGGAGTGCTGCCACGAGGCGCCGTTCTACACGCTGGGGCCGCTGACCACTGACATCGCGCCGGGCTATGACCACATCACCAGCGGTATCGGTGCGGCGATGATCGGCTGGTTCGGCTGCGCGATGTTGTGTTACGTGACGCCGAAGGAGCACCTGGGCCTGCCCGACCGGGACGACGTGAAGACCGGTGTGATCACCTACAAGATCGCCGCCCATGCTGCCGACCTCGCCAAGGGTCTGCCGGGCGCCCAGCGCCGCGACGATGCGCTGAGCCGGGCGCGCTTCGAGTTCCGCTGGGAGGACCAGTTCAACCTGTCGCTGGACCCGGACACCGCGCGCGAGTTCCACGACCAGACCCTGCCGAAACAAGCCCACAAGGTCGCGCATTTCTGCTCCATGTGCGGGCCGAAGTTCTGCTCGATGCGGATTTCGCACGACATCCGCTCCGAGGCGCAGAAAGAAGGTATGGAGGCGATGGCCGCTAAGTTCCGCGAGGGCGGCGAGCTGTATGTGCCTGCCGCCGAGGCTGCGGAGCCCGCGGAATGATCACCATCGCAGGCGCGGGCCTTGCCGGTCTCGCCTGCGCCTATGAACTGGCGCAGCGCGGGGCGGCAGTCACCGTCTATGAGCGGGGCGAAGCACCCGGAGCCGGCAGCGTTGCGCGTTTTGCGGGCGGTATGCTGGCGCCCTGGTGCGAACGCGAAAGCGCCGAGGAAGAGGTGATCACCCTCGGCAGCCGCGCCTTCGGCTGGTGGGCCAAGGTCACGGCCGTGCACAGGCGCGGCACGCTGGTGGTGGCGCCTGCCCGCGACCGGGCGGAGCTGACCCGCTTTGCCCGCCGCACCCGCGGCCACCGGGGCGTGAAGGGGGCAGAGATCGGCGCGCTGGAGCCGGCACTGGCGGGGCGGTTTGCGCAGGGGCTGTTCTTTAAGGGCGAGGCGCATCTGGACCCGCGGCGGGCGCTGCGGGACCTGAGCGCCAAGGTGCAGGAACTGGGGGTCAAGATCCGCTATGGCGCCCCCGCCCCGGGCCGGGTCACGCTGGATTGCACCGGGATGGCGGCGCCGCTGCCCGGTTTGCGCCCGGTGCGCGGCGAGATGGCGATCCTGCATTGCCCGCAGGTGGAGATCCGCCGCACCCTGCGCCTGCTGCACCCGCGGATGCCGCTGTACCTCGTGCCGCGCGGCGACGGGCATTTCATGATCGGCGGCACCATGATCGAGAGCAGCTCTGACCGCGCCATCAGCCTGCGCTCGCTGAGCGAGCTTTTGAGCGCGGCCTTTGCTTTGCACCCGGGCTTTGCCGAAGCCAGCGTGGTGGAAACCGGCGCGGGCCTGCGCCCGGCCTTCCCTGACAACCTGCCGCGGCTGACTGATCAGGACGGCACGCTTTACCTCAACGGGTTGTACCGCCATGGCTTTCTGCTGGCGCCCGCGATGGCGCAGCAGGCCGCAGACCGATTATTACCGGAGACCACGGATGAAGATCATCGTAAACGCCAAACCGCATGAGGTGACGGGACCCACTCTGGCCGCCGCACTGGAGGAACTGGGGTTTACCAGCCCCGCTGTCGCCACGGCGCTGAACGGCGCCTTTGTCGCCCGCGGCAAGCGCGGCGATGTGCAGCTGGCCGAGGGCGACCGGCTGGAAGTTCTTGCGCCGATGCAGGGAGGCTGAGATGAAGTTCTACGATACAGAGATCACTTCGCGGCTGCTGCTGGGCACCGCGCAATACCCGTCGCCTGCGGTGCTGGCGGAGGCGGTGAAGGCCAGCGGCACGGAGATCATCACCGTGTCCTTGCGCCGGGAAACCGCAGATGGCTCCGGCGCCGGCTTTTGGCAGAGCCTGCGCGGCGCCGGCTGCCGCATTCTGCCCAACACGGCGGGCTGCCATTCGGTGCAGGAGGCAGTGACCACTGCCCATATGGCGCGGGAGCTGTTCGGCACCCATTGGATCAAGCTGGAGGTGATCGGCCATTCCGACACGCTGCAGCCGGATGTGTTCGGGCTGGTGGAGGCCGCGCAGGTGCTGAGCAGCGAAGGGTTCCAGGTGTTCCCCTATACCACCGATGATCTGGTGGTGGGCGAAAAGCTCTTGGACGCGGGCTGCGAGGTGCTGATGCCCTGGGGTGCGCCGATCGGCTCCGGCCAGGGGCTGCGCAACCCGGATGCGCTGCGGGCGATGCGGGCGCATTTTCCGGAGGTGCCGCTGATTGTGGACGCCGGCATCGGGCGCCCTTCGGACGCGGCCCAGGCGATGGAGCTGGGCATGGATGCGGTGCTGCTGAACACCGCCGTCGCGAAGGCCGGCGACCCTGCCGGGATGGCCCGCGCAATGGCGCTGGCGGTTGAGGCCGGGCGGCTTGGCTATGAGGCCGATCCGATGGAGCGCCGCGACATGGCGGTGCCATCGACCCCGGTTCTGGGCCTGGCGGAGTTTGCATGATGGAGCGTTTTTACCTGATCGTGGGCCATGTGGCCCGGCTGGAGCTGCTGGTGCCGCAGGGGGCCAGGCTGGTGCAGCTGCGTATCAAGGACGCGCCGGAAGGTGAGGTTCGCCGCCAGATCGCCCGGGCGCGGGATTTCTGCGCGGTGCATGAGGCGCAGCTGGTGGTGAATGACTACTGGCAGGCGGCGCTGGATCTGAACTGCAGCTTCGTGCATCTGGGGCAGGAGGATATGGATACCGCCGATTTCGCCGCCCTGCGCCGCAGGGGCGTGCGGTTCGGCCTGTCGACCCATAACGAGAGCGAGCTGGAGCGGGCATTGTCGTTTGACCCGGCCTATGTCGCCTTGGGACCGGTCTATCCGACGCTTCTGAAAAAGATGAAATGGGGCCCGCAGGGGCTGGAGCGGGTCGCGCGCTGGAAGCGGATGGCGGGAAAGACCCCGCTGGTTGCCATTGGCGGGCTGACCCCGGAGCGGCTGCCGGGGGTCTTCGCCGCGGGCGCAGACAGCGCTGCGGTGGTGACAGACATCCAGCTGGCAGACGACCCCGAGGCCCGCACCCGGGAATGGGCTGAGGCCTGCCGGGCCCGGGAAGACGCATGAGCCGCTATGCCCGCCAGATGATCCTGCCGGAGGTCGGCGCGCAGGGCCAGGACGTGCTGGCCCGCTCCCATGTGCTGGTGATTGGCGCCGGGGGGCTTGGCTGCCCGGTGCTGCAATACCTGGGCGGCGCGGGTGTCGGGCGGATCACGGTGATGGATGGCGACCTGGTGGAGGAGAGCAACCTGCACCGGCAGGTGCTTTATGCCATGGAGGATCTGGGGCGGCCCAAGGCCGAAGCGGCCCGGCGGCGCCTGCTGGCTGCCAATCCGAACCTGGATGCAACCGCCCTGGTCCAGACCCTGGATGCCGCCAACGCGCCGGAGCTGGCGGCCGAAGCGGATTTGGTTGTCGATGCGGCAGACAGCTTTGCCGTTTCCTATATCCTGTCGGACGAATGCCTGCGGCAAGGCAAGACGCTGATCTCTGCCTCTGCCCTGGGCCAGTCCGGTTATGCCGGAGGCTTCTGCGGCGGCGCGCCCTCGCTTCGCGCCGTTTTCCCGGATCTGCCGGCACGGGCCGCGACCTGCGCAACTGCCGGCGTCATGGGGCCGGCCGTGGGCATGATCGGCGCGCTGCAGGCGCAGCTGGCCCTGAAGGCGCTGCTGGACCATCAGCCATCCCCCAAGGGCCAGCTTTTCATTTTCCGCCTGGAAGACCTGCAGCTCAGCAGCTTCCGCTTTGACGGCGCGGAGGAACCGGAACAGGCTTTGCCTTTCATCGCGCCCCGGCAGGTCACACCCGCGGACACCGTGATCGAGCTGCGTGATGCGGCTGAGGCGCCGCAGCTGCCGCTGCCGCAGGCCCGCAGGATTGCGCGCGCGCAATTGCTGGCCGCCGGCCTGCCGCGCACAGGGCGTATCGTGCTGTGCTGCCGAACCGGACTGCGCGCCTGGGGCGCAGCATCGGACCTGCATCTGGCGGGGTACCGCAATCTGGCGCTGATGGCCGCAGGAAACTGAAACCGGCACCATGGCGTAAGTCGCTGACAGGCGGTTTTGAGGCCGGTTTCAGGAAGGAGACTGCCCGGAAGGCTTTCTAACTTGGTGCCCAGAACCTGTGCCAATTGCTTCCGGGAGCCTCTGCGCATGACCGATATTCTATCTCTGAGTGCTGTGGAAATGGCCCGGCAGATCCGCTCACGCAGTCTGAGCGCTGCCGAAGTTCTGCACGCCCACCGGGCACGGACCGAAGCGCTGGAACCCGCTGTCAACGCCTTTGTCACGCTGGACTGGGAGGCCGCTGAGGCACGCGCGGCGGAACTGGATGCGCTGGCCGCTGCGGGGCGGTTTGCAGGTCCCCTGCACGGGCTGCCCATCGCCATCAAGGACTGTTTCGAAACCAAAGGCCTGCGCACGACCTGGGGCTCCAGGAGCTTTGCCCGGCATGTGCCGGACTATGACGCCCTGCACGTTGCCCGGCTGCGGGCGTCGGGCGCGGTGATCATTGGCAAGAGCAACACGCCCGAATTCACCTTTTCCGGCCAGACCTCCAACCTGGTGGCCGGTACCACCCGCAACCCGCTGAACCCGGACAAGACGGTGGCAGGCAGTTCCGGCGGTGCAGCCGCGGCACTGGCGGCCCGCATGGTGGCACTGGCCGATGGCTCCGACCTCGGCGGCAGCACCCGCACACCGGCGGCCTGGTGCGGCATTACCGGGATGCGTCCGACCTCCGGGCTGATTCCCTATGAACCGAACCCCGCGCCTTTTGACGGGCTATCGGTGCCTGGCCCCATGGCACGCACCGTGCCTGACCTGCTGCTGCTGCTGGAGGCGATGCAAGGCAATGCTGCCAGCCAGCCGCTGGGCTACTGGCAGGATCTGCCGCAGCTGGCAAAGCTGGAAAACGCCCCTGCCCGCTGCACGGGCCGGGTTGCCCTGTCGCTGGCCCCCTTCGGAGCCCGCGTGGACCCATCCGTGCAGGCCGCGGCCGCCCGGGCAGAGCCGCTGTGCCGCGAATTGGGCTGGCAAGTGGCAGAGGATGCGCCGGACCTGGCGCCGCTGCTGGATCATGGCGACATAATCCGCGGTCAATGCGCGCTGCAGATCCGCGCTGCGCTGTCGCCGGATATGGGACTGGCAGGCGAAAGCTTCCGCACCGCCTGTGCGCAGGCTGAGGGCCGCAGCCTGGCAGAGCTGGTCGCCTATCAGCACACCCGCACCCAGGTCTGGCAGCACACTGCAGCTTTTTTCGAGCGCTATGACTTTGCCCTGTGGCCAACAGCCACCGGCCTGCCGTTCTCCGCGGACCTGCGCGACGGGGAAATCACCGAAGACTGGCGCACTGTCACCCTCACCCCGCCGCTGGAGCTGCCCTCCGTTTCCATTCCCTTCGGAACGTCCTCTGACGGAATGCCCGCGGGGCTGCACATCACCGGCCCCAAAGGCTCCGACGCCCGGCTGCTGCAATTCGCCCGCAGCATTGAACGGGCAATCCAGCTTGGCTAGGCTTTTGACCGCCAGGAGCGCCCGCCGCCGCCACTGAAGAAAACCCTCACGGAGGGCTGCGGAGCGGGACAGAATGATGCGAAAACCGCAACACCCGGAAATCATTCGAACTTTGGGAAAAGTTGGTGCGAACGAAAAGAGTTTCTTCGAACAGCTCTGACAGCCATTCTCAGCCCGATTTCGAAGAAGTCTTTGAAGAACTCGAACGTTGGAACGACATCCTAAAAGATGACAGAAACATCTTGCGGGGGCCACGTCCATGACCCGCCCTGCCCCCTTCTCACTTCGCCTTACACCTGAGGAACGCCAGCAGCTTGAAGTCCAAGCTGGGGCCATGCCGCTGGCATCCTATATCAAGTCTGTGGTTTTGGCCGACGAAGCTCCTAAATATCGTAGTCGGCGGAAACCACCTGTTGCGGAGCAACAGCTCTTGGCTGAGGTGCTAGCACGCCTTGGGCAGACTCGTCAGGCCAATAACCTCAACCAGATCGCCAAACATCTCAACCAAGGCACATTGGTTGTTGATCCAGATTTGGAAGAGGACCTTAAGCGTGCCGTGGCCGAAGTCGCATGGATGCGTACAAAGCTGATGGAAGCCTTGGGGGTGTCGGTATGATCCTCAAGGCTTCACAACGCTCAGGTGCCGTGGCGCTCGCTGATCACTTGATGAATAACCGAGATAACGATCATGTCGAGGTGATCAATATCAACGGGTTCATAGCAGATGATCTGCACGGGGCATTCAAGGAAGCCCATGCGATTTCCAAAGCGACCCAATGTAAGCAGTTCTTGTTCTCGGTTTCGCTGAACCCGCCAGAACATGTGGTTGCCACGGATGATGATTTCCGTGATGCGGCAGACCGTGTGGCGAATGCCGTCGGCCTGAGTGATCAGCCCCGCGCAATTGTCATTCATGAGAAAAATGGCCGTCGCCATGCTCATGCGGTGTGGTCTCGCATTGATGGCGATGAGCTGAAGGCAATCAACCTGCCGCATTTCAAGAACAAGCTGAGAGATGTGTCTCGTGATCTGTTCCTAGATCATGGCTGGGCATTGCCAGATGGACTCGCCACCTACGGCAACAAAAGCCCTCTGAACTTCACGTTGGAGGAATGGCAGCAAGCCAAACGCCAGAACCTCGATCCTCGTGAAATCAAACAGGTGTTTCAAGAGGCATGGGATAGATCTGACAGCCAAGCCAGCTTCAACAACGCTCTGGAAGAACGCGGGTACTTCCTCGCTCGCGGTGATCGGCGTGGGTTCGTGGCGTTGGATATCGATGGCAATGTCCACGCCATTGCCAAATGGACGGGTGTTAAAACCAAGGACGTGAAAGCCAAACTCGGTTCGCCTGAAGACCTGCCTTCCGTCGATGAAACAAAATCACAGATCCGCTCGAAGGTTTCAGGTCAGATGCGCGACTTCATCACCAAGGCCAAGGACAGACATACGACTGAGATGTGCCCACTCCGTGAAGAAGTCACATCCGTGGTTCAAGCACATCGACAGGAGCGACAGGCTTTGAAAGATGGCCAAGCCAAACGCTGGGCAGAAGAAACCAAGGTGCGTGCCCGCCGCCTGAATGGCGGTCTTCGAGGCCTATTGGACAAGGTGACAGGCAAATCCAAAGCGACAAGGCAACAGAACGAAAGAGAAGCATTGATGGCAGCCAAACGTGACCAGCAGCAGCGGGACTTCATGATCCAAGAACAGATGAAAGAGCGGCAGAAGCTCCAAGAACGGATCACTAAACTAAAGGCAACACAAAGGGTCGAACGTCAAAATCTTGCCCGCGACATTGCTAGTATTCTTCGCCCAAAACTGAAACCTGAAATGGTTGAGCAACAACAGAAAAACTTGGCCACACAGCATGGTACACGCCCCCACCGCAATAGAGGTCCAAGCTTTACGCCCTAGAGCTGAATGAAGCCCCAAAAGGTTGATTTTTTGAAGTTTTTCGATTATAATTGGGTATGAAATCAAACCTTTGGTACAAGCATTTTTCCGAAGACCCCGATGAGGAAGTTGGACGCTACGTGGAAGGCGTGTTTGACGAGAAAGTCCTGATCGTTTTGCCAAGATCGTCTTGGGCATACCTTGATTGGATGGAAGATGAACTCAAAGGCGATGTTGTTGGTTTTTTCAAGAAGGTTGAAGCGGTAAGAACACCTGACCATGGTGATACGACCGATGCATACAAAAACGCTGTTTACTTCAACCTTTATGAGCGAGAAAGAAAAGGTCTATCGCGCCCTGAATGGCTCAACCCAATATCGAAAGAAGACATGCTAATCTTCGAAGACCGTTTGACGGACAAAGAATAATTCTCAGCCTTACTACATCAGTCAAATAACGTTCAAAAAATAGGATCTTTGTGGTGCCTAATGATGACGAGAAGAATCCCCGCGACAACGTATCCCCCAAACTTAAGCCTAAGGAAGCGAAGAGCGAAAACACAGCTCCCGCAGGCCATCTAGGTATTGCCACACAAGGGATAGACCTCGGCTTGGGCAACAATACTAGAATTGTACGCATGACCGTGGATGTGGCGGTCCAAGAAAACGAACCAGATCTAGCCCCCGAACTCAGTCCCGAAGAACAACGCGCCGCGTATCTTGAAAGCTTGCCTAGGCTCTGGACTCATTGAGTTTCAAAGCCAGTAGATTACGAGGGCTGCAAGCGCGATTGCTGACAGGAAGACCTTTGGGCATCTGTCGT
>NZ_JBSWYB010000035.1:48444-48523 GCF_056160905.1 Leisingera sp. ABD4_442 | reverse complement strand
CCCCCCCCCCCCCCCCCCCCCCCCCCCCCCCCCCCCCCCCCCCCCCCCCCCCCCCCCCCCCCCCCCCCCCCCCTTTTTT
>NZ_JBSWYB010000035.1:0-48391 GCF_056160905.1 Leisingera sp. ABD4_442 | reverse complement strand
AGATGTGGAGAAGAGACAGGCCCGGGAAACATCACCGGCGGCGGCATCTGCAGATGCGGCCCTCTGTTGCTTCTTTCTGGTATGAAATACTCCCGCCGGAGGCCCGCCGCGCATCTGCGCGGCGCCACGCCCAACCTTTTTCCGGTCATCTCGGATGACTGGCACAAAGGGCGGGAGAACACGCCCTTTGCCAAACGATGCCCCCCTCAGGACCTCCTCAGGCGTGGCCGGCACTGGCGGACAGCGTCAGTGGGTCAACGCCCAATGTTTTCAGCGACGCTTCCCACTTGCTGTCATCCGCCAGCCCAAAGACCAGTTCCGGGCTGGCATCGGCGGTCAGCCAGCCGTTCATGGTGATCTCCGATTCCAGCTGCCCCGGACCCCAACCGGCATAGCCCAGAAGCACCAGCAGCTGCTCCGGCCCCTGCCCCTGGGCAATGTCCTCCAGAATATCCAGCGTGGCCGTCATGGAGAACCCGCCCGGCACCTTCAGCGAGCTCACATCCGATTCGTAGTCCGGAGAATGCAGCACAAAGCCGCGCTGCGTTTCGACCGGACCGCCGAAGCGCACCGGCAGGGCCGCCGCGGCGCTGCCGTCGCCGCCCATATCCAGCTGCTCCAGCAGATCGCCCAGCGCCACCCCGTCGGCCGGCTTGTTGACGATCAGCCCCATCGCACCCTCTTCGCCGTGAGAACACAGGAAAACCACCGAGTGCTCGAACCTTGGGTCGCCGATTCCGGGCATTGCAATCAAGAGCTTGCCAGTCAGATCCATGAAGTACCGTCTTTCTGCTGCCTCCCCCCACCATGACGCCCCCCCGCCCTGCACGCAAGGGGCGCAAGGGCGCAGTCCGGTGAAGCCTCCGGTAAAATTGCCGTAAAGCTGCAGCATCCGGGCGGCCACCGAAAAGAATGACCGGAACGTGACTTGGCAAACCGCCTGGCACGGCGCATCTATCAGGGTATGACACAGATGCTGACCAGACCTGCTGCAGCCTTCGCTGCTGTGATCGCCGCCGCCGTCCCGGCCTACTCCGGCGCTGTTGAAGGCGAGATTGTGAAGATCGACGTGCTGGACGGCGGCATGACCGAAAGCGGCACCTATATCGGGGCGCTGAAGATCACGCTGCAGCCCGGGTGGAAGACCTATTGGCGTGCGCCCGGCGATGCGGGCATCCCGCCCAGCTTTTCCTGGCGCGGAGCGCGAAACGTCGGCGCCTTGTCGATCACCTGGCCGTCGCCAGAGGTTTTCCTGACCTCTGGCTACCGCACCATAGGCTATCATGACCAGCTGGTGCTGCCTGTGGAGGTCACGCCCGAGCAGCCCGGCAAACCTGTGCGCCTGAAGGGGCGGATGCAGCTGGGGGTGTGCAAGGATGTCTGCGTGCCGGCCGAGCTGAAATTCGACCATGAGCTGGACAGCAGCGCAGGCCGCAATCCGGCAATTGCCGCCGCGTTGGCGAGCCGCCCCTGGTCGGCCGCAGAAGCCGGCGTGCGCAAGGCGGCGTGCAGCCTGCGGCCGTCGGAGTACGGGATGACGGTCACCGCGCGGATCTCGATGCCCTCTGCCGGCGGCGAGGAGGTTGCGGTGATCGAACCAGGCAACCCCAAGCTTTATGCCGGTGAAACCACCACCCGGCGCGAGGGCGGGCAGCTGGTGGCAGAGACGGAGTTTCTGCCCGCTGACAGCAGCGCCTATGCTATTGACCGTTCGCGGCTGCGGATCACAGTGCTGGGGGAAAACCGCGCGGTTGATATTCAGGGCTGCAGCGCCGGATGAGCGCAGCTGACGGCCCTGCCCGCCCGGTTCTAGGCACCATTGCCGTGGTCTGCCGCCATTCTGGCGGGCAGGATCATGTGATCCTGGTGCAGCGCGGCAAGGCGCCCAACGCTGGCTGGTGGGGTTTTCCCGGCGGCCATGTGGAGCTGGGCGAGACCGCCCTGCAGGCTGCTGCGCGCGAGTTGCAGGAGGAGACCGGCGTCCTGGCGGAACCGCTGGAATATCTGACCAATGTGGATGTCATTTCGCACGATGCGGCTGGCACAGTGCAGCGCCAGTATCTGCTGACTGTTGTCCTGTGCAGGTATCTGAGCGGTGAGCCCCAGCCGGATGATGATGCCGAACAGGCGGAGTGGGTGCCCGTCACTGAGATCGAGGCCCGCGGGCTGCAGCTGCTGGACCAGGTCGGCGAGGTGGCGCGGCTGGCTCAGGCCCGCTGGCGGGCGCTGAACAGGTAAGCGATCCCGCCCGCTGCATAGGCCAGCAACGCCAGGGTAAAAGCACCTGCGAGGAAAGCCAGCAGCCCCGCCCGCACCGGCTCCATTGACGCCAGCGCGGAAACCTCCCGCAACAGGGGATGAAGCGCACCGGATGCGATGGCCCAGCCCAGCGTCAGCACCAGCCAGCCCAGTTGCGCTAGCGCAGTACCCAGAACCAGCCAGCGCAACCGCCCGGCCCCCTGCCGCAGCGCGCGGCGCAGCGAGGTGAGCGGCCGCGACAGGTCGCGCTGCATTGCCACCAGCGCAGGCACCACCAGCAGCACCAGGAACATGCCAAAGCCCAGCCCATAGACCAGGGTGATCACCGTCGGCTTCAGAAATTGCGCCTGCTGCGAACGCTCAAACAGCAAGGGCGCCAGTCCCAGCACTGTGGTCATAGTGGTCAGCATCACCGGTCGCAGCCGGTCTGCCGCCGCATCGATGATCGAGGGGATCAGGCCGCGGTCCCGGGCGTATTGGTCGATGGTGGTGACCAGCACGATGGAATCATTGATGATAATCCCGGTCATTCCCAGCAGGCCCACCACTGTGAACATCGACAGCGGCACCTCCCATACATAGTGGCCCCAGATGGTGCCGACGAGGCCAAAGGGAATGATCGCCATTACCACCAGCGGCCGGGTCCAGCTGGCAAAGATCCAGGCCAGTACAAGGTAGATACCGGTGAGGCAGAGGATCAGCCCCGTACCCGCTTCCTGCAGGAAGGTCTGCTCCTGCTCCGCCAGACCCGAGAGGCGCCATTCCACCTGCCGCTCGCTGGCAATCTTCGGCAGGATCTCGTTCTGCAAAGCCTTGGTAACCGCTTCTGCACGGGCCGGATCATCCTCGGAAATGTCTCCGGTCACGCTGATCACCCGGATGCCGTTCTCCCGACGCACGGTGGAAAAACCAGTGCGCTGAGTAACGGAGACGATATCGGCCAGCGGCACGTAGATGCCACTGGGCGCCCGCATCAGGGTGCGTTCCAGGAAATCGGCGGTCAGCTCGCCCTCGGGCAGTTCCACCCGGATCGCAGCACTGCGCGGGCCATCCGGATAGGTCGCGGCTTCAATCCCGTTCAACCGCGCGCGGAGCGCCTCGCCCAGGCTGCCGATGGTGAAGTTCAGCGCCTGCCCCTGCGGGGTGAGATCGAGGATCACCTCCTCCTTGTCATAGGCGAGATTGTCCTCGACCGCCGAGACCTCGGGGAAGCGCAGAAGCGCAGTTTTCAGATCCTCAGAGGCCTCTTTCAGAACCTGCACGCTGGGGCCTGAGATTTGCACGTCCAGCGCGTCGCCGCCCGGCCCCGACCGCCAGCTGCGGAAGGAGACCGTCTCAACCATCGGGTGGCGCACCACACGCTCCTGCAATTCCGCAACAAAGGCAAAACTGGAGTAAGGGCGCAGGTCGGCGTCGATCAGCTCAATTGAGATCCCCCCGAGGAGATCCTTGTCCTTGGCCTCCACCCCGCTCAGGCCGCGGCCGGCATTTCCGCCCACCTCTGCCATCACAAAGTCCAGAGGATTGCGGCCATAGCGTTCCGCGTATTCGGCCCCCAGTTCTTCGGCAGCCCGCTGCATCCCGCGCATCATGGCGAGGGTATCGCTGCGGGTGGCGCCTTCCGTCATGGCGAAATTGCCGGTGACAGAGCCGCGTTCCGGCGCGTTAAAAAAGCGCCATTGCACATCGCCGCGGATGAACAGCGCGGCCTGGCTGGCCAGGATTGCCAGCGCCGCGGCCAGCACCGCGTAGCGAGCGGTGACAATCACGCCCATAAGCGGGCGGAAGGCATGATCCCGCAGCCAGCGGAAGCCACGGTTAACCATCCGGTTCGGCCAGTCGTACCAATGGTGCGCCTGGGCATGGGTCAGGGCATGGGCCAGATGGTTAGGCAGGATCAGGAAACATTCAACCAGCGAGGCCGCCAGCACCGCGATCACCGTAAAGGGAATATCGCGGATCAGCTCGCCGAACCGGCCGCCCACGAGGGTCAGCCCGAAGAAGGCGATGATGGTGGTGAGAGTTGCTGCAAAGACCGGCATTGCCATGCGCCGTGCGGCGTTTTCCGCTGCCTGCATCGGGCTTTCGCCCAGCCGGCGAACCCGGAAATCCGCATGTTCGCCCACCACGATGGCGTCATCCACCACGATACCAAGGGTGATGATCAAACCGAACAGGCTGACCATGTTGATGGTGATCCCCGCGGCATACATCAGCGCCACGGCGGCAAACATCGAAGCAGGAATACCTGCGGCCACCCAGAAGGCGATGCGGGTGTTGAGGAAGAGGAACAACAGGCACAGCACCAGCCCAAGCCCCATCAGCCCATTGTCGACCAGGATATCCAGACGGTCGGTGATCCGCTCTGCCCGGGTGCGGATCAGTTGCGCCGTCACCCCCTGCGGCAGGCTGGCCTGCATCTCTGCCACCACCTCCCGCACCTGATTCTGCAGGCGGATGGCGTTGCCTTGATCCGACCGGTCCACCCGGATCGACATCGCCGGGTTATCCTCCACGAAGTAAGAGCGGTTGCGGTCCACGCCCTCGACCCGGATCTGCGCCACATCGCCGATGGTCAGTACCGACCCGTCCGGATTGGTGCGCAGAACGATGGCCTCCAGCTCGCTGGGCTTGCGCTTTTCGCTGCCCGTGCGCACCCGCGCATTTGCACCGCTTACGTCGCCCGCGGGATCAGCGTCCACTTCTGCCGCGATGGCCTCGGCAATTTCGCGCATGGTGATGTCATGGGTGATCAGCTTGGCGGTCGGCACCTCGACGATGGTCTGCGGCGCGGCCACGCCGCGGATCGTGGTGCGGGTGACCCCGGCCTCGAACAGCCGCACCACCAGTTCATCCGCAAAAAGACCCAGCTGCCCCGGGCCGACCGGCCCGGTGATCACAACATCCGTCACCCGGTCGCGCCAGGCGCCGCGGCGCACCTTGGGCTCCTCCGCCTCCTCCGGCAGGGTGGTGACGCCGTCCACGGCGGCCTGCACATCGTCGGCGGCCTGCCCCATGTCCGTGCCAGGCTCGAATTCCAGCGTCAGCGTTGCCAGCCCCTCGCGGGAGATGGAGGAGGTTTCCTCCACCCCGTCAACAGC
The DNA here is from genome assembly GCF_056160905.1 of Leisingera sp. ABD4_442. Lineage (NCBI taxonomy): Bacteria > Pseudomonadati > Pseudomonadota > Alphaproteobacteria > Rhodobacterales > Roseobacteraceae > Leisingera > Leisingera sp. ABD4_442. The sequence continues at coordinate 43,031 of NZ_JBSWYB010000035.1, read as the reverse complement.
CAGCAGCGCGGGCTCCAGCACCTGAACAATAGCGCTGTCCACGTCCTCCGGCCCGGCGCCTTCCCATTCGACCCGGACCGTCACCCGTTCCACAATCACATCCGGAAAGAACTGCGCCCGCATATTGGGCATCGCCACCGCCCCCAGCACCAGCATGATCAGCAACAGCAGATTGGCCGCTGTGCGGTGGCGGGTGAAATAGCTGAACAGCCCGCGGGCCGGCCGGGGGAGCTTGCGGGCCATGGGCCTTAGCCTCCCATCCGGGATTCGATCCGGGAGACCAGCTGCGCGGGCACTTTCGCCTCAGCCAGCTGCTGCAGCATCCTGGCCTTCATCTCGGAGGGCATCCTGCTGTTGCCTTCAACCAGCGCAACCAGCCGGGCGCGGCGCTCGTCCGTCAGCTCGATCAGCTCCGGCAGCGCCTGCACCTCTGCGCCTTGGCGCAGGGGGCGCACCTTGATGCCCGGCCCCAGCAAAGGCGTCCGCCCGGAGACAACCTCGCGGCCTTCCAGTCCGGAGCCGCGGATCAGCACGTCATCGCCCTGGCGGCGCACAAGCTCCACCGCCAGCGCCTCCAGCCGGTCCTCAGCGTCCAGCACCAGCACCGTGCCGTCCGCGCCCAGCGCCGAGGCCGGAACCCGCGCAACAGCCCGGACCTCTGGCTCTGTCACATGCACGGTGACGAAATCACCGGGCTTGAATCCCGGCGCGGCCTCCAGACTCGCATAGATCAGCCGTCCAGTCTGCCCGTCCCCAGCAGCACCGCTGGCGCGGGAAATCCGGCCCTTCGCGCCAAGACCCGCACCCGCTGCATCCAATGTGACCCGCACAGCCGACCGCAAAAGCTGCCCGCCGCCGTCCAGCAGCCGGGCATATTGTGCGGTGGAGACCCGGAACGCCACTTCCAGCAGGTCAGGGTCCACCAGCTCCGCCAGTTTCTCATTGGCAGAGACCAGCCGTCCCTGCACCAGGCTGACAGACTGAAGCGTGCCGCTGAAGCCTGCGCGGATGGTGGTATCCTCCAGCTCCCGCCGGGCTTCATCCAGCGCGATCTTCGCCCGGGCCACCCGGGTCGCGGCCTGATCGGCGCGGGCTTCTGCCTGGCTGACGGCCTGGCGGCGCGAGATCACCGCCTGGCGGGCCTGCACTGCAGCCAATTCGGCAGTTTCCACAGTGGCAGCGGTGCCGACACCGCGCTCCTGCAAGTCCACCTGCCGCTGGAAGGCACGCGTGCGCAGCTGCGCCTGGTCCTGCGTGGCCTGAAGTTCGTCTTGCGCAAGAATGAGCGCCCGGCCCGCGTCACGTTCTTCGGCGCGGGCATCCATCATGTCCGCCTCGGCCCGGTCCAGCGCCGCCTGGGCATCCGCCGGGTCGACTTGCACAAGCACCTCGCCCGCCCGGACCGCGCCGCCTTCCTCGAAATCTTCAGACAGCTGCACCACCCGGCCGCCTGCGGCAGTGCGCAACTCCAGTGTGCGGCGGCTTTCGACCCGGCCAAAGGCCGTCAGCTCCGGTGCTACCGTCTGTAGGTCCGCGGTCACCACGTTGACCGCAAACACCCGTTCACGCGACGGCGGGGCCTTGCGCTCCGCGTTCAGCTGCGCCTCGATGGCGCCAAAGACCAGCTGGCCCGCATAAAGCAGCAAGGCCGCCGTCAGCGAGGCCAGGAAAAGCCCCATCAAACTCTGACGCAAAAAGCGCATGTCTCTCCCTTCCGGTGGCGGCTGCTGCCAGAACCGCGTGCGGACCGCCAAATCGCGAAGGCCGCGGCGGCGCAACAATCCCGCCCGCCTGGAAATATACGATTTTCCGAACGGGTTTTCGAGGTTACACGCCGCAGACGGTTACTTCCGCCGCAGATGTTCCTCCAATCTGGGCATGATTTCCACGAAATTGCAGGGCCGGTGGCGGTAATCAAGCTGTTTTGACAGGATTTCATCCCAGCCGTCCTTGCAGGCGCCGGGGCTGCCGGGCAGCGCAAACAGATAGGTGCCGCCTGCCACCCCGCCGGTGGCCCGCGACTGCACCGCACTAGTGCCGATCTTCTGCATTGAAACCCAGGTAAACACCGTGCCGAAGGCCTCAATCTCTTTCTCGTAAACGTCCCGGTGCGCCTCGACCGTCACATCGCGCCCCGTCAGCCCGGTGCCGCCGGTGGAGATCACCACATCCACCTTGGGATCGGCGATCCAGACCCGCAGTTGCGCAGCGATCTCTGCCCGTTCATCAGGGATTATCTTGCGGTCAGCCAGGGTATGGCCCGCCTCCCGCAGCCGGTCGACCAGAACCTGGCCGGAGCGATCGTCCTCCATCTTGCGGCTGTCCGAAACCGTCAGCACCGCGATGCGGACCGGGATGAATTCCATGCTTTCGTCGATACGGGACATCTACGCCCTCTCCATGATTGCCAGCCGCAGGGCCAGCCCGGTAAAGATTCCAGCTGAAACCCGGCCCAGCCAGCGCGCGAACACCGGCGAGCCAGTCAGCCGCTGCCCGGCCTGGCCCGCAAAGACGCCGATCAGACCGTTGATGAAAAAGCCGCCCAACGCAAGGATCAGCCCGAATATCAGGAACTGGATCAGCACCGGCCCGGCTTCCGGCTTTACGAACTGCGGCACAAAGGCGAGCACAAAGAGGATCACCTTGGGGTTGGTCAGGTTGACCAGAAGGCCGCTGCGGAAGGCGTTTGCACCGCGCCGTTCGGGCAGCTCATCCGCCGCCAGCCCGCCGCGCAGGGCGCCCCAGGCGAGGTAGAGCAGATAGGCAACGCCAATCCAGCGGATCACGTCGAACAGCGCAGGTACCGCTGAGACAATGGCGCCCAGGCCCAGACCTGCCAGCGCCACATGCACCATGCTGCCCGCCGAGATCCCGGCGCTGGCCGCGACTGCTGCTGTGCGCCCCGAGCGCAGTCCCTGGCCCAGGCAGAACATCATGTCCGCACCCGGCGTCAGGTTCAGCGCCAGCGCCGCCGGAATGAAAGCCAGCAATGTCACCGTGTCGATCATGGTGTCACCTCAAACCAGTTCACCGCGGGGCCGAGATTGGCCACTTGGGTTTGCCCTAAATGGCCGCGGAAGCCCCAGCAATCATGCACATGGCCGCACAGCAGCAGTTGCGGCTGCACCCTCTCTGCTGCCGCCCGCACCGCAGCCGACCCCACAGACAGCCCGCCGGAGGTCACATCCCCGAAACCCTTGGGCGGTGAATGGGAGATCAGCACATCCGCATGATCACATGCCGCGAGCATCGCCGCCGCCTGCACTTCGCTCAGGTCGCAGGACCAGCCGCCAAAGGGCGTTTCCGGCACACCGTAGCCCAGACCGAACAGGCGCAGGCCTTCAAAATCCAGGCCCTCGCCATGCAGCACCGTGGTATCCACAAACCCTGCCGCGCGCAGCTCATCGGCGCCTTCGCCGTTGCCCGGCACCGCCACCATTGGTGCCTGCAACCCCGCAAGCATGGCAACGGCGCTGTCCAGCCCCATCCGCATATTGCAGAAGTCACCGGCCCCGATCACCAGATCCGCGCCCGCGCTGGCCGCTACGATGTCCGCGGCGTGGGACGCTGAAAGATGCAGATCGGAGAATGCCAGGATTTTCATAGGCTGCCTCAGGTCAAGCTCCCGAGCCGCGCCTTCAGCTCCAGAAGGTCACCCCAGGCCAGCCGCTTTTGCGCGGGCTGGCGCAGTAAAAAAGCCGGGTGGAACATCGGAATGACCGGCTTGCCCCAGGCCTGATCCCACTGCCCGCGCAGCCTGGTGATGCCGCGCTTGCCCAGAACCGCCTGGCAGCTGATATTGCCCATCAGCACCAGGATGTCCGGTTCCGCCAAGGCCACATGCCGCTCCAGGAAGGGCGTCAGCATGGCAATTTCGGCAGGCAGCGGGTCGCGGTTCTGCGGCGGCCGCCAAGGCAGCACATTGGTGATATAGACGTTTTCCGCGCGGCTGAGGCCGATCGCCTCCAGCATCTTGTCCAAAAGCTGCCCGGCGCGGCCCACAAACGGTTTGCCCTGCAGATCCTCGTCGCGGCCCGGTGCTTCACCGATGATCATCACCCGCGCGCCCGGCTGCCCGTCCGAGAACACCAGATTGCGGGCGCCGCGTTTCAGGTCGCAGTGGCTGAAACCCTCCATCGCATCGCGCAAGGATGGCAGCGAACCCGCGCCTTTGGCAGCCTTTTTGGCAACGTCAACGGGATCCACTTCCTTGGGTTTGGGCGGCGGCGCAGGTGCCGCGCCCGGTTTCGGCTTGGGGGCCGCCTGCTTCAGCGCATAGCGGTCGACTGGCGCGTCGCACAGCGCTTCGGTGGCGCCCAGCTCAACCTGCCACTCCAACAGCGCCTTGGCGCTCCAGTAATCCAATGCCGATTCCATGCGCCCAAGCTACCCCGCCTGCCAGACAAGCGGAACACCTCCCCTTTCATCTTGCTGCAAATACTCAAATTCCCCGGCCTGCGGCGCAGCCGGCCGTTGCCCGCCCTGCGCACCCCGCCTATAAGAACCCCCAAATCAAGCGGAGCCGCCCCATATGTCCTTCGAACACCGCCACCTGCTTGGCATCGAACCGCTGAAGCCGCATGAGATCACCGCGATCCTCGATCTGGCCGACGAGTATGTGGCGCTGAACCGCCGTCCCGAGAAGCACTCCGACGTGCTGGCGGGCCTCACCCAGATCAACATGTTCTTTGAGAACTCCACCCGAACCCAGGCCTCGTTTGAGCTCGCAGGCAAGCGGCTGGGCGCCGATGTGATGAACATGGCGATGCAGGCCTCCTCGATCAAAAAGGGGGAGACCCTGATCGACACCGCGATGACGCTGAACGCGATGCACCCGGACCTCTTGGTGGTGCGCCACCCCCATTCCGGCGCTGTGGACCTCTTGGCGCAAAAGGTGAACTGTGCAGTGCTGAATGCGGGTGACGGCAAGCATGAACACCCGACCCAGGCGCTGCTGGATGCGCTAACCATCCGCCGCTCAAAGGGCCGTCTGCACCGGCTGAACATCGCGATTTGCGGCGACATCGCCCATTCCCGCGTGGCACGCTCCAACCTGATCCTTTTGGGCAAGATGGAAAACCGCATCCGCCTGATCGGCCCGCCGACCCTGGTGCCCGGCCAGTTCGCCGAATTCGGCGCCGAGATCTATGACGACATGCGCGAAGGCCTGAAGGACGTGGACGTCGTCATGATGCTGCGCCTCCAGAAAGAACGGATGGACGGCGGCTTCATCCCGTCGGAGCGCGAATATTACCACCGTTACGGGCTTGACGCCGACAAGCTGGCGCAGGCCAAGCCCGACGCGATTGTCATGCACCCCGGCCCCATGAACCGCGGGGTCGAGATCGACGGGACGCTTGCCGACGACATCAACCGCTCGGTCATTCAGGAGCAGGTCGAGATGGGTGTCGCGGTGCGCATGGCGGCGATGGACCTTTTGGCCCGCAACCTGCGCGCCGAACGCCAAGCCCCCAATCAAAGCCGGGCAGGCTGAGCCGCTTGCAGGGTGTCATCCATATCCCGGCGGGCGAGCGCGGCGTGATCCGGCTGTTTGCCCTCGACATGCGGCCCGAGCAGGCGGCGTTCCTGAAAGAGCCCGGCGCGCTGGCGCAGGTTTTGGGCATTGAAGCGCTGGACATGGATCAGGTGGAGATCTTTCCGGTCTCAGACCTGGAAGACATCGGCCTGACCGGCTACTTGACCGAGGGCTGCGGAGTGCCGCGGGCTCAGGTCGAAGACGACCGCGAGATGCTGCAGGCGATGGAAGGCCACGTCCTGCTGATCCGCTCCCGCGCCTTCGGCGGCAAGGAGGCCCGGCTGACCCCCGCAGAGCAGATCGTGCTCAAGGGCACCTATGGCGAGCGGCAGACCAATTGGAGCGCCGCGCCTGCCGCCGCCGAAAGCGCCAAACCCCACTCCGCACCCAAGCTCTCTCCACGCGAGGCCCGCAGCCAGGCCCGCCGCATTGGGGCTGCGCTGTTCGCCATTGTCATGACGCTGATTGCGCTGGCTGTCTGGGGGCTGGTGCTCTGATGGCAGAAACGGAATTCAAGCCTGACCGCGGCGCCTATGTACGGGCTCATGCCTGGATGGCCGCGATTGGCATGGGCGGCGCGATGGCCGTGCTGTGGTTTCTTGACAGCCCCCACGTCTGGACCGGTGCCGTGGGCGGGCTCGCTGCCATCGCCTTGCGCGGCTGGTACATGGCCAGCGAGGAGCTGGCGGTGGTCTGGACCCTGACCCGGGAAAGCCTTTCAGGCCCGGCCGGACGTTCGGTTCCGGTCACGCAAATTGAAGCTGTCAAAACCATGGGCAGCTATGTGCAGGTCATCACCAAAAGCGGCGACAAGCATCTGATCAAATACCAGGCCGACCCGGCCGCGACCCTCAACGCAATTGAAAGAGCCAAGGCATGACCACTCTGTTCACCAATGCCCGCCTGATCGACCCCGAGGCAGGCACAGACACGCCCGGTGCGGTTCTGGTCCGCAACGGGCGGATTGCGGCGGTTGAGAAAGGCGCAGCCGGTCCTGAGCAGCTGCTGGCCGCGCACAGCATCCGGCCGGAGGACGCCACCGTTCAGGACTGCGGCGGCAAATGCCTGGCGCCGGGAATTGTCGACATCGGCGTCAAGGTCTGCGAGCCCGGCGAGCGGCACAAGGAAAGCTATAAATCCGCAGGCCTTGCGGCAGCGGCCGGCGGGGTCACCACCATTGTCACCCGCCCCGACACCGCGCCTGCGATCGACAGCCCGGAGACGCTGGAATTCGTCACCCGTCGCGCCCAGGCCGACACGCCGGTAAACGTGCTGCCGATGGCGGCGCTGACCAAGGGCCGCGAGGGCCGGGAGATGACCGAGATCGGCTTCCTGATGGATGCCGGTGCGGTGGCCTTTTCCGACTGCGACCACGTGGTTGCCAACACCAAGGTGTTCCAGCGCGCGCTGACCTATGCGCGCTCCTGCGATGCCTTGGTTATCGCCCACCCGCAGGAGCCGGTGCTGAGCAAGGGCGCGGCAGCCACCAGCGGCAAGTTCGCTGCACTCTATGGCTTGCCCGCAGTTTCACCGATGGCAGAACGGATGGGGCTGGACCGCGATATTGCCCTGCTGGAAATGACGGGTGCCAAATACCATGCCGACCAGATCACCACAGCGCGCGCCCTGCCCGCGCTGGAGCGCGCCAAGGCCAACGGGATCGACATCACCGCGGGCACCTCGATCCACCACCTGACGCTGAATGAGCTGGACGTCGCGGGCTACCGCAGCTTCTTCAAGGTGAAGCCGCCGTTGCGCTCGGAAGACGACCGGCTGGCGGTGGTTGAGGCAGTGCGGACCGGGCTGATCGACATTATCAGTTCGATGCACACGCCGCAGGACGAGGAAAGCAAGCGGCTGCCGTTTGAGGAAGCCGCCGCCGGCGCGGTGGCGCTGGAAACGCTGCTGCCCGCCGCGCTGCGCCTTTACCACGCTGAACTCTTGGACCTGCCAACCCTGTTCCGCGCCATGTCGCTGAACCCGGCGAAACGCCTGGGACTGGAAAGCGGCCGCCTGGCCGCGGGTGCACCTGCCGACCTGGTCCTGTTCGACGCAGACGTGCCTTTTGTACTGGACCGTTTCAAGCTGCGTTCGAAATCGCAGAACACCCCCTATGACGGCCAGCGAATGCAGGGCCGGGTCGAGGCCACTTATGTGGCAGGCGAGCCTGTCTACCGGAGGGACTGATGCCAGTAATTGAAAGCTCTGCCGCGGTGCTGATCCTGTGGGCGGTGATCGGGTATGGCATGGGGTCTGTGCCCTTTGGCATGGTGGTCACCAAGGCCTTTGGGCTGGGCAATCTGCGCGAGATCGGCTCCGGCAATATCGGCACCACCAACGTTCTGCGCACCGGCAGCAAGGCCGCCGCGGCACTGACGCTCTTCCTGGATGGCGGCAAGGGCGCGGCGGCAGTGCTGCTGGCTCGCTTCCTGGCCGGCGAGGATGCAGCGCAGGCGGCCGGCCTCATGTCCTTCCTCGGCCATTGCTTCCCGGTCTGGCTGGGCTTCAAGGGCGGCAAGGGCGTCGCCACCTTCCTGGGCCTGATGCTGGCGCTGGCATGGCCGGTGGGCATTGCCTGCTGCCTGACCTGGCTGGCGGCCGCCGCCGTGACCCGCATCTCGTCAATGGGGGCGCTGGTTTCAGCCGCCTCAGGCACGGTCTGGGCCTTTGTGCTGGGCTATCAGCCAGTGGCCTTGCTGGCGGTACTGCTGGCGGTGGTGGTGTTCATCCGCCACTCGGCCAATATTGCCCGCCTGCGCGCAGGCACCGAGCCGCGGATCGGCCAGAAGTGAGCCTTGGAACAGGCAAAGGCGGGCTGAACGCGTTTCTGGCCGCCTTTGATGCGCTGCCGCCGGGCGGTTTCACCGGCATTGCGGACGGGCGCAAATATACCGTCACCCGCGAGAACCTGGCAGGCGGAAAGGCCCAGAAACTGGTGGCCCGCGAGCTGGGCGGCACCGATTACATCAGCCTCAACCTCTACCGGCTGGTATCCGGCGCACTGCTGAAGCCCTGCGAAATGCCCGAGGAGAAAGTGGTCCGCTTCGTGCTGGCGCTGGAGGTTACGGGATAAGCCGCTCCAACGCGCGGCCATTGGCCCAGGTGCCATGCAGCTCACCGCTGGGCATCCGCACATAAACCACCGGATGCGTTTGCCCCCAATCGACCCAGATCACATCGCCATTGCGCGAGCCGGTGCCGGAGTAGCCCTGCCCGGCAATGCTCCATTGTATCTGCACGCTGCCGCCGTTGTCCTGGATCTGCACGGTGCCGGTATAGCTGCTGCCATCCGGGTTGCGGCCTTCGGCCCGGTAGACGCCGCTGACGCTTTGCGCAAAGGCCGGGAGCGCGGCAGCGGTGAATACTGCTGTAACCGCAGCCAGAAAACCGCGGCGGGCGGAAAGTGAACCTGTCATCCTCAACTCCATATTGCCTGCTTCCATAGTGGCTGGAGAAAACCTGCCTGTCACCCGTTCTGCGCAGGAATGCACAGGCTCTTGCAGGCTGACGCACATTCAAATTGAGTTGTTTTGAACGTGATCGCCTGCCTCTCCACATGGGTTCCGTGACCCGCAGCATACCGCGGCACACATGGTGAAACGCCGGCCGGGCAAACATTTTTCATCCACCCTGGCCGGGATTTGAAAGGACGGGACCATGAACAAAGTAAAAGCACTGATCAGCGGTGTGGCTCTGTCGGTTGCGATGGCAACCTCGGCACTGGCGGCAGGCGTTGAGATCAACGCATCCTCCACCGGCCTGGCAATGCAGGGCTATGACCCGGTCGCATATTTCACAGACGGTGCCCCCACCAAGGGCAGCTATAAAATCACTTCTGTTTTCAATGACGCAACCTACCGCTTTGCTTCCGAAGAGCACAAAGCGGCATTTGAGAAGAATCCCGAAGCCTACCTGCCGGCCTACGGCGGCTACTGCGCCTTTGGCACCGCAATGGGCTTCAAGTTCGACGGTGACCCGAACCACTGGAAAATCGTTGACAACACCCTGTATCTGAACCTGTCGCAGGACATTCAGGAACGCTGGGAAGGCGACATTCCGGGCTTTGTGCAGAACGCCAACGCCAACTGGAGCGATATCGCCGACAAAACCCCGGCAGAGCTGCAGGCGCAATAAGCGCTGACGCTGCCACTCACATGCAAACGGCCGGCGGCGGGACATCCTGCCGCCGGCTTCTTTTATGCCCGGTATCCTGCCGGCAGGATCCAGTACAGACCGCGGCGGGCCACCGGATTCACCCCAAAACCTGCACCCTGTTGCGGCCTTTGCTTTTGGCTGCAAACAGCGCCTCATCCGCGTCCCTCAGCACTTCCTCGACCGGGCGGCTGCCGTCGTAATACCCCAATCCGATCGAAATCGTGCACATCAGCCTTTTCCCCAGCGGCAAGGGGCTGGCGCCGATCTCGCGGCGCAGATCCTCAGCCAGCTGGTAGGCATCGGACAGCTGGATGCCCGGCAGGCAGGCAACAAATTCCTCGCCGCCGAAACGCGCCGCAATCCCATCCGGGCGCACGCTGTCTTTCAGTGCCCGTGCCACGAAGCGGATCACCTCATCGCCGGTCTGGTGCCCATGGGCGTCATTGATGGATTTGAAACCGTCGATATCCGCCAGCAGGAAACTGCCGCAAAAGCCGTCATCCAAGCTGCCGACAAGGCGGAAGAAATGATCCCGGCTGTAGAGCGACGTCATCTGGTCATGCGCCGCCAGATGCAGGAGCTTTTGATTGAGCGTATGGATTTCCAGAAGCTTGCACGCTGCCCAGTACGAGGAAAGAGGCGCAATCAGCAATGGAGCCAGGGTCGAAGGCACCAGGGCGGCGCGGGTCAGACCCTCCGGCGCCGTGAGCGCTGTCACGAGCCAGGACACCGCCAATGCAACCACTGTAACCGATGCAACAAAATACCATTTCTGGCTTTGACTTTTAATCGCCAGCATAAAATCCCCGAGAACTTCCCCGAAGAGGACTGTGACGCGATACTTTAGATAATTACAATGTATCTAAAGTATAGGCGCATCTAAACTATTGGCGGCCCGCCTGGGCCGCCCGAGCCACTGAGCTTAGTATGCAAATTCGCTGTAGATACGGCTGAGATCCCCGCCCCAGTTACCTTCGTAGCGCGCCAGCAGCTCATCGGCAGGCACGCGGCCGCTGTCGAGACTGTCTTTCAGCGCATTGAGGAAATGGGTTTCATCCGGCACCAGACCGCCCGCCCCGGGTTTGCGCCGCGCCTTCAGGCCGCTTTCCGAGATTGCGACCACTTCGCGGGCCAGTTCGTGCATGTCAATGCCATTCACCTTGGCCTGCAGCCCCTGCTCAGAGGCTGCAACGCGCAGGGCATCGCGGGTCTCTGCGTCCCAGCCCTTGACCAGGTCCCAGGCGGCATCCAGCGCGCTTTGATCGTAGGTCAGACCAACCCAGAAAGCGGGCAACGCGCAGAGGCGGCGCCAGGGGCCGCCGTCGGCGCCGCGCATCTCGATGAATTTCTTGATGCGGGCCTCGGGGAAGATGGTGGTCAGGTGATCGGCCCAGTCTGACAATGTCGGGGTCTCGCCCGGCAGCGCCGGCAGCTCGCCCTTCAGGAAGTCGCGGAAGGACATGCCCAGCGCGTTGATGTATTCGCCGTTGCGGTAGACAAAATACATCGGCACGTCGAGCGCATATTGCACCCAGGCCTCAAAGCCAAAGCCCTCCTCAAACACAAATGGCAGCATGCCGGTGCGGTCGGCGTCCAGATCGCGCCAGACGCGGGCGCGCCAGGATTTGTGACCGTTGGGCTGGCCATCCAGGAAAGGGGAGTTGGCAAACAGCGCGGTTGCAACCGGCTGCAGCGCCAGCGCCACACGCAGTTTCTGCACCATGTCGGCTTCGGACGAAAAGTCGAGGTTCACCTGCACGGTACAGGTGCGGCGCATCATGGTGGTGCCCATGGTGCCGACTTCCTGCATGTAGCCGTCCATCAGCTTGTAGCGGCCCTTGGGCATCAGCGGCATATCTTCGTGATGCCACACAGGGGCTGCGCCCAGGCCAATGAATCCGACGCCGATCTTGTCGGCGATGTCCTTGACGTCGCGCAGGTGGGCGTTCACCTCGTCGCAGGTCTCGTGGATGGTTTCCAGCGGTGCGCCCGAAAGCTCCAGTTGGCCGCCCGGCTCCAGGCTGATGTTGGCGCCATCCTTGGTAAGGCCAATGAGGTTTTCGCCTTCAGTCAAGGGCGCCCAGCCGTGGCCGTCGCGCAGGCCCTCGAGAACCGCCAGGATGGAGCGTTCGCCCGCATAAGGCAGCGGCTTCAGCGTGTCCTTGCAAAAACCGAACTTCTCGTGCTCGGTGCCAATGCGCCAGTCTTCCTTGGGCTTGCAGCCGTCGGCAAGATACTGGGCAAGCTGCTCGTGGTGTTCGATCGGCCCGCCGCCGGACTGGGGAATGGACATGCCTGGCACTCCGTCCTGTTAGATCTGTCTTGAACGGTCAGTGGTGAGCGGAATCGCCGCCAGTGTCAATGCAGGCGCTGATGTTCTGGACGGCTGGCTGCGCGCTCCCAGATCACGACCTGGTGAGGGCCGCGGCGGCGCAGCTCCGCCAGCATCCGCTCTGTCTTGAGGCCCGGAAGGGCGGCAAAGACGTCAAACAGCGCCTCATAACCTTCGGCATTCACCGGGATTGCCAGCGGTGGCTGGCCGGGCTGCTCCAGCAGCCAGTGCGGCGGTTTGGAGGTATGGTCCAGCGCCAGCCGTTCCAGTTCCGAGGCCGCTACGGCACCGCCGGTGAGCGGCCCGAAATAGGCAATCTGCCCCTCATCCACCCGTACCACGCCAGGGCCGCCGCTGCCGCGCCGGAACCGCATCCGCTGGACCCCGATGACCGCAGCCACAAGGCCGGTCGCAACCAAAGCCCAGCCGGTGATCGCCATAAAACCGGCTGAGGAAAACGCCCATTTCAGCCCCAGCAGGAACATCAAGACCGCGGCCAGGACCTCGCGCCATTGCCACAGGGTTTCGCGGGCTTCGGGACGGATGAAACTCATGCTTTGATCCTCCTGCCCTGCCTGAGATCATCGAGATAAGCCTGAATACGGCGGCATTTTAACATCCTGCGCCGCATGTGCCTGGTTTTTTTAGAGTGCATTCTAAGAAGCGTAAGGCCAATGCAGAAAACCAGAAACGTCTCGAATTCTTCTTCGGGAATGCTGCTGTGGGCCAGAAACAGCCGCATCTCCCGCCGGTCCAGCCCGTAAAGCAGCGGACGTTTTTTTCTCTTGCTGCTAAAGTCCTTGGAAACCAGAAAAATAGCCGCCTGGCGGGAACCGAAGAAGGTGCCGCTGCGATGGATGTCAATTGCCGCCACGCCCCCGTCCGGACGCAGGATCAGATTGCGCGGGGCAAAATCGGGGTGCCCGGGTGCCCGCACCGCAGGCTGATCTTCGATACGTCCCAGAAAATTCAGCAGCTCCCGTCCCAGCTCTTTCAGCAGCGCGGCGTCAGGGTGCCGGGTGCAAGCGGCCAGAATGGCGGAGATTTCTTTGTAATACGCATTTGCGGGCAAGGCAGCGCGGACAACTTGGCCCTGGCTTGCCCAGTCTTGCCAAGCGCAGCATTTCCGTAGAATCTGCTGCCGGTTTGCCCCGGACTTCTTTATCAGCTTGTTGACCGGCGTGCCGGCTTCCCAGCTCAACATGACCAGGCCGAGGCGGCCGGAACTGGATATACATCTGTTTACAGAAAACTCCGGATGCGCCCCAAGTCTGTCAAACCGTCCAAGCGCACGCACCGTCCCGCCGACAAAGCTGCGCCGGCTGTCCTGGTCCCAGAATTTCTTGATGACTACTGGTTCGTTGCCGCGATGGCCGCGGAACACCGAAGCCTCTTCGGCGATCTTCAGTACACTCTCCAGCCTGATCCCGCTGCCCGGCCATCTCAGCCGTGCCTGGAGCTGCACCTGAGCCATCTGACGGACGGAATCTTCCGGCCGCGCAAGACGCAGCAGCTGCTGATCCAGACGGCCCAATTACCAGTCTCCCAAAGACTGCTGCCAAAGCGTCATTGCAGCCACGGCGGCAGTGTCCGCACGCAGGATACGGGGACCAAGGCTGACCACATGCGACTGCGGCAACGCATGCAGGCGTTTTCGTTCGGCCTCGGAAAAGCCGCCCTCGGGGCCAATCAGGATCGCCCAGGGTGCGCCCGTCTGTGTCTCTGCAGCCAGTTGCAGCGCATTGCCCACCTCGGCCTCGTCGCAGAACATCAGCTGCCGCTCGGCCGGCCATTGGTCCAAGAGACGGGAAAGCTTCTGCAGATCCGCCACCTCCGGCACATAGGTGCCGCCGCACTGCTCTGCCGCCTCAACCGCATGGGCTTGCAGCCGGTCCTGGCGGATCCGCTCTGAGTTGGTAAACTCGGTCTGCACCGGCAGGATGCGTGCAGCGCCCATCTCAGCCGCCTTTTCGACGATGAAATCGGTGCGCGCCTTCTTGATCGGAGCAAACATCAGCCACAGGTCCGGCGGCAGCTGTAAGGGCTTGGTCTGCTCCCGGCACGCCAGTGTGCCGCCGCGTTTCCCCGCCTCGGCAACCTCTGCCAGCCACTCACCGTCCCGGCCGTTGAACAGCGCCACCGGGGCGCCAACCGCCTGCCGCATCACTCCGAACAGGTAATGCGCCTGATCACGATCCAAGGGAACCGATTGCCCTGCCCCCAATGGGTGCTCTACATACAGTCTGATTTTTGCACTCATGGGGTCCTACATATGCAAGGCGAGACACCAGCACCAGAGGGTCAGGTCGCGGATGCGGTCAAGGGAAACTGGGTCGACACATATGCCCCGGAATGGACGCGCCCCTATCTGCGGCTCAGCCGCGCTGACCGGCCAATTGGCACCTGGCTGCTGCTGATCCCCTGCTGGTGGGGGCTGGCGCTGGCGATCCTGGCGGATCAAAGCCCGCGCTGGGGCGACCTGTGGATCGCCATTGGCTGCGCCGCAGGCGCCTGGCTGATGCGCGGGGCGGGCTGCACCTGGAACGACATCACCGACCGCAAGTTCGACGGCCAGGTCGAGCGCACCCGCTCGCGCCCCATTCCATCGGGCCAAGTGACGGTGAAGGGCGCGCTGGCCTGGATGGGGCTGCAATGCCTTTTGGGCCTGATAATCCTGCTGACCTTCAACCAGGCGGCCATTGCTATGGGCATCCTGTCGCTGTTGCCGGTGGCGGTCTACCCCTTTGCCAAACGCTTTACCTGGTGGCCTCAGGTGTTTCTGGGTCTCGCCTTCAACTGGGGCGCCATGCTGGCCTGGGCGGCACATACAGGTTCCATGGGCTGGCCGCCGGTTCTGCTGTATCTGGCGGGCATCGCCTGGACGTTGTTTTATGACACCATCTATGCCCATCAGGACACCGAAGACGACGCGCTGATCGGAGTGAAATCCACCGCCAGGCTGTTCGGCAGCGAAACCCCGATGTGGCTGCGCCGCTTTATTGTGGGTTTTGTCAGCCTGATGGCGATGGCCGTGATCGGTGCGATGCTGGACAAGGCCTCGGTGCTGGCGCTGGTGCTGGCACTGGCAGCCCCCTGGGCGATGGGCTGGCACATGACCTGGCAACTGCGCGCCTTTGACGCGGAAAACACCCAAAGGCTGCTGCAATTGTTCCGGCTCAACCGTGACACCGGCCTGATTCCGCTGATCTTCTTTGTGCTGGCCATGTTCGTGTGATTGAACCGCCGCGCCGCGCAGGGTAAGAGCCATTAACGCAAACTGGGAATGTTCTGCCATATGCGCCTGTCTAAGCTGTTGATCCCGGGCCTGGCCTTTGCCGCCGCTGCCGGGCTGAGCCTCATCGCCGCCGGTTTTGCCGTCACTGCCGTGGAGCAAACCACCGAACGCGGCGTGCGTCAGGCGCTGGACGATGGCGGGTTTTCCTGGGCAGAAGTCACGGCGGACGGGCTGCAAGTGCTGCTGGAAGGCACTGCGCCGGATGAAGCCACCCGGTTTTCGGTCAAATCTCTGGTTGGCACGGTTGTTGATGCAGCGCGGATCCTGGACGGCATGGATGTGCCGCCGGCCGACGGGCTGGCGCCGCCGCGGTTTTCGGCTGAGATCCTGCGCAATGACGGCGGCATCTCCATCATCGGCCTGATCCCCGCAGGCTCCGGCCGCAGGGCGCTGGTCGCAGAACTGGAGAACCTGGCCGGGGCTGAGAATACTGCCGACCTGCTGGAAACCGCCAAATATACCGTGCCAGCAGGCTGGCAGGATGCGATGCAATTTGCCGTTGAAGCCCTGAAATTTCTGCCGCGCGCCAAGATTTCGGTTGCCGCCGGAGAGGTCTCCATTACCGCGATCTCCGACAGCGTCGAGGCCAAGGCACAGCTGGAAGAACAACTAGGCCGCACCGCGCCGCCAGGCTTGCGGCTGGCGCTGGATATCGCTGCGCCGCGGCCTGTGATCACCCCGTTTACCCTGCGCTTTTTGATCGGACCGGACGGCGCGGAATTCGACGCCTGCTCCGCAGAGAGCGAGGCGAGCCGCGACCGGATCCTTGCGGCGGCACGCAAGGCCGGTCTGCAGGAGGAGGCAGAATGCACCATTGGCATGGGGGTGCCCTCGCCGAACTGGGCCCGGGCGGCTGAACTGAGCATCGCGGGCCTCGCTGAGCTGGGTGCAGGCTCTGTCACAATTGCCAACGCCGACATTACACTGGCCGCAGCCGAAGGCACCGAGGAAGCCCGCTTTGACCATGTGGTGGGTGAACTGGAAAGCGCCCTGCCCCGGGTTTTTGCGCTGCACGCCGTGCTGCCAGTGCCGGAAACGCAGGAAACCGGCGGTATCCCGGAATTCACCGCCACGCTCAGCCCCGAGGGCCATGTGCAGCTGCGCGGGCGGCTGAGTGACGCTGCCCTGCGTACAGTGGCCGACAGCTATGCCAAGGCGCGCTTTGGAACCGGCAATGTGCACACCGCCACCCGTGTTGTGCCGGATCTGCCCGCTGACTGGCCGGTGCGCGTGCTGGCCTCGCTGGAGGCCCTTTCCTACCTGCAGCGCGGTGCGGTAACGATGACACCGGACACGCTGGAGCTGCGCGGGATGAGCTACAGCAAGGAGACGCCCTCCGAGATCGCCCGCTTCCTGTCTGCCAAGCTGGGCGAGGCAGAAACCTACGGCCTCGACATTACCTACGAAGAGCCGCCCGCCCCCAAGGATCAGCCGATTCCGCCGGAACTTTGCGAGGCGCAGCTGGCCGGCGCCCAAGCCGAGGCCAAGATCGCCTTTGAGCCCGGCTCCGCCACCATTGCCGCGGAAAGTGCGGGCACCATGGACCGGATCGCAGAGGTGCTGGGCAACTGCGGCCCGGTACGGCTGGAGATCCAGGGCCACACCGACAGCCAAGGCCGCGAGGTGATGAACCAGAACCTGAGCCAGGCCCGGGCGCAATCGGTGCTGAATGAGCTGCGCGCGCGCCGGGTGGTGACCTCGACCTTCGCGGCCAAGGGCTATGGAGAGAGCGAACCGATTGCCGATAACGGCACCGAAGAAGGCCGCGAGGCCAACCGCCGCATCGAGTTCAAACTGGTACGCCCGGCGGAACAGGCGGACGCAGGCGGCGAGGACATTGGCGGCGACGCCGCAAGCGCAGAAGACGCACAGGAGACCACAGAGGAATGAACAGAACAGAGTTCATCATCACCACCGCGATCATCCTGTTTGCGGCCTTTGCCATGGGCTGGTTCGCCAATTGGCTGGTGCATCGCTTCACCCGGGTGCGGCAAAGCGACGTGGCTGATCTCGACCGGATGAGCCAGGAATTGCATGAGGCGGAGGAAACCCGCGATCAGGCGATCACCTATCTGCAGCAGCGCGAGGCGGAGCTGACCAATCAGCTGACTCAGACTGAAGCAGAGCTGCGGGCGGCAATGGAGGGCCTGCGCGAAGCCCGCCGCGAGGCCGAAGAGCTGCGCAGCCAGATCCCGCATTAAGCAGCCAGCGGCTGCGGGGCACTCCCGCGCCTGCAGATTGCGCTGGCTGTGCCAGCACCATCTGAACAGCCTTGGGCCGCGCGCCGCACTAAGGCGCGGCGCGGGCCGTTTCAAAACTCCGGCGGGTCAAGGAGGCCGCAGGCCCTGCGAAGCAGCTTGTCCTTGACGCGCTAGCCTTCAACAAACTTAGTCCTGCCCTGGACCGGCAAACCTGCCCGTCCAGGGCTTCTCAGCGAAGGAACCCGCCGCGCAAAGCGCGGCGCCCGGCCCAACAGGCGGAATTCATCTTTGATGATTGAACGCTTGGCGGGAGCCCCCTGCTCCCCTCCTGACATGGCCTGCCCTGTCTTCACCAGCGCTTGAGGGCGTCCTCGTCGGCGTCTTTGGCAGCCACCCAACCCGCGGTGCCGCCGGCCAGGATTTCCTTCTTCCAGAACGGCGCCCGGGATTTCAGGTAATCCATCAGGTATTCCGCTGCCTCAAAGGCATCCTTGCGGTGGCGCGCCGCGGTGGCAACCATCATGATGCGCTCCCCCGGCGCCAGGCGGCCATGGCGGTGGATCACCAGCGCATCTGCCAGCGACCACCGCATCATGGCCTCCTCGGCAATCGCGGTCAGCGCCTTTTCGGTCATGCCCGGATAATGCTCGATCTCCATCGCCTGAAGCCCGCCCTGATCCGCATCACGCACCACGCCGGTGAACGTCACCACAGCGCCCGCGTTTTCGACACCCATGGCAAAGGCATCGCTTTCGGCACCCAGCTCAAACGGGGCTTCCTGCACGGAAATCCGCATGGCCTCAGCCCCCTGTCATCGGCGGGAAAAAGGCAACCTCGCGCACGCCCTCCAGCGGTGCATCAAAGTCCGACAGATCCTGGTCCAGCGCCACCCTGAGGGCTGAGAGGTCAGCAAAAGCAGCGGCATAACGCTCTTCACGCCCCCGCAGTTCTTCGACCAGGTCCGCCACCGTGACTGCTGTGGTCTCCACCCGCTCACGCGGCAGGCCGATGCGCTCGCGCACCCAGGCGAAATACAGGACATCCATCAGTGTGCCTCCTTCAGATGCGGCATCGCCTTGCGCAGATAGTCGATCCCGGTGATGGCCGTGAGGCCTGCGGCAATCCACAACAGCCACAGCCCGATGCGGCCAGTCCAGACCATGCCATCGAATTTCCAGCGCAGCCCCATTTCATCCGAGACTTGCCCCGTCATGATCTGATCGATCAGCACCTGGTCCATGCCAAAAGAAGACATCACCAGATAGTGCTCAAAGATGCCCTGGGAAAACAGCGTGGCGATAGCAATCATCTGGGCCGTGGTTTTCCATTTGGCCAGCTTGGTGACCTTCAGCGTTCCGGCAGTGTCGCCGAGGTATTCACGCAGGCCGGAAACAAACACCTCACGGAACAGGATCACCGTGGCGGGCAGCACCAGCCAGGGGGTCCAATGTTCGGCTGAATAGCCCACCAGGATCATCAGCGCGATCACCACCATCGCCTTGTCGGCAATCGGATCCAGCATCGCGCCCATCTTGGTTTCCTGCTTCCAGGCCCGCGCCAGATAGCCGTCGAACCAGTCCGTCACCGCTGCGGTCACAAACAGCAGCAAGGCAAACCAGTCCGCATAGGGGCGGCTGAAATACAGGAACATCACGGCCAGGCCAGGCGCCGCGACCAGCCGCAGCAGGGTGAGAATATTGGGCAGAGTCCACTTCATGCGGCGCACATTATCCGGCTGTTTCGAAAGTGGAAAGCGGGCTTAATCAAAATTCGGCGATGGCTGGCGCGGACGCGCAGCGCCCCCTTGCGGAATTTTGGGCGAATGCACGCGCGGCGTGTTTTCCTCATCCAACGGACGTATCCAGCAGTGCCCCCTTCTTTTCGCCGTGGTGGCTGGAATGGTCAAACTTCCGGTGCACCTCGTTCAGCCGGTCCCGGTCAACAAAAATGTGGTTGTTGATCTCCCGCATCAGGTCTTCCTTGGCCATCTTCAGCGCGCCCGCTTCAGTGTCCGCCAGCCCTTTGCCTTTCAGCTTGTTCAGTTCCTTGGCGATCTTGTCGCATTCCTTCTTGGCCTTGTCCAAGTGCAGCGCCTCATGTGCCAGACAGCAGGCATAGAAGCGGTACCATTCGATCAACGCCCGCGGCGACAGCCCGCTGACAGAGCGTTTCGGACATTTAACCGTCGTGTGCAGGACCAGTTTCAGTGCCGACACTTTAGCCGTCACTTCGAACCAGCCGGTTTTCTTGTCGATCTTTGCCTTGCCATCCGCCACGTATTTCCCCTTGGCGGTCAGGCATTCTAGCTCCGTGGTGGTCAGAAAGGCCACCTTCTTGTTGTCGTTCGGGTCTTTCGGCCCGCTTTTCTTGATGCTTTTGGCAATATCGGGCAGCGTTTTGCCGGACACCGAATAGGTGTCATAGACAACAGTTTTCACGGTCAGGGAGACAGGCATAATTCCTCCAGGCAGTTAAGGGCTGCCCTTCAGACTTAGCACGATTGCCACTCAGCCCAAATTCGGACGGCTACCCCTGCGCGTGGAAGTGGTCGTAGATCCGTTCGGCCAACGCCTCGGAAATTCCATCCACGGCCTTGAGGTCAGCCAGATTGGCGCGGCTGACAGCCTTGGCACTGCCGAAATGCGCCAGCAGCGCGCGTTTGCGCGAGGCGCCGACACCGGGCACCTCGTCCAGCGGCGTCGCGCTCAGCGCCTTGGCCCGTTTGGCGCGGTGGGTGCCGATGGCGAACCTGTGCGCCTCATCCCGCATCCGCTGGATGAAATAAAGCACCGGGTCATTGCGCTGCAGCGCAAAGACCGGCGTTCCCGGGCGGTAGAACTCTTCCTTGCCGTGGTCTCGGTCCACGCCCTTGGCGACGCCCACCATGGGGATGTCCTGCACCCCGTGCGCCTCCATGATCTCTGCCACCGCCGACACTTGCCCGGCACCGCCGTCGATCAGCAACAGATCCGGCCACAGGCCTTTTTCCCGGCCTGGGTCCTCTTTCAGCAAACGCGAGAAGCGGCGGTTCAGCACCTCTTTCATCATGCCGAAGTCATCGCCTGGCACCAGATCATCACCCTTGATGTTGAACTTGCGGTAGGCGTTTTTCATGAAGCCGTCCGGCCCCATCACGATCATGCCGCCCACCGCATTGGTGCCCTGGATATGCGAGTTGTCGTAAACCTCGATCCGCTGCGGCGCGCCGTCCAGCCCAAAGGCTTCGGCCAGCCCGCGCAAAAGCTTGGCCTGAGTCGCGCTTTCGGCCATGCGGCGGGCCAGGCTCTCGCGGGCGTTGCGCACCGCAAAGGCCACCAGTTCCGTCTTTTCGCCGCGCTGGGGCACCAGCAGTTCCACCTTGCGCTCGGCCTTCTCGCTCAACGCCTGTTCCATCAGGTCTGCATTCTCAATCGCGTCCGACAGGATCAGCAGCCGCGGCGGCACTTTGTTGCCGTAGAACTGGCCCAGGAAGGCCTCCATGATCTCTGCCGGGCTGTTGTCGGCATCCACCCGCGGGTAGAAATCCTGGTTGCCCCAGTTCTGGTTGGCACGGATGAAGAACACCTGCACGCAAGCCTGGCCGCCGTCCATGTGCAGGCCGATCACATCCGCCTCAGCCACGCCGCGCGGATTGATGCCCTGAGAAGACTGCACCTGGGTCAGCGCCTTGATCCGGTCGCGAAGGGCGGCGGCACGCTCGAACTCCATCGCCTCAGACGCGGCCATCATCTGCTCCGCCAGTTCCTCCTGAATCTTGGTGGAGCGGCCCGACAAAAAGCGTTCGGCATCGCGCACACTGGCGGCGTAGTCCTCCTCGCTGATCAGCCCGGTGCAGGGCGCGGTGCAGCGTTTGATCTGGTACTGCAGGCAGGGGCGCGTGCGGGTCTCGAACATCGAATCCGAGCAGTTGCGCAGCAAGAAGGCCTTTTGCAGCTGATTGAGCGTCCGGTTCACCGCACCGGCACTGGCGAACGGGCCGAAATAGCTGCCTTTCTGCTTGCGGGCGCCGCGGTGTTTCTTGATCTGAGGAAAATCGTGGTCCTTGGCGACCAGGATATTCGGGAAGCTTTTGTCATCGCGTAGCAGCACATTGTACTTGGGCTTCAGCTGCTTAATCAGGTTCTGTTCCAGCAGCAGCGCCTCAGTCTCGGTCCGCGTGGTCAGGAACATCATCGAGGCGGTGAGCGCGATCATCCGTTCGATCCGCGGGCTGTTGCCCGGTCGGGTGTAATTCGACACCCGCGCCT
This sequence comes from Leisingera sp. ABD4_442, assembly GCF_056160905.1. NCBI lineage: Bacteria > Pseudomonadati > Pseudomonadota > Alphaproteobacteria > Rhodobacterales > Roseobacteraceae > Leisingera > Leisingera sp. ABD4_442. The sequence goes on along the minus strand of NZ_JBSWYB010000035.1, from coordinate 21,265 downwards.
TCAGATTGCGCGCCTTGCCGACATAAAGAACCCGGCTGTCCGCATCCAGCATCCGGTAAACACCCGGCGAGCTGTCGAGCGTTTTCACATAGTCCTGGATCACCGCGTAACCGGTACGGGCGGGCGAATCCTGAGGGGTGTCGGCGGGCTGATCGTTCATGCGCCCAGACATATGATTCCCCGCCGCCGGCTGCAATGTTTGCCTGTCCGGATCAAGAGCGGGGAAATCCACGCAAACTGTGGATAACTACGAAGATATCTTTGGGCTATCCCGCCTTTTCCCTTATTTCAGAGCAGTTTTGGACGAATGCCTAATTTTTAGGCAGATTGATAAAGTGTTGTTTTCAGTGAAAACTTTTCCGATACCCTGTCAAGGTTTTGAAATTAAAGGCACTTTTGTAACGCTTCCGTGACGGCATGTGAACCGGTGCAAAACTTGCACGGAAAGGGACGGTTTTCTCCCGGCTTGCGTCACTCCAGCCCGTCACTGTCAGGGGTTTGCCAGGCCAGATGCTGCCCCCCGTCCACACAGATCATCTGGCCGGTCACCGCCTTGGCCCGCAGCAGGTAACTCAGCGCTGCGGTCACGTCTTCAGGATCCGCCCCCCGCTGCAAGATCGTGGCTTTGCGCTGACGGCTAAATTGCGCAGCGCTTTGCCGCGGCCCCTGCAGGGTTGGCCCCGGCCCGATGGCATTGACCCGGATCTGCGGCGCCAGCGCTTGGGCTGCGGTCTGCGTCAATGTCCACAGCGCCGATTTCGCCAGCGTGTAACTCATGAAATCCGGCGTCAGCTTACGCACCCGCTGGTCGATCATGTTGACTGCCAGGCCCCAGGCCCGCGGCTCGCCGCCCGCATCCAGCGCCAGCGGTACCTGCTGCGCAGCCATGGCCTGCAACAGCACGAAAGGCGCCCGCAGGTTGCTGTTCATATGCTTGTCCCAGCTGCTGCGGGTAGCACTGTCCAGCGTGTCATGCTCGAACACAGATGCATTGTTGACCAGGCAGGTGACCGGCCCGCCCAGCACCTCTGCTGCACTCGGCAGCAGCTGACGGGCCTGGTCCTCATCCAATAAATCCGCCTGCTGCACGGCTGCCTGACGCCCCAGCGCCCGGATCTCCTGCGCCGTTTCCTCGGCCGCCAGGGCCGAGGAGGCATAATGCACGGCAACGTCATACCCCTGCGCGGCCAGCTCCAGGGCCATAACCCGGCCCAGCCGCCTGCCCGCGCCCGTCACCAATGCCCGCATCCGTGCCTCCCTGCCGCTGTTGCAGTGAAAGAGTTAGAACAGGACAAACATATAGGCCAGATAGAGCGTGGTGAGAATAACGCCCCAGATGCGGGTGATGTCCTGCTTGAAGAAGACAAAGGGGATCAGCAAGAGCGAGGCTGCCAGCATCACCCAGAGGTCGAACTCCAGGAATTCCGGGTCCACGCTGATCGGGCCGACAAAAGTGGCAAGGCCGATGATGGCCAGCAGGTTGAACATGTTGGAGCCGATCACATTGCCCAGCGCCACATCCGCCTGGCGGCGCAGCGCCGCCATCACGGTGGTGGCCAGTTCCGGCAGCGAGGTGCCGACCGCCACCAGAGTCAGGCCAATCACGGTTTCGCTGATGCCATAGGTGCGGGCAATGATAGTGGCGTTGTCCACCAGCAAGTCTGCGCCCAACGGCAGGCCGATGAGGCCCAGCAGCAGGTAAGTGCAGACCCGCCAGTAAGGCATGTCGGGATCAGCTTCCTCGATCTCCTCCAGATCGTCCTCGCAGGCGCAGTCCTTGCCGTTGCGGCGGTGGATACGCGCCTCGTGAAAGGCAATCCCAAGCACCACAGCCAATGCGGCCAGCAGGATCAGCCCCGACCAGATGGTGAAGGTGCCGCAAAACGCCAGGCCGATGAACAGCACCGAGGCACCAAGCATGAAGATATAATTCTTGCGGGTGCTGCACTCACTGGTGTGAAGCGCACGCATCATCGCAGGGATACCCAGCACCAGCAGGATGTTGGCCGTGTTGGAGCCGACCACATTGCCCAGCGCGATACCGTCCGCGCCCTCATGCACGGCGCTGATGGCGATCAGCAGCTCCGGCGCCGAGGTGCCAAAGGCCACGATGGTCAGGCTGACGATCAGCGCAGGCACCCCCAGCCGCAGGCTGAGGTTCACCGCGCCGCGCACCAGTGCGTCGCCCGCCAGCAGCAGGATCACCAGCCCCAGAGCCGAATACAGCCATGGCATCATTTGCCACGATCTCCTTTTTTACAGGCGCAGGGCCCCTTGCCGATCCTGAACCGGCCGCAAGACGGGCAGCGCCTGGAATTGATTTTCTTCTGGCCGGGAAACCGCAGCTTGCCGAACATCGCAAGCACAGCCATTACCGCCAGAAAGATTGCAACGATCTTGAACAGCACGTCAGAGACCGAAACGCGCGTATTCGGCACGCTCCTCGATCCCGGCCAGCGCATCCTGCGCCACCTGCATGCCGAAGCGGCTCAGCAGCGGCTTCTTGAGTCCATAGCGGCGGAAACGGACCTTTTCGCCGTACAGTTCCTGCATCTTGGGCTTCAGATGGCCGATGCCGTCAATCAGTCCCAGCTCTTCTGCCCTGCGCGCCAGCCAGATTTCGCCGGTGAACAGGCTCTCTTCGCTGTGCAGTTTGGAGCCGCGGCGCTCGGTAACATGGTCGATGAAATTGGCGTGGATGTCGTTCAGGATCACCTTCAGGCGCTTCACGTCCTCGGGGTTTTCAGGGCGGAACGGGTCCAGCATGGATTTGCTCTCACCCGCGGTATAAACCCGCCGCTCTACTCCTTGGCGGGCCAGCAGCACATGGGCGCCGAACCCGGCTGAGATCACCCCGACAGAGCCCAGCACAGAGCTGGCATCGGCCCAGATCTCATCCGCTGCCGCGGCCAGCCAATAGCCGCCCGAGGCCGCAACATCCTCGACAAAGGCATAGACCGGGATCTCCAGCTCTTCCGCCAGCCGCCGGATACGGGCGCCGATCAGCGAGCTTTGCACCGGCGAGCCGCCAGGCGAGTTGATCTCCAGCGCCACCGCAGCGGGCTTGCCCTTGCGGAAGGCGCGCTCCAGCACCGGGGCCAGTGCGGTGTCGCTTAGCGAGCCGCGGCCGGGCATTCCGATGGCGCCGTTGAGGCGCACCACCGCCACCAGCGGCTGTCTTTTCAGGAAAGGCAGGCGAAATCTCATGGCGCCGATGTAGAGGGCCGCCCGCGGTGAAACAAGGTGCGCGGCTTGGGGAATTGGCGCGAAAGGTAAAAACCGCACAGCCGCGGGCATAAATGCAACGCTGAATTTCCGCTGCCGCATAGCCGGAGCGCTCCCGCCCGTCAGGGCAGCAGCGTGCCGCTGCAACCTTCCCGTTGGGCCAAGCGCCGCACGGCTGCGCGGCGCCGCGCACGACGCCGGCCAAAGGCGCCCTCAGGGCGCCCGGAGCAGACGGGAGCCCCGCCCTGCTGCCCTGCGTGCCGGTTCAGGCCCGGATGCGCCAGCCGGTCTTGAAGATCCACCAGATCACACCCATGCAGGCCAGGGTAAAGCCGCCAATGGCGCAAAGGCTCAGCAGCACCGGCACATCCGCCTGGCCAAAGAACGCCCAGCGGAATCCAGACACCAGATAGACCACCGGATTGAACAGGGTGATCGTCTGCCAGACCGGCGGCAGCATCGAAATTGAGTAGAAAGACCCGCCCAGAAACACCAGCGGTGTCACCACTAAGAGCGGCACCAGCTGCAGCTGTTCAAAATTCCCGGCCCAGATGCCGATGATGAAGCCCATCAGCGAAAAACTGAGGCAGGTCAGCACCAGGAAGGCGACCATCGCCAGCGGGTGCTGGACTGAGATATCCACAAACAGCGAGGCCGTGCAGAGGATCACGGTGCCGATAAACAGCGACTTGGTGGCGGCCGCGCCGACAAAGCCTGCAACCACTTCCAGGAAATTGATCGGCGCCGAGAGGATTTCATAGATATTGCCGATGAATTTCGGGAAGTAGATCCCGAAAGACGCATTGGAAATGCTCTGGGTGATCACAGACAGCATCACCAGCCCCGGCACGATAAAGGCGCCGTATTCGACCCCGTCGACCTCCTGGATCCGGCTGCCGATGGCGCTGCCGAACACCACGAAATAGAGCGAGGTGGACAACACCGGCGAGATGAAGCTCTGCAGGAAAGTGCGCCAGAACCGCGCCATTTCCGCCTTGTAGATGGTGGCAACTGCGGTCCAGTTCATGCGGCACCCCCTGCGGCTGCGTCCTGCGATGCCGGCTCGCCCGACACCAAGCCGACAAAGATGTCCTCCAGGCTGGATTCCCGTGTCTGAACATCCGCCAGCACCAGCCCGGCCTGTGCCACATCGTTCAGCAGTGTGGTTATGCCCGTGCGTTCAGCCCGCGTATCATAGGTGTACAGCAAGGCATCGCCGCCATTGACGATTTGCAGATTATGCTGCGCCAGCGCTGCCGGAATGGCGGCCACTGGCTCGCTCAGCTGCACCTCCAGCTGTTTCTGCCCCATCCGGGCCATCAGCTGCTCCTTCTGCTCGACCAGCAGCAGCTCGCCGCCGGTGATTACCCCCACGCGGTCGGCAATTGCCTCCGCCTCTTCGATGTAATGGGTGGTCAGGATAATGGTGACGCCGCTGGCCTTCAGCTCATCGACGATCTGCCACATATCCTTGCGCAGTTCCACATCCACGCCAGCCGTCGGCTCATCCAGGAACAGGATGCGCGGATCGTGCGCCAGCGCCTTGGCAATCAGCACCCGCCGCTTCATGCCGCCGGACAGCTCCATGATCTTGGCATCCTGCTTTTCCCACAGCGACAGCTTGCGCAGAACCGCCTCGATCCTCGCCGGATCGGCCGGCTTGCCGAACAGCCCGCGCGAAAAGCTGACTGTGTCATGCACTTTGGCAAACGGCTCCAGTGTGATTTCCTGCGGCACCAGGCCGATCAGCGCGCGCGCCTGGCGGAACTGGCTGACATTGTCGAAGCCGCCAACTCTGACACTGCCGGAGGTGGCCGTGGTGATCCCGCAAACCGTTGAAATCAGGGTCGTCTTACCGGCACCATTGGGGCCAAGCAGGGCCAGGATCTCGCCCTCTTCAATATCAAGCGAGACGCCTTTCAGCGCCTCGAACCCGCCGTCGTAAATTTTGCGCAGGTCGCGGATGGACAGGATGGCCGCCATGGTGCCTCCGGGGTGGTCTCAGATCCCGGCCACCCTAGCGGCGGCGTGCCGCATCTGCCAGCCCTGCGCCGCAAATTGGGCTGCAGAGCGGCCTGTGCGCCAGTGCAGGGGCAAAGCCGCGGTCAGCCGCGGCCGGTCACCTTGCTGAACCAGCCCTTTTTCGCGCCGTCCTCTTCCGCCGCCTCGCCGTCCTGGCTTTCCGGCTCCGGCGCCAGATGGGACTGCAGATTGGCAAAGAACTGATCCGCCATCTTCTTGGCAAATCCATCAATAATACGGCTGCCCAGCTGCGCCAGCTTCCCGCCGACCTTGGCTTCCACCTCATATGACAGCAGTGTGCCGGTGTCCGATGGTGCCAGCGTAACCACCGCCCCGCCTTTGGCAAAACCGGCCGCACCGCCCTTGCCCTCGCCGGAAATGGTGAGCTTCTCGTTCTCAGCCATATCCGACAAGGTAACTTGCCCCTTGAAGGTGGCTTTGACCGGGCCGACTTTCTGAGTGACCGTGGCCTCAAAACCGTCTTCCGGCGTGCCGGTCACTTCCTGGGCGCCGGGCACACAGGCCTGCAGCACAGCAGGCGTCAGCAGCGCCGCATAAACAGTCGCGGGATCGGCGGCGATTTCCTTCTGGTCACTCATCTGCATGGGCATCCCTCCCTGGTGCTGCGTTCCGGTTGCCCCCAGACCTAACCGTCCTGCCACCGCCTGCCAAGCTGCAAAGGGCGCCAGGCCAGGCCCTGCATCGCACACGCGCGCCGCGCAAGGCCGCAATTGCCGCAGCGTCAAGGTAAACAGATTTATCTTGATGTCGAGATTTATCTCAACTATCTCGATGTCGAGATTTCAAAAGGAGCACCCCAATGAAGATCATTATTTTCGGCGCCACCGGCGATGTGGGCCGCGCAGCCGTCAAGGCAGCAACTCACCGCGGACATCCGGTCACAGCGGTGTCCCGCGCCCCTGCTGCGCTTGCAGGGATCAGCCCTCTGGTCACCCCCTTGCCCCTGGACCTGCTGGCGGATCCAGAGGCCGCGGCCAGCGCGGCAGAAGGCCACGATCTGGCGATCAGCGCGCTGCGCCCGCCGGCCGGGCGGGAACCGGACCTGATCCCGCTGACCCGCGCCGCTGTGCAAGCCGCCCGGCACGCAAACATTCCAGTCCTGGTCACAGGCGGTGCAGCGCTGCTGAAACTGGCGGATGGCAGCGGCCACACGGTGCTCAGCGCACCCGGCTTCCTGCCGGAAAGCTCCCGTTTGATTGCCGAGGCCTGCGCCAAGCAGGACGCTTTGCTGGAGCAGGAGCCCGCGGCAGAATGGACCTGCCTGCGCCCGCCTGCGCTGCTGACAGAAGGGCCGCAAACCGGCCAGTACATCTTTGGCACCGACACGCTGCTGACCAATGCAGAGGGGGTTTCGCAAATCTCCTTTGCGGACTTCGGCGCCGCCCTGCTGGATCTGGCGGAAAACCCGCGCAGCCGCCGTCAGCGGCTTACAGTTGCCTGGGGCACTCCCGCCCCCGCCCTGGCGGCCGGCTGACGCCAGGCCTGGGCCGGCGCTGGGTCAGGCAGCGCGCCTTGCGCGCTGCAGCGCCGCGCCGCAGCGCGGCGCACGGCCCAAGGCTGTGCCTGGCATCTGCGATGCCTGGCAAAGGCGCGGGAGCCCCCCGGCTCAGCTCAGCGGTTGCGCCGGGGCAGCGCCTCGTTGGCTGTCCAGTCAAAGGTGCCCTCGTCCCGCTCCTTCACCGCCTGTTTCCACCCGGCGTCCTCCGCCCTGGCCTTGAAATTCAGCCCTTCCGGCGAGTGCCGGGTGATCCCGTCAAAGATCGTGGCCAGCCGCTGGGTCTGCATCAGCCCGGTCTGCTCGATCGCCTGATTGATCACCAGCTTCTGCATCGCCAGCTGATTGACCGGCACCGTCGCCATCCGCGCGGCCATTTCCTCAACGGCATCATCCAGCTGGTCCGCCGGCACGGCCTTCAGCACCAGCCCCATCTCCGCCGCTTCCCTGCCGCTGATCCTGTCGCCGGTGAACAGCATCCGCTTGGCCCGCTCCGCGCCCAGCCGGTAGACCCACATCGCGGTGGTCGGACAGCCCCAAACCCGGGCCGGCATATAGCCGATCTCCGCATCCTCAGCCATGAACGTCAGGTCCGCACAGAGCGCAATATCCGACCCGCCTGCCACCGCGAACCCGTGCACCTTGCAGATCACAGGCTTGGCCGCCCGCCACAAGGACATGAAGGCCTGGGTGTTCTCCCACATAAAGCGGTAGTCCTTGATGGGGTCCCAAGGCATCGGCTGGGTGACGTCTCCGCTGCCGTTGCCTTCGGCGTAATAGGTCAAATCATAGCCTGCGCAAAACCCCTTGCCCGCGCCGGACAACACCATCACATGAACTTGCGGGTCTGCATCCGCCTGCGCCACCGCCGCCGCCAGCTCCTGCGGCATCCCGTCGTTGATGGCATTCATCACCTCGGGCCGGTTCAGCGTGATCCGCGCGATCCGCCCGTCTTTTTCGTAAAGCACTGCTGGCATAGGCGCCCTCCTCTGCTGCGCAAAGGAGACCACAGCCCGGGCCATCCGCATAGACCAGCCGACGCAGCGTCAGCCGTTCAGGCTGCCTCCCATCAATAAGGCAACCCGACGTAATTCTCCGCCAGCGAAACCTGGGCCGCCTCCGATGAAAACAGGTAATCCAGTTCTGCCCTTTGCAGTCTCAGGTCTGTCTCCGACCCTTCCGGCGCCCGGTGCAGCAGGTTGGTCATCCACCAGCTGAAGCGTTCCGCCTTCCAGACCCGCGCCAGCGCCTTTTCCGAATAGCTGTCAAGCCCGGAGCTGTCCCCTTTCAGGTAGTGATCCAGGAACCCGTGATAGAGGTAATGGATATCCGAGGCCGCCAGGTTCAATCCCTTGGCCCCGGTGGGCGGCACGATATGGGCCGCGTCGCCTGCCAGGAACAGATTGCCGTAGCGCATCGGCTCGGCCACAAAGCTGCGCAAGGGCGCGATGGATTTCTCAATCGACGGCCCGGTCTGCAAACCCTCCGCCACATCCTCCGGCAAACGCCGCTTCAGCTCTTGCCAGAAGGCCGCGTCGCTCCAATCCTCCACCCGGTCGGTCAGCGGCACCTGAATATAATAACGGCTCAGCACCCGGCTGCGCAGCGAGCACAGGGCAAAACCGCGCTCGTGCCGGGCATAAATCAGCTCCTCCGCCACCGGTGGCGTTTCCGACAGGACCCCCAGCCAGCCGAAGGGATAAACCTTCTCGTATTCCTTCAGCACATCTGCCGGGATCGACTTGCGGCTGACACCGTGGAACCCGTCAGCACCAACGATGAAGTCGCAGTCAGCCCGCTGCGCCTCCCCGTCCTGCTCCCAGGTGACATGAGGGCGGGCATCAGTCAGCGCATGGGGCTGCACGTTCTGCGCCTCATGGATCACTATCCCGCCCAAGGCATCCCGTGCCTCATACAGATCGCGAGTCACTTCGGTTTGGCCATAAACCATAACCGTCTCACCGCCGGTATGCTCTGCCAGATCTATCCGGTCCAAGCGCCCTTGATGGGCGATAAGGAACCCTGCGTGAATCTCGCCCTCGCGGTCCATGCGCTTGCCGCAGCCTGCCTCGTGCATCAGGTTGACAAAACCATGCTCCAGCACCCCCGCACGGATCCGGCCCAGCACATGCGCCCGCGTATGCTTCTCCAGTACAATCGAGCTGATTCCCTGGCGGTGCAAAAGCTGCGACAGCAGCAGCCCCGAAGGTCCGCCGCCTATGATGACGACTTGTGTGTGATGGGTGGACATGCGCGTTTTCCGTGACCAATGAACTCTGCGTGCGGCGGGAATTATGCACCGCCAACCGCTCTTTGCGAATGGACCAAGCGCGCCATTTATTGTACATTTCACACATGATCAGCCGCCCCCGCATCAACAACTACAACCTGTTCGGCGAAACCGCAGAACTGGCAGATGTGCTGCATATTGAGACTATCCGCACCCGGTCAGAGCTGCATGACTGGGAATTAAGACCCCATCGCCATGCCCGGCTGCATCAGCTGCTGGTCCTTACTGGCGGCGGAGGATGTGCGGAAATTGACGGTTTCAACCATCCGCTGGCCCCGCCCTGCCTGATCAATGTGCCGCGCAGCGTGGTGCATGGGTTCCGCTTTGACAGCGGCACCAGCGGCTGGGTGATTACCCTGGCATCCGATCTTCTGGACCAGAACCTGATGCCGGGCGAAGGCGTGCGGGCGGTGCTGGATCAGCCGGCCGTCCTGCAACTGCCTGCAGGGCTTCAGCCGCTGGCGGCGCAGCTGTCCGCTGAGTACGGCCGCCGGGACTTTGGCCGGGCGCAACTGCTGCGCGGCCTGGCGCTCTCCGTCACCGCCATTGCTGCGCGCGCCATTGCCGGGCAGGACACCGCGTCCCAATCCGGAGCCAGCCCGCTGTTCACCCGTTTCGAGGCGCTGGTGGAGCGCGATTTCCGCCTGCGCCGGCCGCTGGCGGACTACGCCTCTGAGCTGGCGGTCTCTGCCACCCACCTGAACCGGATCGCGCATCAGGCCACCGGCCAGCCGGCCTCGGCGCTGATCAGCGCCCGTGTCCTGCGGGAGGCGCGGCGGCTGCTGATTTACACCAATCTGAGTGCCGCCCAGATCGGTTATGAATTGGGTTTCAACGACCCGGCCCATTTCAGCCGGATGTTTGCAAAGGGCACAGGAATGCCGCCACGGAAATTCCGCCAGCAGCTTGCCCAAAGCGCCTGAGCCGCCGCAGACTGGCCCCTGCTGGACAGCGACAAGGGAGGCACCAAATGCTGCAAGGGATCCGCATTCTGGAGGTCGAGGGCCTGGGCCCCGGCCCCTTTGCCGCGATGACACTGGCCGACCTCGGGGCAGAGGTGATCTGCGTGCACCGCCCGTACACCCCCCGTACACCGGGCCGTACGCCAGGAATGCCCGAAAGCTCGCTGCTGGACCGTGGCAAGCGGTCGATCACACTGGACCTCAAGGACCCCGGCGATGCGGAAACCTTCCTGAAACTTGCCAAAAACGCACATGGGCTGATCGAGGGCTTCCGCCCCGGCGTGATGGAGCGGCTGGGGCTGGGGCCGGAGGCCTGCCATGCGGCGAACCCGGCCCTGGTCTATGGCCGGATGACCGGCTGGGGCCAGGACAGCCCGCTGGCCCATGTGGCAGGGCATGACCTCAATTACATCTCATTGTCGGGTGCGCTGTGGTATGCCTCCGCCCCCGGCGACGTGCCGCTGACGCCCGCGACGCTGACCGGCGATATCGGCGGCGGCGCGATGTATCTGGTGGCGGGAATGCTGGCCGGTATCCTGAAGGCGGGAACCACCGGCAAGGGCTGCGTGGTCGATGCCGCGATCTATGACGGCTCGGCCCATATGATGAACCTCTTGATGAGCATCCGCCAGGCCGGGAACTTTGGCGTCACACGTGGAGCAAACCTGCTGGACGGTCCGCATTGGAGCCGCACCTATGCCTGTGCCGGCGGCGGCTATGTCTCGGTGCAATGCCTGGAGCCGAAGTTCTATGCCCTGTTTCTGGAGAAACTGGGACTGGCAGCGGACGCGGAGTTCCAGCAGCAGTTCGACAAAACCAAGTGGCCTGCCCTGACCGGCCGGCTTGCCGGGATTTTTGCCAGCCAGCCGCGCGACCATTGGGCGGCGCTGTTTGAAGGGTCAGACGCCTGCGTGGCACCGGTGCTGAACCCGGAGGAGGCGCTGGCGCATCCGATGAATACCCGCGGCACCTGGGTTGAAGAGCAAGGCGTGCTGCAAGCCGCCCCTGCCCCGCGGTTTTCCGGTGAGCCTGAATGGACACCGCCGGAGATCCCCCGTCGCGGCCAGCACAGCGAGGAAATCCTGGCAGAGCTGGACCAGGCGTAGGCTCAGTCTTCTGTCTTGGCCTTTTCAGCGGCGGCTTTCATCCGCTTCAGCAGCTCGGTCTTGTCCGACTGCTTGCCAAAAGGGTTTTTCTTTGTGCCCTTGGCGTTGTGTTCCGCGTGGCGCGGCTTGTTGCTGCCCATGCGGGCGCCGCCCATTCTGCTGTAGTCCATGATCAGGCCTCTGGATGTATCCGAAGATGCGGCTATTGCCGCATCTTCGAGGATAACACAAGATCAGCAGCTGCGGACCGTGTCGATCATCCGCTGCACATTGTCCGGGTCGGCGTCAGGCGTAATGCCGTGGCCCAGGTTGAAGATGTGCGGGCCGTTCCGGAAGGCCTCAACAATGCGGCGGGTGTCATCCACCAGATCCTGCCCGCCAGTGACCATGTGGCGGGAGGCGAGGTTGCCCTGCACGCAACCGTCCACCTGGATATTGGCGGCCGCCCAGGCCGGGTCGACCGAGTTGTCCAGCGCCACGCAGTCCACACCGGTGGCCTTGGCAAAGCCCACGTATTTCTCACCTGCCTCGCGCGGGAAGCCGATGACGGGGATGCCCGGGTGGCGTTCCTTCAATGCGGCGGTTATCTGGCGGCAGGGCTCCAGCGCGTATTTCTGGAAGGCTTCGCCCTTCAGCGAGCCGGCCCAGCTGTCGAAAATCTTGACCGCTTCGGCGCCGGCCTCGATCTGTTTCGACAGGTAGTCAATGGTTGCCTCGGTGATCCGCGCCAGAAGTGCTTCGAACAGGGCAGTGTTTTCCTCCCGCAGGGCGTGGGCCGGCCCCTGATCCGGGGTGCCGCGGCCTGCAATCATATAGGTGGCCACGGTCCAGGGCGCGCCGGCAAAGCCGATGAGCGCGGTCTCGGATGGAAGTTCCCGCGACAGGATGCGCACGGTCTCGTAGATCGGGTTCAGCGTCTCATGGATGTCGCTTGCCGGGCCAAGTTTGGCAAAATCGGCATCCGAAGTGATGGTCGACAGCCGCGGGCCTTCGCCGGTCACGAACCACAGATCGGCGCCCAGCGCCTGCGGGATCAGCAGGATGTCGGCAAACAGGATTGCCGCATCGAACCCGTAGCGGCGGATCGGCTGCAGGGTGACCTCGGCGGCCAGCTCGGAATTGTAGCACAGCGACAGGAAATCCCCGGCCTGGGCGCGGGTGGCGCGGTATTCCGGCAGGTAGCGGCCCGCCTGGCGCATCATCCAGATCGGCGGCACATCCTGTTTTTCACCTGCCAATGCGCGCAGCAGCTTCTTTTGTCCAGCCATGGGTATCCTCTTTGTCGCTCGGCTCCTGAGGTCAGGCCTGCGGGGGCGAATGTCAAGAGCAGGGGCGATGTGCCGCGCCTTGCGCACAGGCGCCTTGTTCTATGTCAAAGCCCGGGCGCGGCCCCTGTGGGAGATGCGCAAAAACCGGTTTCCTCCGGGATGCAAACTGATTTATGGCTTTCAGCATGACACTGACCCTGCCCTCCCCCGCTTCGCCCCTGAAAATCGGCACCCGCGGATCGCCGCTGGCGCTGGCCCAGGCCTATGAGACCCGCGCGCGCCTGGCCGCTGCCTTTGATCTGCCGCATGAGGCGTTCGAGGTGGTGGTGATCAAGACCACCGGCGACAATCAGGCGCTGATCGCGGCGGACAAGCCGCTGAAGGAGCTGGGCGGCAAGGGGCTGTTCACCAAGGAAATCGAAGAGGACCTGTTGTCAGGCGCCATCGACATCGCGGTGCATTCGATGAAGGACATGCCGGTGCTGCAGCCTGAGGGGCTGCTGCTGGATACTTATCTGCCGCGCGAGGATGTGCGCGATGCGTTTATCTCGCCGTCGCTGGCCTCGCTGCATGATCTGGCCGAGGGCGCGGTGGTCGGCACCTCGTCGCTGCGCCGCCGGGCTCAGCTTCTGAACCGCCGCCCCGATCTGAACGTGGTCGAATTCCGCGGCAATGTGCAGACCCGCCTGCGCAAGCTCTCAGAGGGTGTGGCGGAATGCACCTTCCTGGCGATGGCGGGGCTCAACCGGCTGGCGATGGCGGATGTGCCTGCCAATGCGATTGAGACCAGCGACATGCTGCCCGCAGTGGCCCAGGGCGCCATCGGCATCGAGCGCCGCGCCGATGACAGCCGCGCAGGCGACATGCTGGCGGCGATCCATGACCATGAGACGGGCCAGCGCCTGACCGCCGAGCGCGCCTTCCTGGCCGCACTTGACGGCTCCTGCGAAACGCCGATTGCCGGTCTGGCGGAACTGGATGGCGCGACCCTGCGCCTGCGCGGCGAGGTGCTGCGGCCGGATGGGTCCGAGGCGATCAATGACGATCAGACTTGCCCGGTGGAGGACGGCGCGGAGCTGGGCCGGGAGATGGCGGCAAAGCTGCTGGAAAAAGCCGGCCAGGGGTTCTTTGACTGGAAGGCCTGAAGCGAGGCTCTGCCTCGCGCTCCGGGATATTTGGAGCCAGAAGAATACGGACCCTCCCTTCTTCTGGCTGACAATATCCTGGGGGTGAGCGCCCAAGGCGCGAGGGGGCAAAGCCCCCTGCCGGCGCTAGATTTGCCCCGACCACCTGAGCCAGCTTTCCGGGCTGCCGCGGAAGGTGTTGAGATCCACATCTCCTGCCACCCCCGCAACCTGGCCGGTGCCGCTGTACTGCCAGAAGCTCCAAGCCTTGCCCGGGTAGACTTCGCGCGGATGGCCCGCGACGGAGCGCAGCCAGAACTCGGTGCCGCTGAGCCGGCCGATGCCGGTGTCGCGGTAGAAGTCTACCGTCGTGTAGACCACCGGGCGCTTGCCGTAATGGCGTTCCAGGATGTTCAGGAACTTGCGCGCCTCGGCCCGCACCGTGGCGCCATCGGGCCGCAGCCTGCAGGTGCGGGAGCGGTGGTTCCACTCCATGTCCAGAACCGGCGGCAGCGCGTTTGCATCCTTGGGCACGTTGCGGATAAACCAGCGCGCCTGCTCCGCTGCGGGACGGCAGAAATAGTAATAGTGATAGGCGCCGCGTTTCAGCCCGGCCGCCCGCGCGCCGCGCCAGTTTTCGCGGAACTTGGCGTCAGTGTGGTCGCCGCCCTCGGTTGCCTTGATGTAGGCAAAGGAGACGCCGGAGCGGCGCACCTGGCGCCAGTCGATATCACCCTGGTAGCGCGACACGTCGATCCCGTGCACAGGATACGACCAGGGCTTGCGCCCCTCCCAGTCATGCGGGTCGCTGTCGCCGAACCGGGGATAGGTGGACAGCCCGGCCAGCCGCGCATTTGCAGGCTCCGTGCGGGTGACCTCCGGCGCGCTGGCGGCCCTGTCCGGCGGGCGGCCGCACCCCGCCGCCAGTGCCAGCGCCAATACCCCCAGAACCAGATTGCGCATGTGAAATGCCCCCTGCCTTGCTTTGTGTGATTGCTGCTCTTTTCTTGCCTGTTCCCTTTTACCTTAGCGCAGCCGGGCGCGATGTCGCGGACTGCGGCAGAAAATCAGCATAAATCCGCCGCAAGACAAAAACGCGCCGCTTGGGGGCGGCGCGCTTGCACAGGTTCAATTGCGGAGCCGGGTCAGACCCATTTGGCCAGCGGCGGCAGGCTCATCAGCACCGCGTTGGCGTCGTGGCCGGTCTCCAGCCCGAACTTGGTGCCGCGGTCATAGACCAGATTGTATTCGGCATAGAGGCCGCGGTGAATGAGCTGCGCGTCCTTGTCTGCCTCGGAATAATCCTGCACCCGGCGTTTTTCGACCAGCGGCACAAAGGCCGGCAGGAAGGCGCGGCCGATGTCCTGGGTCAGGGCGAAGTCCGCCGCCCAATCACCGCTGTTCTGGTCGTCCATAAAGATGCCGCCAACACCACGGGCGCGCCCCCGGTGGGGGATGTAGAAATACTCATCCGCCCATTCTTTCAGCCGCGGATACTGTTCTGCCCCATGCGGGTCCAGATACTGCTTCTGGGTGGCGTGGAAATGCGCGGTGTCGTCTGCGTATTCGATGCAAGGGTTCAGGTCCGAGCCGCCGCCGAACCACCAGGCATGCGGGGTCCAGAACATGCGGGTGTTCATGTGGACAGCGGGCACATGCGGGTTGCGCATATGGGCGACCAGCGAAATGCCCGAGGCCCAGAACCGCGGATCGTCCTTCATCCCCGGGATGCCCTTGCGCGCGGCCATGGCATTCTGGGCGCGCTCGCCCAGGGTTCCGTAGACCTCTGAGATGTTGACGCCGACCTTTTCAAACACCCGTCCGCCGCGCATCACGCTCATCAGCCCGCCGCCCGCATCCGAGCCGTCATCCGAGGTGCGTTTGGTCTCTGTCACCTCGAACCGGCCCGGCGCCATCTCTGCAAAGGGGCCGTCGCTGTGGCTCATCTCCAGCCCCTCAAAGGCGGCCACGATCTGGCCGCGCAAGTCCCGGAACCAGGCTGCAGCCTGCGCCTTTTCGGCTTTCATCTCAGCAGTCATGTGAAGTCTTTCCAATCAGTGCATCGGTGCGGACACCGGGTCCAGCAGGGTGCGGCCGCCGTCCAGGGTCAGCACCTGGCCGGTCATGAAGCCGGAGGCATCCGAAGCCAGATACTGCGCGGTTTCGGTCAGCTCAGTCGGCGAAGCAACCCGTCCCAGCGGGGTATGCGCCTCGATATCCTGGCGGAAGCTGCGGTTGTCCTTGAGCGTGTCCCGCATCGAGGCGCTCATCACGGAGCCAAAGGCAATGGAGTTCACACGGATCCGGTGCGGCGCCAGCGCAACCGCCAGCGAACGTGTCGCCTGATCCAGCGCCGCAGAGGCCACGGAGTAGGCCATCAGTTCCGGATGGGTGCGGCGCGCGGCAATCGACGACAGGTTGATGATGCTGCCATTGGGGCCGTCGCCTTCGCGCGCCTCGCCCTGCTTGATCATCCGCCGGGCTACTTGCTGGGACAGGCGCACCGCCGGCAGCAGGCTTTGGTTCAGCAGCTGATCCAGGGTTTCATCCTGGGGATCGAGCGCATCGGTCGCCACCACCTGGCGGGCGCCGTTGACCAGGATGTCAATGTCATCGAAAGCGTCAATGGTGGCCGACAGCAGGTTGGCGATGGTCAGCCGCTCGCGCAGGTCGCCGGCGAAGTAGCGGATGTTGCTTTCGTCCGCCTGCTCGCCCAGCTCTGCCACCAGCTGCGCCTCTTGCATGTCGGCGAACATCACATTGGCGCCGGCGTCGGCGAACTGCTTGCCGATGGCCAGGCCGATGCCGCTGGCAGCACCGGTCACAATCGCGGTCTTGCCGGAGATGGAAAAGGACATATGGGCACTCCCTGAGGCAGTTTGGCCCGCACGTTAGACCGCGCCGGCCGGTTTGGAAACCGGCATCGCGTCCGGCGCGCGGTTACTTGCGCCCGCGTTTGGGCTTGGCGGCGTGCAGGATCTTGAAGCGGTTGTCGCCGCTTTCCTCGCGCACCTGGGCAAAGCGTTCACCCAGCGCGGTTTCATAGGGCAGATGCCGGTTGGCCACCAGCCACAGGCTGCCGTTCGCGGCCAGCATTGCTGCTGCGGCGGCGATGAAGGCCTGGCCCAGCGACGGTTCCGCGGCGCGGCCGGTGTGGAACGGCGGGTTCATCACCACCGTGTTCACCGGGCCCGGCGCTTTCCAGCTGCGGGCATCGGCCCAGTGGAACTGCGTCCGCGGGTCGGCGGCATTGAGGCGGGCGCAGGCCAGCGCGGCGTGATCCGCCTCCACCAGATGCAGGTCTTCAACGCCCTCGCGCTTTAGCACCTGCGCCGAGAGATAGCCCCAGCCCGCACCCAGATCCGCCACGCAGCGGCCCAGTTTCTGCGGCAGTGCCGCCGCCAGCATCCGGGACGCCGGGTCGATGCCATCCGCCGAGAACACGCCCGGGGCGGTGATGAAGCCTTCAACCTGCTGCGGCCCTTCCGGCTGCCAATCCGGCAAACCGGTGCCGCCCGCGATCCAGAACACCTTGCCATGCGCCTTGGAGACCGGCGCGGAGGGTTCGCAGCGCTTGCGCAGGTCCTTCAGAACCGAATCAATGCCCTCGGTCTTGGCGCCGTCGATCAGCACCTGGCCCTGCGTGCAGGCAGCCGCCTGCGCCACCAGCATCCGCGCCAGCGCCTTGGCCCGCGGCAGAAAGACAACAGCGGCAGCGTATTCCGCCCCTGCTTCCAGCGCGGGCACGCAGGCGTAGCCCTGGGCCTCGAAATGATCATGGTCGGGGCGGAACGGCTGGATCACCAGAACCTGTTCCCTGGGCAGCACTGACAGGTCATGCCCGGCGCGGGGATGGAATACGGCGATACGGCCCTCAGCCGGAACGGCAAAGCCGCCCGATTGGGCGGCCAGTGACAAGCGGACGGACATCTAAGGGCCTCTTTTACTCTTCTTTTTCCATGGTGCACTGCAGCGGGTGCTGGTGGCGGCGGGCGAAATCCATCACCTGGCCGACCTTGGTCTCGGCAATCTCATGGCTGAACACGCCGACCACGGCAACGCCCTTTTTATGCACCGTCAGCATGATCTCAAACGCCTGCGCGTGGGTCATGCCAAAGAACCTCTCCAGCACCATCACGACAAATTCCATCGGCGTGTAGTCGTCATTCAGCAGCAGGACCTTGTAGCGCGGCGGGCGCTTGGTCTTGGGCTTTGTCTTGGTCAGGACGCCGGCGTCTGTATCATCGTCTGAATGATCCGACATCATTACGGGCTGCAGCAGCATGGGCAATTTGATCCAGTGACACGTGGAATTAACTGTGACGCTTATATAGCCTCTATAGGGTTTAGGAAAAGAGACTGAGACGCGCAGATTGACACGAAATTTGACAACAATCGGCTTTGATGCCGACGATACCCTTTGGCACAACGAACGGTTCTTCCGCGTCACGCAGGACAGATTCGCCGAATTGCTGATGGATCACACCCCCGATGAGGTCGGACCGGAACAGCTGGACCGCCTGCTGCTGGATGCGGAAAGGCGCAATCTGGGGCGGTATGGCTACGGGGTGAAAGGGTTTACCCTGTCAATGATCGAAACCGCAATCGAGGTCACGCAAGAGCGCGTGCCCGCCGCCGTGATCAAGGAACTGATCACCGCAGGCCAGATGATGCTCTCCTACCCGATCGAACTGCTGCCCCATGCGCGCGAGGCGGTGGAGGCGGTGGCCGGGCGCTACACCGTGGTGCTGATCACCAAGGGCGATTTGCTGGATCAGGAGCGCAAGCTGGCGCAGTCGGGGCTGGGTGATCTGTTTGACGGGGTTGAGGTGGTGTCGGAGAAGACACCGGAGGTCTATCTGGACATTTTCGCCCGCCACGGCGACGGGGCGGAGCGTGCGATGATGGTGGGCAATTCCATGCGCTCCGACGTGGTGCCAGTGATCGAGGCCGGCGGCTGGGGCACCTATGTGCCGCATGGGCTGGTCTGGGAGGTGGAGCACGCCGAAGCCCCGGAGCACAGCCCGCGCTACACCGAAATTGCAGATCTGAGCGGCCTGGCAGCGCTGGTGGAGCGCCTGGGCTGACCTGCAGCAAGCCGGAGGCCTGGCGGCACTTCAGGCGGCGCTTGATCCGCCCCGGGGCAAAAGCCGCCGCATAGGCGGCGCAGATCGAATTCCGGCGCGGAAACCGGAGCCCGTGCGGGGAATCTGAAGGCTGCAGCCGGAAACGGGCCTGAAATCCCCGCAGGATTTCAAGACGGAATTCGCGCCCGAATTCCGTATCCCCCGGATGCGGCCCCTTTGCCCCAATGGCGGGTGCTGCCCGCATCGCTGGTCTTGCACGCTTTTCATTCACCCCTTGATGGCCTAACTCCGTCCCAACAGCCAAGGGAGCCCCGGGACATGCCGCACGCCGAACTGAAATACTCCAGCGATCTGGATGTGGATGCCGAAACCATCCTCGCTGAAATCGAGGCCACCATCCTTGAGCACGACAGCGGCGCCGGCGCCTGCAAAGGGCGGGCCTATGCCGCGGACCGGTTCCGCCACACCCATATTGCCATCAATGTCGCGCTGCTCACCAAACCGCACCGGGATGAGGCCTTTTCCAGGGCGCTGCTGGCAGATCTCGAATCCCGCATCAAGGCGCGCCTGCCGCAGCCCTGTGAATTCTCGCTCGGGCTCAGCTACTCCTCCCCTTTCTACGTGACGAATTTCCACCCGGGCTGATATCTGCTGCCCCCTGCCCCTGCCCGGCGTCCGAAATCACCGCTCTTCCGGGCAGGCGGTGCAACTTTTTTTGATAACCTTTCGTTAGGACTTGCCGCATTTAGCGGCAAGTTGCACAGCACACACAAGATGCCGGCACCGCGCTGCGCAACCGCGCCACAGCCCCCATTCGCGCCTGTTTATTCCTCATAAACCCTGTGTTACGCTTTTGCGAACAGGCAAAAACGCCAGCCGGAAAACCGGCGGCATGAGGCAAACATGGCAGTGATCACGCAGGTCAATCCGGCGTCTGGCCGGTATTCCCGTACCCGGTTCCTATGGGCAGCCGCGGTTCTTTTTGTTGCAGCGCTGATGATGGTGCTCCAGCCGCAGCGGGCTGCCGCAGCCCCCTATGCGGCGATGGTGATCGACGCGCGCACCGGCGAAGTGCTGCATTCGCGCAATGCCGACACCCGGCTGCACCCGGCCTCGCTGACCAAGATGATGACGCTCTACATCGCGTTTGAGGCGGTGCGGAACGGTGAAATCACCCTCGACACCAAAGTCAAGATCTCCCGCAATGCCGCGGCTGAGCCGCCCTCGAAGCTGGGGCTGCGCTCCGGCCAGCGGATTGCCTTCCGCTATCTGATCCGCGCTGCGGCGGTGAAATCCGCCAATGATGCGGCCACCGCAATCGGCGAGACGCTGTCCGGCTCCGAGGCGGCCTTTGCCCGCCGTATGAACCGCACCGCCAAGGCACTGGGGATGAGCCGCACCACCTTCAAGAACGCCCATGGCCTCACAGCCAGCGGGCATCTGTCCACCGCCAGCGACATGACCACGCTGGGGCGGCATCTGCTGTATGATTACCCGGAATACTACAACCTGTTCTCGCGCCGCTCGACCCATGCAGGCATCCGCGAAGTCCCCAACACCAACCGCCGCCTGCTGGCCAATTACCGCGGTGCCGACGGCATCAAGACCGGATACACCCGCGCGGCGGGCTTCAACCTGGTGGCATCGGCCAAACGCGGCAGCGAGCGGATCATCGCAACTGTGTTCGGCGGCAAGTCCACCACCTCGCGCAATGCCAAGGTGGCAGAACTGCTGGACCTTGGCTTCCGGCGGGCGCCCTCGCGGGCTGCTTTGCGCAAACCGCAGCGCCCCGCCTATCAGGGCGCAGGCAATGTGGTGGTCGCCGATGCCGGTGACAGCGCGTCTCATGGGGTTGCAGGCAAAACCATCCGGGTCAGCGGCCAGGTGAACACCAGCCTGCGCCCCAAGACCCGGCCCGGCAGCAGCGAATCACCGGTTCTGGTGGCCGCCCTTGAGGAAGCCCTGCAGACGCCGCCCGCCGAACCTGGCGAGGACGCCTCCGAAACCGCCGGGCAGATCGAGAACGTACAGCCCGTCAGCGCCGGCGGCGGCGTGCAGGGCGATGCCCTGCGCGATAGCATCGCCCAGGCCCTGGCGGAGGCAGAGGCTGAGCCGGAAGCCGCCCCGCAAGAGGCAACAGCCGCGGTCATCGCCGCGGTGCAGAGGGTGCCCTATACCGGCCTGCGCCCTGCGGCCCGCCCGGCCAGCCTAGCGCGGGCAGAGGCCGCGCAGGAGCCGGAGCCGGTGGTGGTCACCCGCCTGTCCACCTCCGGCGGCCGCTATTGGGGCGTCAATGTCGGGCTTTACACCAGCCGCTACCAGGCGGAGAAAGTCCTGCTGCGCACCGCGCTGTCTGAGCTGGAAACACTGGACGGCTCCCTGCGCAAGGTCGCCAAGACACGGCGCGGGTTTGAGGCGAATTTCCTTGGCATGAGCCAGGAGCAGGCGGAACTGGCCTGCCGCCGCCTGAACGCCCGCAACGTGGCCTGCAAGCCGATCGGCCCGTCCTGAGCGGCACAGCGTCAGACCCGCAGCAAAGAGGCGCCCCTGCGGCGCCTTTTTTCATGCCGGGCGTCCGCCCGGGCAAGCTCTCCCGCCCGTCGTCAGGCTTTTCTGACGAAAACCCCTCCTCCCGTTGGGCGCGGCACCGCGCGTGGCGCGGTGC